>CAZZNO010000116.1:0-9565 GCA_964655685.1 uncultured Prevotella sp.
ATTATGCATTATGAATTATGAATTATGCATTAAAATGAGGGCGGCGGCATGACTGTCGAGCAGGTATTCGCAGCAGGGGTGCAGCTGCAATATGGTTGCCGGCAACGACTCTGCCACGGGCGCGGCTATTGCACGGCTCACAATGGATGCCTTGTTGTCGCCCTTTGCCAACAGCACTATGCGGCGCGCGTGCATCATGTCTTTCAGCCCGAGCGTGATGCCGCCGAGGGGCGTGCCTGCCGGCGTTGCCGTTTCGCGGCGGATGCGAGCTTCGAGCTGTTCGTCCATGTTTGACAGGCGGATGGTTGAGCCGAACGGCGTGCCAGGCTGATTGAAACCCAAATGTCCGTTCTCGCCGATGCCAAGAAACAACAAGTCGATGCCGCCGAGGTCGCAAAGCCGACGGCTGAACGCAGCTATATCGGCATTGAAATCGTGGCTACGCGTGGGCAGCATGAGGAAGTGCCGGTCGTCGATGCCGAGCGGGTCTACGATTTCGCTTTTCAGCATGGCGTAGCATGCGCCGGAATAATCTCGGTCGACACCTGTCACTTCATCAACACCCACGAACGTGACGCGGCTTATGTCTATGGGATGCGTCTTGCACCAGTCCACTATCTGCTTGTGCACGTTCAGCGTGGTGCGCCCCGTGGAGAGGGCTATGACGCTGGTTGGCTTCCGCATTATCTGCTCTACTGCGCGGAGAGCCGCCAGGCGGTCAAATTCTTCTTTGCTGTTTGCTATAGTTATCATCTTCTTTAGCTTTCTATATTTTGCATGCCTTTTGCCGCCTCATGGCTTATTGCATGGCTATTGCCGCCGCGCCGAGCACACCGATAAACTCAGGATTAAGCTTGGTCACGACCACGCCGTTGGTCACGAAGCGCATGGTGACATGGTGCAGATACCGGTTTATCTGCGAAAGCAGGAAACCGTCGGCAACCATTCCACCGCCAAGCACCACGGTGTCCGGGTCGGAAACACGCACAAGGTTCATTATGAGGTTTGCCAGGGCATCGGCAGCGTTGTCTACGAGGAACTTGCAAAGCTCGTCGCCTTCCTTGTAAAGGCTGTACACGTCTTGCGCCTTCACGCGGCTGCTGTCCTGCGGTATTTGCAGGCGGGTGGTGAACTTATCGTGGAAAAGGCGCGCGCAACGGTCGATACCCATGCCCGAGGCTATTGCCTCTACACAGTCAATGCGGCCGCAAGGACATGTCACGCCCACCTTCACGCCTGTGCGCACGTGCCCCACCTCGCCGGCATTGAAATGACTGCCGCGGATTAGGCGGCCGGCAACAACCATGCCTGTGGCTATGCCCGTGCCCACGTTCAAGTAGATGAAGTCGTCGGTCATGCGGCCGAACCCCCATTTCATCTCTGCCTGAGTGGCACTTTTCACGTCGTTGTCAATAAAGCAAGGTATGCCGTAGAGGTCGCTCAACTGGCGTGCTATCGGCAGCGGATGAGTGCGGTCGGGGTCTATCTGCTGCCAAATGCCGTTCTTCGAATCTACACGCCCTATCAGCCCCACGCCCATGCCTTCGGGCTTGCCGTTGGTGAAGCCCACGTTCTCGATATAGTCGTCTACGGAGCTGCGGATTATGTCGAAAGCCGACTCTTGATTGAAAAAGCCGGTGTCGTAGCGTTTCTGACGGTATATGTTGCCGAGCTCGTCTACTTCAGCTATGAGCAACTTGGTCCCTCCCAAGTCTATTCCCAAATACGTTTTCATGTCCTTATATATAATATATGTATAGTCTGTTATGCGATTGTCAACCGGTCTCTATATGGCGAGCCGCCATTTAAACCTTGCTTGGCGACATGCCGAACTGTTTCTTGAAGCTCGTACTGAAATACTTCGGGTCGGCATAGCCCACTTTAAACGCTACCTCCGACACGTTGAACTCGCGGGTCTTCAACAGCTCCAATGCCTTATTGAGGCGTATGATGCGTATGTAGTCGCTTGGGGCGTGACCTGTCAGAGCCTTAAGCTTGTTGTAAACCACGGTTCGGCTCATGCCCAGTTCTCGGTAGAGGTCGTTGGTAGAGAACTCGAAGTTGTCTATCTTGCTTGCGAGTATATCGTTTACGCGCGCCATGAACTTGCGGTCTATTGCCGACGTGTAGTCTATGCCCTCGTTCTCCTGGTTGTCGAGATTTGCCTCTACAACGTCCTTCCTCACCATTTGCTGCTGTGCCAGCACTTTGTTTATGCGTGCCCGCAACACGTTTGTCTCGAAGGGCTTGGTGATGTAGTCAGACGCTCCGGCTTCAAGCCCGTAGATGATGTCGGAGCTGTCGCTGAGCGCCGTAAGGAACACCACGGGTATGTGGCTTGTGCAAAGCTGCGATTTCAGCTGGTGGCAAAGCACGTCGCCTGTGATGCCCGGCATGAGGTAATCGGAGATTATGATGTCGGGATTCTGCTCTGTAGCCTGCTTCACGGCATCGCGGCTGTCGGCTACGATGCTGAACTCGAACTCGTCTGACAGGCTTTCGCGCAGCGTGTCTACGGTCGGCTCGTCAAGCCCCACGAGCATCATGGCTGTCTTGCCGTGGCGGCTGGCGGATGTTGCTGTAGCGGCATCTTTTTCTGATGTCTCGCCGCTGCTATCGTCGGCAGGTGCTCCCGACGAGTGATTTTCAAAGGCTTTGAGCCTTTCGCTGAGCTTTATGTATTTATACGCCAGTATGGCAAGTGCGGATACGAGTATCGCTATTATGGCAAAGAGAATTGACATTGTCTTAAGAACCTGTTTTTAGATTTCTATGCAAAATTATTAAAAAACGGTTAGCAGCAGGTTGGCTTTGGGTCGGATTATGTTTGAAGATAGTCTAAAAGCTGCTTTCCAAGCGGAAAATGGAGTATAAAAAGCAGCTTTTCTATGTTTTCGGGCGGAAGGGAGCTGTGAGGTCGTAGGTGTGTTGCAGCTCTTGGGGCGGTATGGTGTCTTCCACAAGCTGCTGAGCAAAGGGAATCATTGTCTTTGCCTCGGGCGTGCGCAGGAACTTCGGGTCAAGGCACCATGTGCCGAGGCGTAGGCGGTCGAGCCCGTCAGCATCCTTGAAGTCGTGGTAAACCTCAATCCACGCGTCGCGCTCGCTGTCTTCAACCGTGTGACTGCCGATGTATTTCTCACCCAGTTCGTCGTCGCGGTCGTGATACCATATAGCCGCGTATGCTTCGGGCAGGAACCGGAGCTTGCCCTTGTCGCAGAACTCACGGTAGTGGGCGGCGGCGCGTGCCCCGTGCCCCGTGTCGAGATAGTTGTCCTTGCGGCGCGTGTCGTGGAAAATAGATGCGTGGGCGAGGGCAAGCATCTGTCGGTCGGAGGCGTGGCGAGCCTCGCCTATGCGCAGGGCGTGCATCAGCACTCGCTCGCAGTGGCCCTGCGTGTGTATGTCGAGGTCGCCGGGTATTGCCCAAAAGTCCACCTCTTGCTCCATGAACTTAATCCACGTCAGGAACATACTCCTGACGCGCTCTGTCTGCCGGCTTATTGTTTTCTCAGGTATATTCATGCTTAACAGGCGATTTAATTTGATTAATCCGAGAAATTCGTTGAAGCTTATTCATACACTTCGTCGATGCCGAGGTTGCCGCCTGCTTCTTCTTCGTCGTGTCCGCATGGGTCGAAATCCTCGGGCACATCGAAGGTGGCGGTGGAGTCGTAGGGCAACGTTTTGTCGCGGTATATTTTCTTCATGTAGTAGGCCCAGACGGGCAGCGCCATCGTGGCGCCCTGTCCCATGCGCATGGAGTCGAAGTGTATGTCGCGGTCTTCGCCGCCTACCCACACTCCGCTCACGAGCTGAGGCGTGAAGCCGATGAACCATGCATCGGAATTGTTGTTGGTTGTTCCGGTCTTTCCGCCTATCTCGCCCTCAATATTGTATTTGAAACGAAGCCTTCCGGCGGTTCCTTCGTCTACCACAGCCATCAGCTCCACGAGCATCTTGTAGGCAGACTCCGAGTTGATGACTTCGCTCATGCGTGGCTCAAACTTAGCCACCACGTTGCCCTCGTTGTCCTCTATTCGCGTGACGAACGTAGGGGCAATGCGTATGCCGTTGTTGGCAAACGTGGTGTATGCGCTCACCATCTCACCCACCGTCACTTCGCACGGGCCGAGGCAGAGAGACATGGAGGGATAGATGTCGGGGTTGTTGATGCCGAACTTGTGCAGCATAGATACGAACTGGCGCGGATTCAGGCGCGACATGAGGTAAGCAGAAATCCAGTTGTTAGACTGTGCGAGCCCCCATTTGAGCGTCACCATCTGCCCGTATCGGCGGCGGTTGCTGTTGCGTGGTGTCCACGGCCGTCCGCCAACCATGTAGGTGCGCTGCACGTTAGGCGCGCGGTCGCACGGCGAAGCGCCGTTCTCCATAGCCAGTGAGTAGAGGAACGGCTTGATGGTTGAGCCCACCTGCCTGCGCCCGTACATCACCATGTCGTACTGGAAGTGAGCAAAGTCGAGCCCACCGACGTATGCTTTCACCTGCCCCGTGTGGGCGTCCATGCTCATGAAGCCGGCGCGCAGGAAGTGCTTGTAATAGCGTATGGAGTCGATGGGCGCCATCATGGTGTCTATCTCCCCGCGGTAGGTGAAGATGGTCATGTCGGTTGGCGTATGGAAAGCGCGGTGTATCTCGTCTTGCGACGCCCCAGCCTCCTTCATCTTTATGTATCTCTCGCTCTGCTGCACGGCTCGCGCCATTATCTGGTTCACCTGCTTCGTGGTCAGCTTGCCACTGAAAGGCGCGCTGGGCTTGTTGGCATTCTCCTTGTCAAAAGCCGGCTGCAAGTATCTTGCCACATGTCCGTAGACCGATTCCTCGGCATATCGCTGCATGCGCGAGTCGATGGTGGTGAATATCTTCAGCCCGTCGGTGTAGATGTTGTAGAACGAGCCGTCACGCTTGGTGTGCTTCTTGCACCATCCGCAAAGCGGGTCTTGAGCGAAGGCTATGGAGTCGATGACATACTGCCGCTTGTTCCACGACGGATAGTCGTCGCGTTCGGGCTTGTCCATCATCATGTACTGGCGCAGAAACTCGCGGAAGTAAACCGCCGTGCCGTCCTTGTGGTCGGCGCGATGAAAGTTAAGCTTCACGGGTTGGGCTGCGTCCTGCTCATATTCTGCCTGCGACAGATAGCCTGCCTTCAGCATTTGCCCCAGCACCACGTTGCGCCGTTCGCGCGCCTTGTCAGGATAGCGCACCGGGTTGAAAAGCGACGGGTTCTTGCACAGACCTACGAGCATGGCAGCCTCATCCACGTCCAGATCCTTTGGCTCCTTGTTGAAATAGGTGTTGGCTGCGTTCTTTATGCCTACCGCCCCGTGCAGGAAGTCGAAATAGTTTAGGTACAGAGCAATGATTTCCTCCTTTGTATAAAGCCTTTCGAGCTTTATCGCCGTCACCCATTCGATGGGTTTTTGCAGCATTCGCTGTGCCGTAGTCTTCGCCGGGTGCTCGGTGTAGAGCTGTTTGGCAAGCTGCTGGGTGATGGTGCTGCCGCCGCCTGCCGATGTCTGCCCCAATATGCCTCGCTTCACTATGGCACGTGTCAGGGCTATGAAGTCGATGCCCGAATGATCGTAGAAGCGCACGTCCTCCGTAGCCACAAGGGCTTGAACCAGATAGGGCGAGAGCTTGTTATAGGACACGGGAATGCGGTTGGAACGGTCGAGATTATAGGTTCCGATAATCTTTCCATCGGCAGAGAACACCTGCGATGCCGACTTGCTGATGGGGTTTTGCAGGTTGTCGATGTCGGGACTGTAGCCGATGACGCCAAACCATATCAGGAAAAAGAAGATTGCCGCCATGCCTACAACGATGCCCAGCAGTGTCCAAAGACATTTTATAAAAGTCTTTCTCATTGGAGTATTCTATATAATTTCCGCAAAAATACTACTTTTCTTGCTAAAAAGCATTAGTTTATGGAAATAATTGCGTAACTTAGCACTTGAATTCGAATAAACCCATCTTTCTAAAATGGAAAAGCACAATTTTGTCACGATTGAAGGGCTGACGAAAGACCAGCTGCTCTACCTCATCAGTATGGCGGAGGAGTTTGAACATCATCCCAACCGTGAGCTGCTCAAAGGCAAAGTGGTTGCCACGCTTTTCTTTGAGCCTTCTACCCGCACCCAACTGAGTTTCCAGACTGCCGCCAACCGCCTCGGGGCGCGTGTCATCGGCTTCTCCGATGCCAAGACTTCAAGCACCACCAAGGGCGAAACGCTGAAAGACACCATCCTCATGGTGAGCAACTATGCCGACTGCATCGTCATGCGCCACTTCATAGAGGGAGCGGCACAATATGCGTCTGAGGTTGCGCCCGTGCCGATAGTCAATGCCGGCGACGGCGCACACATGCACCCCTCGCAATGCCTGCTTGACCTATACTCCATCTACAAGACACAGGGCACGCTCGAGAATCTCAACATCTATCTCGTGGGCGACCTTAGGTATGGGCGCACGGTGCACTCGCTGATAATGGCAATGCGACATTTCAATCCCACGTTCCATTTCATTGCCCCTGCCGAGCTCGCCATGCCTCAGGAGTATAAACTCTACTGCGACAACCACAATATTAAATATGTGGAGCACACGCAGTTTACCGAGGACGAGATAGCCGATGCCGACATCCTGTATATGACGCGCGTACAGAAGGAACGCTTTTCCGACCTTATGGAGTATGAGCGCGTGAAGAACGTCTACATCCTGCGCGCCTCAATGCTGAAGAACGCCAAGCCGAACATGAAGGTGCTCCATCCGCTGCCGCGAGTCAACGAGATAGCCTACGACGTAGACGACAATCCACATGCTTACTACATCCAGCAGGCAAAGAACGGGCTCTATGCCCGCGAAGCAATCTATTGCTACTGCTTGGGCATAAGCTTGGAAGATGTCAAGAACGACAAAACTATTATCAGTTAGGAATTAGGAGTTAGGAGTTAGGAATTAGGAATTAGGAGTTGACTTGGATGTTTATGCTTAATGTAATGACCGGACTTCCGGACTTCTGTCTTCCAAACTTCTGAGTTAAGGACTTCTGAGTTAAGACTTAGGACTTTATGCTCAATGTAATGACCGGACTTCCGGACTTCTGTCTTCCAAACTTCTGAGTTAAGACTTAGGACTTTATGCTTAATGTAATGACCGGACTTCCGGACTTCTGTCTTCCGAACTTCTGAAAAAACACACATCATGGGAAAGAAAGAATTACAGGTGGCTGCCATAGAGAATGGCACCGTCATAGACCACATACCAGCCAGGAAAACCTATCAGGTAGTGAGGCTCTTGAACCTCGAAAAGCTGGCACAGCCCGTTACTATAGGTTTCAACCTGCCATCGAGCAAGCTCGGCAGGAAGGGCATCATAAAGATTGCTGACAAGTTTTTCAGCGACGAGGAGATAAACCGCCTGTCGGTGGTAGCTCCAAACATAGTGCTGAACATCATCCGCGGATACGAAGTCGTGGAGAAGCGGAGAGTGGAGACACCCGACGAGCTGCGCGGCATCATCAAATGCAACAACCCAAAGTGCATTACCAACAACGAGCCTATGGCAACATGGTTTAACGTCGTTGACAAGCAGAAGGGCATCGTGAAATGTCACTATTGCGACAAGGAACAGCATCTTGACGAGGTGACATTGGTATAGCCTCTCCCATGCCGCTCCGACACGGACACATACCAACGGGCGGCACGGCTGCTATGGCAATAAAACAGACATAACAACAAACAATATACTTTATATTATGCAGAAAGACCAAACCATTTTTGACCTTATCGAGCAGGAACACCAGCGCCAGCTGCGTGGCATGGAGCTCATCGCATCAGAAAACTTTGTCAGCGACGAGGTGATGGCTGCTATGGGCAGCTACCTGACCAACAAGTATGCTGAGGGCCTGCCTGGCAAACGTTACTATGGAGGCTGCCAAGTAGTAGACCAAGTAGAGAACCTTGCCATTGACCGAGTGAAGAAGCTCTTTGGCGCCGAGTTTGCCAACGTACAGCCGCACAGCGGCGCGCAGGCAAACCAGGCTGTGCTGCTTGCCGTGCTGAAGCCGGGCGACACCTTCATGGGTCTCGACCTTGACCAGGGCGGACACCTCAGCCACGGCTCGTCGGTAAACACCTCCGGCATGCTCTACAACCATATAGGCTACACTCTCGACCGCGAGACCGGCCGTGTTGACTATGACAACATGGAGAAGCTCGCCCTTGAAAACAAGCCCAAGCTCATCATCGGCGGCGGATCTGCCTACAGCCGCGAGTGGGATTATGAACGCATGCGCAAGATTGCCGACGAAGTGGGAGCATTGCTCATGATAGACATGGCTCACCCTGCCGGACTCATTGCTGCCGGACTGCTGAAGAACCCTGTAAAGTATGCCCACATCGTGACCACCACCACCCACAAGACACTTCGCGGCCCGCGTGGCGGCGTTATATTGATGGGTAAGGATTTCGACAACCCGTGGGGAGTGACCACCAAGAAGGGCGTGGTGAAGAAGATGAGCCAGCTCATCAACTCTGCCGTATTCCCAGGCAACCAGGGCGGCCCTCTCGAGCATGTCATTGCCGCAAAGGCAGTGGGCTTCTACGAGAACCTGCAACCCTCATGGATAGAGTATGCCAAGCAAGTGAAGAAAAACGCTGCCGTGCTCGCCCAAGACCTCATCGACAAAGGCTTCGCCATCGTTTCAGGCGGTACCGACAACCACTCTATGCTGCTTGACTTGCGCCCGAAATATCCTGAGCTTACGGGTAAGGTTGCAGAAAACGCTCTCGTTGCAGCAGACATCACGGTCAACAAAAACAAGGTGCCCTACGATGAGCGCTCGGCTTTCCAGACATCGGGCATACGCCTCGGAACGGCTGCCATGACCACGCGCGGAGCCAAGGAGGACATGATGCATCTCGTTGCCGACCTTATCGACGAGGTGCTTGCCGACCCTGAGAACGAGCAGGTAATCAAACGCGTAAAGGAGAAGGTAAACGAAACCATGAAGGCTTATCCCCTTTTCGCCTACTAAACCGGCAGCACATAAAGGATACTAAAAGAAAGCTCACACCTTACTATAAGAGCAGCAGGGATGCCAGGACGCGGAATAGTTCCGCTCCGCATCCCTGCTTTTTTGTCTTTGTCTATAGTGTGTCTCGCGTCGCTCGAAAAGAGGCTGCACATGTTAAACGCACGGCAATTGAATACCGTACCAGGCACGAATAAAACACGCACGGCGCACGTAGCGTGTACGTCAGCCGTACCTGGTAAGCAGGAACGGCGAACAAGGCAATTACGTGCGCCGTGCGTAAGAAACAGATACGGCGCATGAGCCACACTCATGCGCCGTAATTATCTATTTTATTTGGATTATCCTTACCGCAGATAACCCGAAATGTTACTTATTACTTGTTAATGCGTTTCTTGCCGTTCTGTATCACAACGCCCTTGTAGTCCTTGCTTACGCGCTGACCAGCGAGATTGTAAACAGGAGCGTCCTTCCCGTTCTCAACAGTCTTCACGCCATTGATGCCAGTAG
>CAZZNO010000117.1:0-9502 GCA_964655685.1 uncultured Prevotella sp.
CCGGCTTGACATCGGCTCCGGGATTGGGCAGCCCGTCTTTCAGGGTAAACGACTGTGCTCCTGTTGCCAGGTCGGTGGTGATGTTGAAATCGTCGGGTGTGTAAAGTCCGTCGGCTACATAGAGGTAAGGGGTGCCGATGCTCATGCCTGTATAGTCCTGATAAGCATATACGTGGCGCACCTCGTCGCATTCCACGATCTTGTTCTTGGTGTAAGTGAAGTTGCCGCGCATGGTCATGTTCACCTTGCCAATGTGCTCCTTGAAGGTCACGTTACCATCAAAGCCCCTGTTCGACACTATACCGTAGTTCTGTGTGGGGCCTTTGCGCAGACCTGCCATCGACGGAATGGTGCCACGGGTAAGGAGGATGTCCTTACGGCGATTGTCGAAGTAGTCGATTGACATGTCAATACGTCCGTTCCAGAAGCCAAGGTCGAAACCTGCGTCAGCCTTGCGCTCTATCTCCCATTTCAGGGCAATGGCAGCAGCCTGATTCTCAGCAAGTCCGCCCATCCAGTTGGTCACGGCGCCATTTGAAACGGCTGTAATGCCGAGGTTCATGCCGCCTGCGCCTGTATTCATCGACTCGAGGTATGGGAAACGTCCCGTGCCTATGTCGTCGTTACCGGTAAGACCGTATGAGGCGCGAAGCTTGAACTTGTTGAACACGCCTTGCAATGGTTTCCAGAAGTTCTCATGGCTCACAAACCATGCGCCGCCCACGGCAGGGAAGATGCCCCAACGGTGTCCTTTGGCAAAGTTCTCTGAGCCTGTCATACCAAAGCTACCTTCAATGGTGTACCTGTTGTCATAGCTGTAGGAGCCACGAGCCACCACGCTTTGCTTGCGGAACGGCAGAAGGTTCAGTCCTGAGGCGTTTTGTCGCTGTTCTTCCTTCTGGTTGTACAGCAGCAGTCCGGTCACGTCGTGTTTCTCGTCGAAAACCCGCTTATAGTTGAGAGCGGCTTCAAGATAAATCTTCTTGTTACCGCCGTCGGAAGCGGCAGTAGGGTTGCTCAGGGCAGCGCCGGCGTTGCGCTGCACGAAGATGAGCTTGCCGTCGGCGTCACGCCCCGTGGCATAGAAAGAGTTGGCGGTCATTGAGCGGTTGATATACTGCCCCGCCTGTCCGTCGAAGCTCACCGTTCCCTTCACGCTCAGTCCCTTGGTTATGAAGTCAAGGTCTTGCGTAAGCGTGACCTTAGTCTGGTATTGCACCTGCCACGACTTACTGTATCCGCTGAAGTAGAGGAAGTTGTAAGGGTTCTGCCTCTGTCCTGAGTTATCCGATTCCGGGTGCTCTGACGGTGTGCCGTCCGAATAGATCATAGGAATGATATGGGTAGGCACAAGCGTCATGCCATTGAAGATGTCGGACGAAGTCTTCGACGGAGCCACACGATTGATGTATTGTCCGCTCATGTCTACAGACATGCGTGTTGTTCGACTCAGGTCGAAGTCGATATTAGAACGTAGGTTGTAACGGTCGAACTTCACGTTAGAGTCGAATACGGCTCCCTTGTTCTTCTTGTAAATACCGTCCTCTGTATAGTATGCGCCCGAAACGAAGAAGCGAACTTTGTCGCCACCACCACGGAAGTTGATGGTATAACGCTGATTATGCGTGCGGTTGCGTAGCATCGACATCCAGTCGGTGTTAGGATATAGGTCAGGGTCGGCACCCGTGCGGTACATTTCGAGTTCCTCGTCAGACTCAGGCATAACGAAGCCCAGTTGCGGGTTGCCCTTATCGTTCCAGTTAGCTTCATTATACAGGCTCAAGTAGTCGTAAGAGCTGAGCAGCTTTGGCACACGCATAGGAGTGGCTACGCCGTATTCAGCCGACATGTTGATGGCTGTCTTCTGGCTCTTGCCTCGTTTCGAGGTTATCAGCACAACGCCGTTAGCGCCTTCAGCGCCATACACGGCTGTGGCGGCAGCGTCTTTCAGCACTGAGAAGCTTTCAATCTCCTCTACGTCTATGTCGCTCATCTTTCGTGGCACACCGTCTACAATGATGAGCGGGTTGGTGCCGCCGGCGTAAGAGCTCACGCCACGAATCCAGAACTGAGCGTCGTCCCATCCGGGCTCACCGCTGCGCTGTACAGCAAGAAGACCAGATACCTTGCCTGCAAGCGAGTTGTTGAGGCTTCGGCTGCTCACGTGCAAATCCTCGCCGCTGATGGTGCTCACCGAGCTCACCACGCTTTCTTTCTTCTGCTGTCCATAACCCACGATAACCACGTCGTCGAGGTCGGCAGAAGCTGCCTGCATCTGTACGTTCACGGCATTCTGCCCTTTCTTCACCTTTCGGCGTACCGTCTCCATACCGATATAAGAGAACACCAGTTCGTCGTTGTCGGCGGCACTAATCTTGTAGCGGCCGTCAACATCTGTGATGGCACCGCCATGCTTGCCGGTTATTTTCACTGTGGCTCCTATGATAGGGTCGCCGTTAGAATCAGTCAGCAAACCGGTGATGGTGCGCGCAGCAGCCTGCTGAGTGGCGTTATTCTCGTTGATGCTGCCAATCCCTGTTGTGGCATTTGCCTCAATGGGACATGCCAATGCTATGGTTGATGCAAGCAGCAGCACTCCTTGTTTTATTCTCATAACTTTCAGTGTTTTAGATTCTATGTTTATTGATTATAGTTTTTATGGTTCCACTTCCGGTATGCTGTCAAGCTCTTTGCACGATGCAACGGCTTTCTTAGGCCCATTGTTGATGTCCATCGTGATGACGTAGAACTTGCCCGACTTAAGTCCTTCTGTACCGGGTCTGAGGTTTCCGTTAGGATTGCTCACTACTGTCAGATAAGGCTGCATGCCAGAGAAATCAGCATAGCTGTTGAAGTCAAACTCACCGCCCCATGTATAGGTGTAGTAGAACTTGATACTGATGTTGGAAGGATTTATGGTGCGTCCGCCCTCCAGTATGAGCTCATAAACGTTGTCCTTGACCTCACACAGTGCCATAGTGTTGCCTTCCTTCGGCGACCAATTGGACTTGTTGGATGTGTAAGACGGCATTCCAAGGCCAGCATTACCTATGACAAACATTGCGTGGTAGCCATTACTCAGTGAAGCTATCGAGCCGTCGTCGGCAATAGGATATACGCGGAAATACTTTTGTCCCATGTCACAAACAATCCTGTAAAGACCGTCCATGCCCCGGAATTTGAGTTTCTTGCCGTCAGTACCCTTTACGATATTAAAGAATGTCGGGTTAATCCAATACTTTGAGTAATCGTTCTTAAGTCCCGTAATTTCAATGGTTTCGCCCTGCGTGAGGTTCAAGTCAACCTTATAGTTGTTGTTGTCAACTTTTGTAAACTCTGTTCCGTTTACAGCAAACTTGATGAACGGCGTGCCTTGATAGGTCTTTGTATTGAACGTTACGGTATATCGTCCGTCAACATCAGACGAGAAGTTTATCTGTCCATTGGTGCCGTTGGTAATGGCTCCATCTGAGTAGCCGAACACTATTTCGTTGCCACGGTCGCCGTAAGCAGGAGCTACGATAGTGGCATAAAGCTCAGACGGGAAGTTGTCGGTAACAGAGTAAAGGTACGGATCTTCAGCCGTTGGCAACATCTCATGCCTCTTGCCCTCGCTGTCGATGAGGTAAAGACGGTCATACTTGGGCCTTTCCATCTCCACAGTCTGGTCGGCGGTGGAAGCTGCAAACCTTTCGTTCTGCGTGCGCACACGCACTGTTACTTCCTGGTTCTCTGTGTCCTTAGTGAACGGAACAGCAATCTTGCCATGATAGTTTCCGTCTTTCGGGGTTAGCATGATGCGCTCAGACACCAGCTCGTCGCCTACATAAAGCTGAATCTTTGATTGGTTGGAACTCACACCACTCGACTTGATGGAATAGTTTACATCTATGCTGTCGCCCATGTAAACTAAAGATGGTGCTTCAAGAGAAACCACACGGCTGCTGCCGTGATCATCAAACTGGTCATTCTTGTCATTGCAAGAACTCAGACAAACCAAACCTACCGATAGTAGAAGTGGAATGGATAGCCTAAACGAGTTTTTAGGTTCTTTCATGTGATACATTTAGTTTAAATTGAATTAATAAAAATTTTCGATGCAAAATTATAAAGAATAAGTCATCCAAATCGAGTTTAAACTACAACAGAAATACGTCAGACGCTCTAACCTACTACATCAACAGTTTCTCATAAATAACTTAAAAAGCTGTTAATCAAAGATTTAATATGCGAAAATGGCACATCAACTTTTTGGCGAATTTATTTGGTACTTCTACATATTATAAATAACTTTGCAAAAAATAGAAATGCAAAAGACTGTAAAACGAACTTAAGACAGTTTTCAAACCTAAAAAAAGAATATGGTATGAGAAAAATGTTTATAAGCTTGCTGCTTGTCGTTTGTTGCAATGCGCTTGCACAGATGCATTGGCAAAGACCGATAGTGAACTTCAGCCGCAACGATTATCAGGCAAGCGGGCAGAACTGGATGATAGCCCAGCACCCGAACGGATGGCTTTACTTCGCCAACGGCAAGGGCCTTCTGGAATATGACGGCGTTTACTGGAACCTGTACCCTATGAGGCACAACACAAAGATGACCTCGCTGCTCATAGGACGCGACAACCGCATCTATGCAGGCGGGCTGCGCGAGTTTGGCTATTTCACGCCCAACCGCCAAGGCGGATTGACTTACACCAGCTTGTCAGAAAGCATAACTAATCGCAAGGTGACAAACATCTGGAAAATATTGGCAATAGGCGGGAGCATCTTCTTTCAAGGCGACGAGGGGTTGTTTAAGTATAAGGACGGTAAGATAACGTTCATCGACTGTGCCGGCATTGCTCAGTCGGCATTCATCAATGGCCATTTGTATTTCGTCAACTACCGCGGCTTGTCATGCGTGAAAAAGAATAACAAGATTATGCGCCTGGTTTCCGAGAAGGTTTTAGATGGCTACAATGTCGTAGCTCTGTTGCCATACGGGCAGGGCAAAATGCTCATTGTCAAGAGTGATGGCAAGATGTTTGTTTATGACGGGCGCAACGTGGTGACACTGTTAGCCGACGTGAGCAAGCAGATGGCAGGGCACAAGATTTCATGTGCAGCAATCGATGGAGCCAACTTGGCAATCGGCACTATAGACAATGGGCTCTACCTTGTCAACATATATAATAATAAGGTGGAGAAAATAAACATCACGAATGGCCTTACCGACAAGTCCCTGCATTCTGTTCGCTTTGACCTCAACCATAACTTATGGGCAGGTCTTGACAACGGGATAAGTTTCATACCTCTTGACAATAAGCAGTTTTTTCTCAGAGGAGTGCTCGAAACCCTTGGCTCAGGCTATTGTTCATGCATTTATAAAGGGGCCCTATTCCTTGGCTCCAACCAAGGCGTTTTCCGCACATCGCTGCCGGCAGCCTATAGTAAACAGGCGGAAATAACTCCCTTGCCCGGCATGTCGGGTCAGACATATTGTCTCTACGTATACGATGAAGCCTTGTTTTGCGGCGGGCGCGACTTCTTCAACATCATTGGCGGAGGCATGGTAATCAATAATACTGTGCGGCGTGGTGTGTGGAATGTGCAGCCTATTGGAGGTGAAAGCGGAGACTGGGAAGCGAATAATAAAGCGGGAATGGTGAAGAATAGCGATGCAGTGCTGCTCGGAACATATTGGGGGCTAAACGTAGCGCGGAAGACGGCATTGGGCTGGACGGTAGGTAAGCTGATAGACGGATTCAGGATGTCGGCAAAAACCATGCTTGTGGAGCCTGAGTCAAACAATGTATGGGTGGCAAACAAAACCGACGGACTATGGCGTGTCACCCTCGACATGAGGCTTACGAAGGTGCTCCGCAAGAAATGCTACAATTCGTCACTTCTGCACAAAGGCGACAATGTTTGCGTGGCAATGATAGGAAAAGACATTGTGGTGGCTTCGCGCGAAGGCCTCTTGCGTTATGACGCGACGGCAGACAGCCTTGTCGCCTTCACGTCTTTGGAGCGGAAGCTGAACGGTCACAAGCCTTACACTTTCATAAAGCAAGAGAGCGACGGCGGAATATGGTATGCGTCAGACGGCATGTTGCGCCATGTGAACCGCGACGGCGGCGACAACCACACTTACCTTGCAGGCAATCTGGTAGAGGACTTTGAAGACGTTACACCCATAAACGCACATTCGGCAATAGTGGGCAGCGAAGATGGCTTTGTGCTTGTCAACGAGGCAAAAAAGCGGCACAGCCTTGCCCCGTTCTTGCAGATAAGGAGGCTCTATGTCACCAATGGTAAGGATTCGCTGGCATATGGCAGAAGCTTTGCCTTCGACGATGCACCCGTAAAGATAAGCTATCGCAACAATTCCATACGCATAGAGTACACCGCCGGCTGTCACGACCCGTCGCAAGTGGCGACTTTCGCCTGCCGCCTTGTGGGGATGGATAAGCATTGGAGCGAGTTTACCACCGCCACAAGCAAGGAATACACCAACCTGAGGGACGGCAGCTACACCTTTGAGGTTAAGGCACGCATAGGCAACAGCATCGAGACCAAGCCTGTGAAACTTGAGTTTAAAGTGCTTCCGCCGTGGTATAGGTCGTGGTGGGCGTATTGCCTATACCTCATTGCCGCATCGTTCATTGCCTACAGGATATTGTGGAAATACAAGAAGAAGCAGGACGCTCTGATAATGCAGAAAAACTTGGAGATAAGCAAGCAACAGGAGATGTTCAGCAAGGATATAGGCGAAAAGGCTAAGCAGATAGACGAGAAAGAAAAGCAGATAGACAAACTGGAAGAAGAAAAACTGCGCACAGAACTGCAATACAAGTCGGACGAGCTGATGAAGTCGACGCTCAACGTGGTCAGGAAAAACGAGATGCTGCAAAAAATAAGGAAGGAGGCGGAAGCTCTTTCGCATGTTGCCGACACAGGCGACAAGGTGAGCCTGCGCCGAAGCATTCTCCGACTGATAGGGCAGATAGACGTGAACATGGAGCACGACAGCGACCTGAAAAACTTCGAGAGCTCGTTCGACGCAGTACATAGAGACTTCTTCAAGAAGCTTGAGGCTCTCAACCCCAGCCTTACCCACAAGGACAAGATACTGTGCGCCTATATACGCATGAACCTAATGTCCAAGGAGATAGCTCCGCTGCTGAACATCTCCGTGCGCGGCGTAGAGATAGGCCGCTACCGCCTGCGCAAGAAACTCGGGCTGGACGAGAAAGACAATCTTGCCGAGTTTCTGCAAAAAATATGATGCATAAAGAACAGTGTCACGCCCTGACACGCACAGTGTCACGCCGTGACACACTCAATGTCACGCCCTGACACACACTGTGTCACGCCGTGACACTGCACAAGTCTTTGCCTCTAACCAATACTGGAGCGCCAATGCGTGCCATCAGGCATCTCACATGCATAGGGCTTACGTTGTTTCCTAAAATGCATTTCAAATATAAAATCAATAATAGAAAAGCCATGACTACAAACATTTTACTGACAAACAAGCGTGGTTGCACGGCGAGGAGGCTGAAAACGGTTTTAGCTTCTTTATGCGTACTGCTGCCCTCGTTAGTGCAAGCACAGGCACAGACTTCGCCTGAGCTTTCCAGGGTAGACTCTATCATCCACCTTGCCGACACCTACCTGCAAAACCACAAACAAGGGGGGCAGGGCATTGCCGAATGGCAAAAAGACATTGCCGGCAACAGCGACAAGCTGCAAAGACTTGCAAGAGCTGCCGCCGCAAGCCAAAAGCCCGACGGACATTGGGACGTCACCGCCGACGGCACAGCACACACCTCGGCAAGCGCAACAAGCGAGACCGCCTGCTATGCCTATGCCATGCTCTACGGCATGAACCAAGGGTTGCTTTCGAAGACCGACTACATGCCTACGCTTTCAAAGGCTTGGACTTATCTCACGCACACAGCCCTGCAAAGCAGCGGAAGGGTGAACGGCGGGCAAGGCGGCGCGCAAGCCAGCAATGCCCTTGCCGACAGCCAAGACTCACGCGACGCTTTCGCCACCTCAGCCTTCCTGCTGGCAGCCAACGAATACCGCCGTTGGCTTAAAGCAGAGCTTAACCCCGGCAAGCGCGCAGCCATAACCATAAGCAACCCGAGCGCTTGGGCAAGGCAGCAAGTGGTGGAGGTAGATGCACGGGCGGTGCGACGGCAGCTCGGCATTGCCGACGACAAGCCTTTCGTGGTGAAGAACGCCATAGGACAGGAGCTGACCACACAGTTCACCCACGACGGCAAGCTCCTCATCGACGCAAGCTTGCAGCCACGCTCCTCATGGACCGTCTATGCCTCGGCAGGTATGCCAAAGGTCATGCGCCCTTCCGTGTTCGTGGCGCTCTACAAGATGAGGAAGGACGACATAGCGTGGGAGAACGACCGCTGCGCCTATCGCGTCTACGGCCCGGCATTGCAGCGCACGGGCGAGAAGTCGTTCGGCATAGACGTTTGGATAAAGAACACTCCCGACCTGATAGTGGACAAACGCTATAATCTTGACCACAACAGCTACACCGATGCCGCCCCACTCTATCGCGACAAGCGTAATGCAGAAGCCGCCTATTACCACAATGCCGCCTCGTTCCACCTTGACCACGGCGACGGCATGGACTGCTACAGCGTTGGCGCAACACTCGGCTGCGGCACGCCTGCGCTCATTATCGGCGATAAGTTTGTCCTGCCCTACTGCTACACCGATTACAAAATAATTGAAAACGGGCCGTTGCGCGTCACCTTCAGCCTCCTGTTCGGAGCCAATGCCTACGGCGTGGTGGAGCACAGGGAAATAAGCCTCGACAAGGGCAGCCATTTCAACAAAATAAAGGTGTGGTATGACAACTTGCAGGAGCCTGCATCGTTCTGCGCCGGCGTGGTGCACAACGGCAAGGGAGAGGCTTTCGACGGCAAGCGCTTCGTAGCCTATGCCGACCCTACCGACCGTCCTGACGTGCACAGCTCGGAAATCTATGTAGCCGCGCTTTTCCCATATAACAGCAATGTACAGACAGGTATGTCGCCCGACAGGAAAAACGCCGTGGGCATAATAAACAACTACCGTGGGGAGCCCGTGACCTATTATGCAGGAGCCGCATGGAGCCGCTTCGACATTGCCAACTTCAACATCTGGAAGACAACTATAGAGACTGCGATGGATGAATACCGCGACAGCCTTTCAGTCACAATTCATTAATCAATGCATAATGCTTAATTAATGCATAATTCATAATTCTTAATGCATAATTACCACCCCCACCCCAATAATGAATTAAGCATTATGAATTATGCATTAAAAAGGGGGTGTATCAAAATAGCTTTATAGAGCCTGGAAGACTCTACGCTTGCTTAACCCCGTCTCATCCTGCGAAGCAGGTGAAGCGGGGTGTTGCACAGGGTGTGCACCCGACCCTGTGAGGGGTCGCCGCTGGAAATCAGGCATTTACCAGCGGCAGCCCTTCCAGGGCTGTGTC
>CAZZNO010000118.1:0-9288 GCA_964655685.1 uncultured Prevotella sp.
AAGCACGTGAGTTGCTTAAGAGTGGCGTTGACCAGTTGGCTGACGCAGTGAAGGTTACACTTGGTCCTAAAGGTCGCAACGTTGTAATCGAGAAGAAGTTTGGTGCTCCTCAGATTACGAAGGACGGCGTGACTGTAGCTAAGGAGGTGGAACTTGAGGACAAGTTCGAGAACACTGGAGCACAGCTCGTAAAGAGCGTTGCTTCAAAGACTGGTGATGATGCTGGTGACGGTACCACAACAGCCACAATCCTTACTCAGGCCATCGTGAACGAGGGCTTGAAGAATGTCACAGCCGGTGCCAACCCAATGGACTTGAAAAAGGGTATTGATAAGGCAGTGAACAAGGTTGTAGACTACATCAAGGCAAATGCTGAGCAAGTTGGTGACAACTATGACAAGATAGAGCAGGTCGCTACTGTTTCTGCCAACAACGATCCTGAGATTGGTAAGCTTTTGGCTGACGCTATGCGCAAGGTTAGCAAGGATGGTGTCATAACCGTTGAAGACAGCAAGACTCGTGACACTTCAATCGGTGTTACCGAGGGTATGCAGTTCGACCGTGGCTATTTGTCAGGCTACTTTGTGACCGACACTGACAAGATGGAGTGCGTCATGGACGATCCTTACATCCTTATCTATGACAAGAAGATAAGTAACTTGAAGGAGTTCTTGCCTATCCTGCAGCCAGTTGCAGAGAGTGGCCGTCCGTTGCTCGTTATTGCAGAGGATGTTGATTCAGAGGCTCTGACAACACTTGTTGTCAATCGTCTGCGTGGTAGCTTGAAGATTTGCGCTGTCAAAGCTCCAGGTTTTGGCGACCGTCGTAAGGCTATGCTGGAGGATATTGCCATTCTGACAGGTGGTGTTGTGGTCAGCGAGGAAAAGGGCTTAAAGCTCGAACAGGCTACCATTGAAATGCTTGGCACAGCCAAGAAGGTCACCGTGACAAAGGACTACACTACCATCGTAGGTGGCAAGGGTGCCAAGGAGAACATTCAGGAGCGTATCACTCAAATCAAGAATGAGATAGCTAACACCAAGAGCAGCTACGACAAGGAAAAACTGCAAGAGCGTCTTGCTAAGCTTGCCGGAGGCGTTGCTGTGCTCTACGTTGGTGCTAACTCTGAGGTCGAGATGAAGGAGAAGAAAGACCGTGTTGACGATGCTCTCTGCGCTACACGTGCTGCTACAGAGGAAGGTGTTGTCGTAGGTGGTGGTACTACTTACATCCGTGCCCAAAAGGAGCTCGAAGGCTTGAAGGGTGACAATGCTGATGAGCAGACTGGTATTAACATCGTTCGTCGTGCAATCGAGGAGCCTCTTCGTCAGATTGTTGCTAACGCAGGTGGCGAAGGTGCTGTTGTAGTAGATAAGGTTCGCCAGGGCGAGGGTGACTATGGATACAATGCCCGCACTGGTGAGTATGAGGATCTTCGCAAGGCTGGTGTTATCGACCCTGCCAAGGTGGAGCGTGTAGCGCTTGAGAACGCTGCTTCTATCGCAGGCATGTTCTTGACAACAGAGTGCTTGATAGTTGACAAGCCAGAGGAGAAACCAGTAGCTCCTGCTGCTCAACCAGGTATGATGTAAAATAGAATTAGTTTGACATCGTCTTTGGTGTCAACGTCATAAAATAAAGGTGCAGGCTTTTGCTTGCACCTTTTTTAGTGTACTTTTTGGTTTCTATTTCCTTGATTTGGTGTGGCAAACTGATGAAAAGTTAATGGTCTTGGTTGCTATTAATCTTGCTAAAGAAAAACTTTTGGTTTTTCTTTGAGATGTCACTCTTTTACATTATCTTTGCTGCATGAAAGTGAAATTGCACCTCAATTGGAAGAAAATAGTTCTGTTTCTGCTTGTCTCGGCGGGACTTATATATTTGACCCATTCTCTGCTAATGTCCATTGGCATTGTCATGATATTGTTTGTCATCGACGCGATTATAGCCAACTATGAGTATCGGCAGCAGACACGCAGGCTGTTTGAAGACATTCGGCGTGAGCATGAGCAGCGTGTACAGTCGGGTAAGGAAAACAGTTGAACATGAAAGAACTTGTAAGACTGTATAAGAACTGGTCTGGCCATGAGCCGTATGGCATAGAGCAGATGCAGGGGGCTGGCAGCAACCGCCAGTATTACCGTTTCTCTGACAAGGAGGGCAAGACTGTTGTGGGAGTCATTGGCACCAGCCATGACGAAAACCATGCTTTCATTTCACTTGCAAGGCATTTCACGGCTTGCCATCTGCCAGTGCCGAGATTGCTTGCCGCATCGTCTGACGAGATGCGCTATTTACAGACAGACCTTGGCAATAGATCTCTCTTTGATGCTATACGTGGTGGCAGGGATGCCGGAGGTCGCTATAATCTCGCCGAGCAGGAGCTGCTTAAGAAGACTATAAGGGAGTTACCGGCATTGCAAATTCGTGGAGCCGTGGGGCTTGACTGGAGTGTGTGCTATCCTCAGCCGGCTTTTGACGAGGACAGTGTGCTGTTTGATCTCAATTATTTCAAGTATTGCTTCCTTAAGCCTACAGAACTTGATTTTCATGAGATAAAGCTTGAGGCAAGCTTTCGCAGTTTAGCTAAGGACTTGACGTCAGAGCCAAGCGAGAGCTTCATGTATCGCGACTTCCAAGCTCGCAACGTGATGCTTGACAAGGATGGGAATCCTTATTTTATTGACTTTCAAGGTGGTCGCAGGGGACCTTATTATTATGACCTTGCCTCTTTCCTTTGGCAAGCTTCTGCCAAGTATCCTTTCAAGCTCCGCCGAAATCTTATAGCCGTTTATTATGATGCGCTGAAGCAGTTTGTAGAGGTTCCCAACATTCGTCATTTTGCTTCTCGGCTTACTCTGTTTGTGCTTTTCCGCACCTTGCAGGTGCTTGGAGCTTATGGCTTCCGTGGATATTTTGAGCATAAGCAACATTTCGTTGACAGCATTCCTCCTGCTATGGATAACTTGCGTGACTTGCTGAAATTACGTGCGGAGGTGTTGCCTTATCCATATTTGAGAAGTGTGCTGACAAGGCTCACAGAACTTCCGCAGTTTGCTCATAAGGACACTCCAATACAGCCCAGAACTGATGGCTATCGGACGACAGACAGTGACATTTATCCTCGCCATCCACAAGACGGGCTGCCAACTTTTTCAAAGTATGATGGGAAAGGACCGTTGGTTGTCGATGTTTACAGTTTTTCATACAAGAAAGGCATTCCCGATGATCCGTCGGGTAATGGAGGTGGCTATGTGTTTGATTGCCGCTCTACGCACAATCCTGGTCGCTACGAGCCTTATAAGAAGTTGACAGGCCTTGACGAGCCGGTAATACGATTCCTTGAAGACGACGGCGAGATTCTTACTTTCCTTGACAATGTTTATGCCCTTGCCGACAGGCATGTTGCACGCTACATACAGCGTGGCTTCACCCACCTGATGTTCTGCTTCGGTTGTACAGGTGGTCAGCACCGCAGTGTGTACTCTGCCCAGCACCTTGCTGAGCATATACATGACAAGTTTGGTATTGAGGTGCATATTACGCATAGAGAGCAAAATATAGAGACAGTTCTTCCAGCAAAGTGACATGAAACAGGCAATGATATTCGCCGCAGGACTCGGCACAAGGCTTAAACCGCTTACTGATACTATGCCAAAGGCAATGATCAAGGTGGGCGGAATGCCTCTTATAGAGAGGGTTATACTGAATTTACGCGATGCTGGCTTTGACCATGTAGTGGTGAACGTTCATCATTTCGCAAGTCAGATAACAGACTTCCTTAAAGACAATGACAATTTTGGTTTGGACATCAGGATAAGTGATGAAACCGACAAGCTGCTTGACACTGGAGGCGGAATCAGAAAAGCTGTCAACATGTTCAACTTCCGTTTGCCAATCCTCATACATAATGTTGACATACTGAGTAATGTGGATTTGGCAAAGTTCTACAGCTCAGACGAGAAAGTGTTTTGCCCCGATTGCGGCATTCCCCATCAGTTAGCCGGGGCTCAGCTGCTTGTTAGCTGGCGCAAGACAAAGCGCTACCTTGTCTTCAACGATTACATGCTTCTTGTTGGTTGGGTGAATATTGAGACTGGTGAAGTTAAAAGTCCGTGGCCGGAGGTTAAGGTCGCTTTGGAAAAAGAAGTTTATCCGATGGTTGCAGGTGATGAGCCTTTGGTCATAGCTGGTTACCACCTATATGCATTCAGCGGCATTCATCTTTTCTATCCTCGCATGTTCCCATATATGGTTGGCGCACCCGATAAGTTTCCCATTATGGACTTCTATCTTGCTCTTTGCCGCCGTACCCCTATCAAGGGTATCCTTAAGAATGATTTACGGCTAATGGATGTTGGCAAGCTTGATACCCTGCATGAGGCTGAGAACTTTCTCAAAGAATTACAATCATAAACTTGTGGCTGCATAGCCACGATAGAATACAAAAACATTTGAATTTCACAAAAGGCATTTTCTTCTTGATACCCTTGATGATGTTGAAGGTATTACCTTTACATTCTCAGGAATTTCAAGCTACTTTCACAACGGAGTTGGAGACTGATTTTCACGATAAAGCCGATTGGGTCAACCAGCTTCGTCTTGATTTCTCTATGCCCATAAGCCAGCAACTGCATTTTGATGTTACAACTCTTAGTGTAGCTCAGAGCCGCGAGGCAGGAGTGTCGGGCGACTATCAAACTTTTTCTAATATCTACACCGACAATATGACACTTGCTCTTTCTGTTGCGGGTTTGAGATGGGAGACGGGAAAGTCTATGTTCTTTGCTGGTGTCAGAAATGTTAATGAAGACTATTTTGATTCTCCTGTAACATCACTTTTCACTAATAGTTCTTGTGGCATCTATCCAACAATATCAATGAATACACCTCTTGCCAACTATCCTTTTTCGGCTGTCGGAATACATTATTCTTACGATATTGGAGATTGGGTTGTCAAGGCATCCATTTACAATGGTGCAGGTCATAATAAGTTCTCAGGTCGTGACAATGTTTTCAGAGTTTGTCCTGAAAGCGATGGTGTTTTTAGTATTGCGGGACTAAATTATAATCACAGTGGTAGTCAGTATTTCATCGGGGCTTCTTATTATAACGGCAAGGTGCAGCCAGGCGTTCCTGATGATGCTGAGCCAAAGATGTATGGCCATTATACCAATGTAGCCCTTTGGGGGGTTGCCGAGCAACGGCTTACGCCAACGGTCAAGCTGATGTTACAATGTTCTGGTTCTCCTACAAATGACGCAGAGTGCTATTCATATTTTGGCGCAGGTTTGACAAAAGAAATAAATAAAGTGCAGTGTGGCTTGTTTTCTGACTATGCTCATTTTGCATACGGCAAAGAATGGGCGACAGAAGCAACGGCAAAAGTCCAACTAAATGAAAAATGCCATCTCCAGCCTGCACTACACTTCATCCGTACCGATGGCACGACATATTTTGCAGGATTGTTTCGTGTGGGTTATTCCTTGTAGTTGGAAAACTTTATGTTGTTCAAGCTCTGTGCCCTATTCACAGGCGCGGCTTTCGTAAGTTCGTTTAAAGGCGCATATATTTCGAGGCTCGATTTCAATAGTTTGCCATTGCGTATTGCTGCCATTTGTTGTTCATAACCACAGGCACCTTTCCATCTGCGCGTGCCTTGCTTATCAACTCTTGCATATTTTGCGCCACTGTTCAAAGACAGCTTCATGTGCAAGCTCATAAAGATTTTGTTCTATGGCATCTTCTTAGAAAGAGTTGCCTATGAATAGCATCCTGATTACCGTCTGAGCTTCTGCAACACTGCCTGTCAGCAATAAGATAATGGCTGACAGTAGCATTGATATAGTTTTTTCTATGTATCAAGACAGGTAGTTCTTGATTTTTTATTTTCATTGCAAAGTTAATACTTTTATGTAATAAAAATAGCTTATATCATCGCTAAGTGATTATTTTTTTCTACCTTTGCACGGTATTAGTTCAAAGGGAATACCATTTATATTATTATATAATGCAACAGAAAATCATTATCCTCGACTTCGGGTCACAGACAACGCAACTTATAGGTCGTCGCGTCCGTGAGCTGGACACGTTCTGTGAGATTCTGCCTTATAATAAGTTTCCTAAGGAAGACCCGTCTGTAATCGGTGTAATTCTCAGTGGCAGTCCTTATTCTGTCCATGACAAGGAGGCTTTCAAGGTAGACCTCACGGAGATTATCGGCCATTATCCCGTTCTCGGCATCTGCTATGGTGCACAGTTTATCAGCAATACTCTCGGCGGTAAGGTAGAGCAGACTGGTACTCGTGAGTATGGGCGTGCCAATCTTGAGTCCGTAGACACAGGTTCTCCCATTTTCAAAGGTTTTGAGAAGGGCTCTCAGGTGTGGATGAGTCATGGTGATACCATCACCGCTATTCCTGATGGCTATCATGTCATTGGCTCAACTGCTGATGTTAAATATGCGGCTTTTTCCAATGATGCGGAGCGTGTGTGGTGCGTACAGTTTCACCCCGAAGTTTATCACTCACTTCAAGGCAAGCAACTTTTGAAAAACTTCGTTGTCGATATTTGTGGCAGCAGACAGGAATGGAGCCCGGCATCGTTTGTTGAGAGCACTGTAAAGGAGCTCAAAGAGCAGATTGGCAACGACCGCGTAATCCTTGGTTTGTCCGGCGGTGTGGATTCTTCTGTATGCGCTACGTTGCTCAACAAGGCAATCGGCAAAAACCTTACCTGTATATTCGTTGACCACGGCATGCTGCGCAAGAACGAGTTCAAAAAGGTTATGGAGGCCTACAATGGACTTGGACTGAACGTAATAGGTGTTGATGCCAGTGAGAAATTCTTCAAGGATTTGGAAGGCGTGACCGACCCGGAAAAGAAACGCAAGATTATAGGACGTGACTTTGTTGAGGTTTTCAACGCCGAAGCTAAGAAGATTACTGATGCCAAGTGGCTTGCGCAAGGCACCATTTACCCTGACCGCATAGAGAGTCTTAGCATAACTGGCATGACAATAAAGAGCCATCACAACGTAGGCGGACTGCCAAAAGACATGAAACTCCAGCTCTGTGAACCGCTGAAGTGGTTGTTCAAGGATGAGGTGCGTCGTGTGGGCTATGAGCTGAAGATGCCTGAACGTCTCATCAAGCGTCACCCGTTCCCCGGACCTGGGCTTGCAGTGCGCATTCTTGGCGACATCACCCGTGAGAAAGTCCGCATCCTTCAAGACGCTGACGACATCTACATCGAGAAGATGCACGACTATAAGGTGCCCGATGGTTCTTCTCTATATGACAACGTATGGCAGGCTGGCACCGTATTGCTCTCCACCATTCGTTCTGTAGGAGTCATGGGCGATGAGCGGACATACGAACATCCGGTAGCTTTGCGTGCTGTGACTTCAATGGATGCAATGACGGCAGATTGGGCGCGCTTGCCTTATGACTTTATGGCAGACGTTTCCAATGAGATAATCCGTAAGGTGAAGGGTGTCAACCGCGTATGCTATGACATTTCCTCAAAACCGCCATCGACGATTGAGTGGGAGTAACTTTAGTTAGGAGTTGTTAGTTAGAAGTTAGGAGTTACTTCTATGGCTAAGGTCTTTACTCACTTTGGAAATGATGATGAGGCTCGCCGTGACGAACTTATTCGTACTATAGAGCATAGTGTGGAGAAGCTTACCCTCGGCGAACTCGAGTCTTTGTATTATGATTTAGTCTCGAAGGACTACATAAGGAAATAAAATATAAGTCACCCCAAGTACCTCCAAAGGAGGGGTTGTTGAAATGTAAAAGAGCCATTCTCCGTTTATAGAGAATGGCTCTTTTTGGGTAACTAACATCTCCTCCTTTGGAGGGGCTTTGGGATGACTTTACTTTATTTCTTTTCTTTCAGCAAGTCCCTGATTTCAGTAAGCAACAGTTCCTCTTTTGATGGAGCAGGAGGAGCTGCTGGCTTTTCTTCTTTTTTCGACAGTTTGCTGATGCCCTTTACAAGCAGAAATACGCATAGGGCAATGATAATGAAGTCGATGAGTGTCTGTATGAAATTACCATAGTTTATGGTTGCAGCCTGCATCTGTATTCCACCGACAAGCTTTTCGGCAGGTAATGTGATCTTCAAGTCGGAGAAATTCACGCCGCCGATGAGCCACCCTATTGGAGGCATAATGATGTCATTAACAACGCTGCTCACAATCTTGCCAAAGGCTCCGCCGATGATAACACCGACCGCCATGTCCACCGCGTTGCCCTTGACGGCAAACGCTTTGAAATCATTTAAAAACTTTTTCATACTACTTTTATTTAAGTATCTTATTGCAGTCAAAAATACCGTTTTGCCAACTCTATATTACACCGGCAAAATGTCTAAGGCTTAATTTCAAGCTTTCGCTCTGAAACTTTTCCTTTTTTATATTATTTAATACTATATCCAACTGCAAAATTAGAAAATAATTTGTATCTTTGCAACGCAAAAAGGAAATAAAGTTCGAAAAGAATACATTTTATAAACCTTTATAAAAATCAAGTAAAATGGCAAACGTAAAAGTAGCTATCAATGGTTTTGGCCGTATCGGCCGCCTGGCTTTCCGCCAGATGTTCGCAGCTCCTGGTTATGAGGTTGTCGCAATCAACGACCTTACCAGCCCTAAGATGCTTGCTCATCTTCTGAAGTATGATACCACTCACGGTGGTTATCAGGGCATTATCGGCCAGCCACAAGAGCACACTGTTTCTTACAGCGACGAGCCTTTCACAGAGAATGGCAAAGAGGCTGCTGGTTATATCGAGGTTGATGGCAAGAAGATTACCATCTACAAGGAGAAGGACGCAGCAAACCTTCCTTGGGGTGCTCTGAACATCGACGTTGTTCTCGAGTGCACAGGTTTCTATACATCAAAGGCAAAGAGCATGGCTCACATCAACGCTGGTGCTAAGAAGGTTGTTATTTCTGCTCCTGCAGGCAACGACCTGAAGACCATCGTATTCAATGTGAACAACGAAACTCTGACAAAGGACGACCAGATCATCAGCGCAGCTTCTTGCACAACAAACTGCCTCGCTCCTATGGCTAAGGCTCTGAACGACAAGTATCCTATCCAGGCTGGTATCATGCAGACCATCCACGCTTACACAGGCGACCAGATGATTCTCGACGGCCCACAGCGTAAGGGTAACCTCCGCCGTAGCCGTGCTGGTGCTTGCAACATCACTCCTGCTTCTTCAGGTGCAGCTAAGGCTATCGGCCTTGTTCTTCCTGAGCTGAACGGCAAGCTGATCG
>CAZZNO010000119.1:0-9164 GCA_964655685.1 uncultured Prevotella sp.
CCTGATTTCCAGCGGCGACCCTACGCGGGTCGGGTGCACACCCTGTGCAACACCCGCCTCACCTGCTTCGCAGGATGAGACAGGGGTTAAGCAAGCTGCAAGCCTTCCAGGCTCAGGCAATGGCAGGCAAACTCAATGACTGATGCCGAGTAGCCTTTCAGGCTCTCCAAGTTCATCTTGATATACCCTCTTAGAGTTCTGCGAGCCTTTCAGGCTCATTCTGATGAATACCGTTAAGAAAATAATGATGCAATCTTTTGTTGTTTTGGAGATAATGTGCTAAATTTGCATCGGACATAGATTGATGCTATTATGAAACATATCCACATAGAAAATATAGGTCCAGTAAGGTTGGCTGATTTTGACTTGAAGAAATTCAATGTCATTATTGGCCCTCAAAGTTCTGGTAAGAGTTGCATTCTAAAGATTGCAAGCTATTGTACGTGGGTAGAGAAACATATAGAGATGGCTCAGAGTGCTGACGAGTTTTACAAAGATGGGTATTTCATTAATAGACTTGTAAGTTTCCATAAACTTTATAACTATCTGAATGAGACTTCTGTGATACGTTATGAGTCACAGTACATGCGTTTTGAGTATAGTCAGGAGAAAGGATTCGCCTTTAACTGGAAAGGATCAAGATGGAATTACAAGCGTCCAAAGATTTCTTATATTCCTGCAGAACGTAACCTTGTCAGCGTTCTTTCTGATTGGAAGAGTCTTTACATGAAAGTTAATAACATTTCAGATTTCATGTCTGACTGGAATATATCAAGGAATTATGAGCAGGATTTCAAGATTCTTAATTTAGGCATAACCTATCATTATGATCAAAAGAAGGATGCAGATATTATAAATACTAAAAGCGGCAAGTCAATAGACTTGACAAATGCTTCAAGTGGCTTGCAGTCCTTAATACCCTTATTGGTCTATTTACAATATATCACTAAAGATATTTATAAAGAAGAAAGTCGCGGAAACTTTAAGGAGCGAAACCAAAACGAGGAGTTGCCTCTGATTATATATAACGAACAGATAAAAAACAAGGAGAAAGCTCCGCAAGCCCCGGATGTAATAGATGCTTCGACTAATGGTAAAATAGGATTAGTATTTCGTAAGATAGGTTCTTTTAATTTCCGATTTAATACAGAAGATGATGCTACGCGGGTAGAAACAATATACAATAACTTTATCAGAACTCACAATAGCATAGCATTCATAGAGGAACCTGAAGAAAATCTGTTTCCTCCTACGCAAAAGAGGCTGGTACAGTGGATTATTGACAATAGTCAAACAACTTCGTTTACCATTGCCACACATAGTCCGTATGTCTTAACGGCATTCCTGGAACAGAAAGACTTGAAGAATTTCAATTTGTTGTTCATACCCAATATTGAAGAACAATCCGTTTTGCAAACTGCTACAGAGGAAACTTTGCAGGAAATATACGATTACGGAGTGGATGCATTCTTCAATATACAGTCTTTACAAGATTAAGCAAATCTTCCAATGGCAAAAATACTAAGTGTGGTTCCTGAATGTTATGTTGAAACTAACATGGCTAAGACATTCCTTGATGTGATGTGAGTTAATCATCAGGATGGTTGTGGGGCTGTCGCAAAGGCAATGAGAGAATCAAAAGGTCTAAAAGATGCTTTTGCCATAGGACTTATAGATGATGATAAGGATAAGTCCAATTATTCAAAGGAATTTACACTGCTTAAAAGGCTTGAAATTTCAGACAAAGCACATGTGGAATTGATGTATCATGATGATACAAACCATTATCTGTTCGTTACACATCCTGCTATGGAAATATTGATGATAGAATGTGCCAGACTTGCAGGATTGGATATGAAAAAATATGGATTGTCTAATTCATTGGATAGATTGAAGAAATACACAAAGGATCATCAGGCAGACAATGATGGCAATATAAAGAAGCTTTTCCGTATTCTTTCGAGTAATCCAAAATCGCCACTTGGCAAACTCAAAGCAACACTCAATTATATGGTAAACAATACATATAATATAGATAAAGATGTGTTGGTAAAAATGCTGAGTTAAACAAAATTTTTATTTTCGCTTTTTCTATTCGTATAGAGTGGCAAGTGGTGGCAGCATCCTCTATGAAGTTATTTGGTTGAATGCCTTTACTTTCAATCCTTATTCCCGTCTATAATGCCGAAGGCTACCTGCGGCGATGTCTTGACAGCATAGTTTGTCAAGAGGGCTTTGGCGAGGACGTGGAAATAGTAGTTGTCAATGACGGGTCAAAAGACCGGTCGCTTGACATTATCAAAGACTATGGCTCTCGCTATGCCAACATCCGATGGTCTACGCGCAAGAACCACGGCATAGGCTATACCCGCAATGAGTTGATAGACAAGGCTTGGGGACGGTTCATTTGGTTTGTTGATGCCGACGACTATATTTCCTCTGATGCTCTTTCGGTCATCATGCCCCTGCTCGGCGAAGGGCGTTATGACATGCTGATGTTTGCTTTCAACTGGATAACCGCCAATAGCAGTCACACAGTGCATTGCAGTGGTGACTATGCGTCGGGCTTGGAGATGGCGGAACACGATGTCTATAACAACTCGCTATGGACACGCGTCTACCGCCGCTCAGTCATTACGGACAACAACATCCGTTTCCAAAGCTTGCAGATGGGGGAGGACTTCGACGTTATCTTCCGTCTGATACCCCATTTGGGCAGATGCTTGTGCATAGACAAGCCGCTCTACAACTATGTGGTCAGCCCCAACTCCGCCATTACGAGCAAGGAACCAAGCCACGTCATGCGCTCGTCGGAGGACTCGCTGCTTTGCATTGAAGGCAACTTCAAGTACCTTGCCCATTGGGACAATGCCGCGCAAACGGTCTTGCGCAAGCCTCTCAACTTCTTCCTCATGGGTTACCTCTATTCCCTTTATGTCGAGGCTTTCCCGTTGCGTTATAAGTTCGGAGTCATGAAGCGGCTGAGGCTCATGGGAGCCTTGCCCGTAAGCCCGTTGCCCAACAATCGTCGCCAGCGCATTTTCTCACGCATCATAAACATACCTTTGCTGCGCCATTTGTCATTATTGGCTGACAAGATATACCTGTCGTTGAGATAACGATTTTATCAGATTAAGCCAATAAGCATTTGACTGATAGGCTTAATTAGTTGGAAAAATAAATTTCCGCTGAACAATTACCCATATTCTTTATTGAAAATATTAAAACGATGAAGCAGCGACAAAGCAATATAGAGCTGCTGCGCATACTGGCTATCTTCTGTGTTCTCATGGGGCACGGCTGCTGGCTTGGTGCCGACTTGCCTACAGCTGCCAGCATGTCATCAAATCCACTGCCTGATTTCATGCGCATACTTTTGGGCAGTGCCACGATAGGCAGTGTGGACGTGTTCGTGCTTATATCCGGATGGTTCGGCATCCATCCCACACGGCGCGGGCTTGGCAAGTTCGTTTATCAAGTGTTCTTTCTGCTATGGTTCATCTATATTGTCGCACTTGTTACAGGCAATGCCTCAATCACTATGAACAGCATAAAAGCTACGATGGGCATTTACGATGGCTACTGGTTTGTCATGGCATATCTCGGCATGTACATTCTTTCGCCTGTGCTCAATGCCTTTGCCGAAACAGCGAGCAAGCGACAATTCAGCCTGCTGCTCATAGCCTTCTATGCTTTCCAGTGCTATTACTGCTGGGGCTGGGGCATGGTGAACTATTTTAATGGTTATAGCATAGTGTTCTTCTGCTGCTTGTATTTGACGGCGCGCTATATCCGCCTCTACCATGTCAAAATATTGCAAAACCATCCTTGGACGGTGTACCTTGCTTCAACGTTTATCGTAATGATAGTTGCGACTTTCGGGCTTTGGTATTTTGGCAGTCCTGTGAGGATGTGGCGTTACGACAATCCTTTGGTCATCGTCGGCTCCGTGTGCATTATAGTGGCTTTCAATAAGATGAACTTTTCGAGCAAAGCAATAAACTGGCTTGCAAAGAGCAGCTTTGCAGTTTATATCGTACATTTCAATCCATTTGTCTTTCCTTACTTTCAGAGAGGGGCTGCGTGGCTGTCGGACAACTACAATGGTTTGTTGTATATTCTGCTTGCTTTTTCTTATTTTGTCCTTGTCTACATAGCCTGCTCAGTTGTCGACTGGATTAGGATGGCGAGCTGGGCTGGCATTCAGCATAAATGTTTTTCAACCAATTGAGTTTATTAAACTAATTAAGTAAATGTGCTTTCCTGCATAGTCCTTTAAGGAATGTATCTTTCAACTAATTCATCGAATTAATCTATATTTGCATTCGGGTAATTGGGGGAGATTCGAGAAAAACAATATCAATTCTTTGAATAAAGGCTTGCAGGTTTGGCTGTATTATAAAGATGTAAATGGTTAGCGTTATTATTCCCGTTTATAATGCCGAGACGGTGTTGGCAGACACTATAGAGTCGGTACTCGGACAGACTTATAAGGACTTCGAACTGCTGTTGGTTGACGACGGCAGTACCGATAGGTCACCGAATATATGCGACGAATATGCTGTCAAAGACAGTCGTGTCGTGGCTTTGCATAAGCCCAACGGTGGCGTGAGCAGTGCCCGCAATTATGGTCTCGACCATGCACGTGGCGAGTTTATTTCTTTTGTTGACAATGACGACTGTCTCTATCCCGAGTTCCTTGAAACTATGTTGGGCAGCATTGGCAGCTTCGACTATTTGCTTGCGTCATACGTAGAAGGTGGAGTAGAGGAAAAGAAAAACAGGTACGAATTAAAGAGATGTGACAAGGTGAAGCGTGTCATCGATGCATGCAACCTACAAGAAGTTCATGATAAGGCTTCTGAGCTTCGGCTGATGGGCTTCGGAGCTATATGGTGCACATTGTTTAGGAAAAGCATTTTAGACAAGTACGGCATCCGTTTCCACACTTTGCAATATGAGGACACACTGTTCATCTATGAGTATGTAGCTCATTGCAACAACATGCGTAAGATAATCTATGAAGGCTATTTCTGCTTTTACCATAACGATTCGCAAGGTCATTCACATAAATATATAGCTGAAATGGAAGCCATCGGCTTGTTGGACAAAACGTTCGATAGTGTGGTTAAGCATTTCAACATCAGCGATGAGTCTCTCATCTCCATATTCCGTTGGCGCTTGCGTTCTGCCATTCGTTCCTTCCTGCTCAAAGGCTATTATCGTGACACAAAAGCTTCGAGGAAGAAGCGCATTGGCAGATGGCGTGACATTCGCAGCCATAGTTTTATAATAGAACCATACGTTGGTAAGTGTGATACCGTCGATTCCGTTATCCACTTTGTTCTTTCCAGCCGCCTTTATAATGTCTTTGACCCTATAATCGCATTGGCTATAGTTCTTTTGAAAAAGTAGGATGGAGTTGAAATCTCTGGCTGTTTAAACACTAAAATAAGTTGTGTGCGGTCGTGAAGACCCGTTACCACAAAACAATATGACATTTACAGAATTGAAGAAACTGCTGCGTGCAGATTATAACCGCCACTACCATATTCGGGGGGGGTACTTGCATTTGCTGATTGCAAATGAAGAATTCCTATGCACGTTTTGGTTCCGGATAATGAGTTATCTTCAAACCAAAGGGCATATAGTTCATTTGTTCTATATCTTTTTGCTTTTCCCATATCGCTTCATGATGCGCATCTTCGGTATCTATTTGCCAGTAGGCACACCTATAGAAGGTGGTTTTGGCTTTGTACATCCTATTGGTACTATCATCAATCGGCACGTAAAGATAGGCATAAATGCCACTATAATGCAAGGCGTTACTATTGGTTCTGGCCGACCAAATAACAACGGCATACCAACGATAGGCAACAATGTCGTAATCTGCGCTAATGCAACAATTGTTGGCAACGTCACGATTGGCGACAATGCCGTAGTTGGTGCAGGAGCCGTAGTGGTGCATGATGTTGAGGCAGGGGCTGTGGTCGTGGGTAATCCTGCACGTGCAGTGTCAAACAAAGGTGCTGAAATATCAGCTGAATACATTTTAATCTAAAACAATTTAAGAGTTATGCTTATTTATCTTTCCATATTTCTCATACCATTATTATATTATATTGTAGGACGCAGCAACCCTAAGGCAGCATCGTCGCCAAAGGTTTGTGGATTCATGTTCCTGATTTTGGCTTTGTTCGTTGGCATGGGCGACATGCAGGGAGGCTACGACCGTTATATCTATGGGCAATACTTTGACGGCATGGCTGACGACATAAGGCATGGGTGGATATGGCAGACTTACGGCTCGGAATATGGCTATACGCTGTTCAATTGGATCATTGCTCACTTCACGCAAAACCGATATATCTATATATTGACGGCGACGCTGACGATGTACTTCCTCTATTTCCGTGCCTTTAAGACATATCTTGACGATTATCCACTTGCAATGATAGTGTTCATGGGCTTGCTCTATTATTTCACCATGACCTATATGCGCCAGACACTTGCCGTGGGCTTTGCTTGGCAGGCGTGCCGTTATGCTTACGAGCGGCGGCCTGTACCGTTCTTTCTATGGATGCTTGTGGCTTTTTCTTTCCATAACTCAGCCATAATCTTCGCTATAATGTACTTCGTCCCTGTAAAGAAATTCTCCAACAAGACAGTGCTGTGGCTCATGTTCATAATGTTCTTGATAGGCTTCACACCTATTGCGAGTTGGGCGATGGGCACATTCGGAGATGTAACCGAAACATCTTATCGCACTGACATCTATGCCGAGGATGCTACGGGATATAACTTCGGTTACCTGCTTGTGGCTGTGTTCTTCGCTTGGATTATGACAAAGTATTCGTATCTTGTCAAGAACACTCGCAAGGATGTTTTCTTCTACAATATGGGACTAATGTATTGTGCAGTGTTGCTCTCCTTGATACGTTCGGGCAACACTGGCAGGCTCGGCTGGTTTTATATGTTTGGTCTAATATATACGTTGTCAAGCATAGCGAGAAGCAGTGACGTTCGAATACATCTGCGGACTTTTGTCATAGCCCTGTCGTTTATAATGTTCTTCCGTATAACATATCAATGGGATTTCAATCTTTCGCCTTACAAAACATTCCTCACCGACGGTTACCCTTGCGGCATAAGGGAAATATACGAAACCTATGAGTATGACGACAGTTATACATTTGACAAGTTATATCGCCCGGTATTTGACTTTAGTTCAAGCTTGGACTTTAGGTTTGTTGTACCTACGAACATGTAAAGGACATGCAGAAGCCTTTAGTGACAGTGGTCACGCCGACATACAATCGCTCATCATATTTGCCAAGCCTGTTTGAGAGTTTGAGGCAACAATCGTCGAAAGATTTTGAGTGGGTCGTTGTTGACGACGGCAGTACTGATGACACACGCCAAGCGGTGGAGCGGTTTAAAGCTTTGGCTCCGCCATTCGAAATTGAATATATCTATAAAGCGAATGGAGGCAAGCACACGGCGGTAAACGTTGGAGTTGGATATGCAAAGGGAGAGTTGATATTGGTTCTTGATTCTGACGACGAGCTTCCTTCTTCATCTATTGCTGACATTGCTGAAGAATGGGATAAGGCAAAAGATGGGCTTTCTTTGACTGCAAGTCATGAAGGAAAGCCTCTCGGAGGCGTTTGCGGGTATATTTCGCACCGCAATGGACAAATTATAGGGCATCCGGTTATGTCGGTTACTTGTGATGAGCAACAGTTGCGTTATCTTTATAATGTAAGAGGTGACATGTGCGAGGTAATAAGGACTGACGTATTGAGGAAGTATCCTTTTCCTGAGATTGACGGAGAAAAGTTTTGTCCCGAAATACTCGTGTTTAATCGCATAGCTGCACATTACGATTTGCATGTATTTGCAAAAGTCATTTATTTGCGTGATTATCTTGACGGCGGACTTACTGATAACATAATTCGCATTCGGATGAAAAGCCCTGCCGCCTCTACCATGACCTATGCAGAGATGCTTTCATATAATATTCCATATAAGTTTAAAGCTAAGGCTGCCATAAACTATTGGCGGTTTAGGTGTTGCGCATGGAGGAATGTAGAAGTTCCTCGGGTTTCTTTGAAATGGGTATATGCATTACCTTTAGGGTGGATGATGCATTTGAGGGACTTGTTTATTGTCGTTTAAAACAATTGTTATCCGTTATATGTCGTTGAGAGACTTGTTGGTTCGCATTAAGGACAAATATGTTCGCGAGCCGCGAATGGTAAGAGAGTATTACCATGAGAAGCAGTCCGAGGGGAAACCTGCGGACTGCTATGTGTTTATGGTGGACGGACGCATTGCGCATGGGGGCATGTTCGACAGGCTGAAAGGGCTCATCACGGTCTATGCCGTCGCCAAGAGCTATGGCATACCCTTCCGTGTGCATTTCACCTATCCGTTTCGTTTGGAGAAATATCTTGAGCCTGTTGCCTATGACTGGCGCATCGACGACAAGGATATGGTGTATCATTATCCTGACAGTCGCCCCGTGATAGCATACGGCGAGATAAACAATCCACGGCGGTTGCTGAGACGGAGGCATGGGCAGGTGCATTTCTACTATGGCTACAACTCGCTTGACGCTGTCAACGCACGTTTCAGCACAAGCTACGACTGGGGCTCGCTTTACCGTGAGCTTTTCCGCCCGACGGCTTACTTGCAGCCTTATATCGACAACTTTCGGCGCGAGATAGGCAGGGAGTATATGGTGGTGCATACTCGGTTCATGAACCTGCTTGGCGACAAGGTGGAGACGCTCAACAATCCTCTTGTGCTTGGCGATGCCGACAAGGCGGCTTTGATGCGCAAGGTGCTTGGGAGGATTGAGGAGCTGGCGGCGGAGAACAGTAGCTTGCGCCTCATGCTGGCGTCCGACTCTATGGTGTTCATCAGTTATGCGCTAAAGGCTTTGCCCGACGCTTATGTGGTGCCCGGGACGGTGAAGCATATTGACACGGCGGGCGAGACTGACGATGCTGAGAACATAAAGCTTTTCACTGATTATTATCTGATAGCCGGCGCGAGCCGTGTCTACAATATTGTGGCTAAAGGCATGTGGCCGAGCGCGTTCCCCGAATATGCCGCTAAGATTGGTGGCGTGCCATTCGAAAGAATCAATATTGGCTGAC
>CAZZNO010000120.1:0-9153 GCA_964655685.1 uncultured Prevotella sp.
TAATTAATTCATAATGCATAATTATCGTCCCCACCCTAATTATGAATTATGAATTAAGCATTATGAATTAAAAAGAGCCTTCCAGGCTCTTTTTGTCCGTTACAGCCCGTACCACCATAATTCATTTATAACAAATGCTAAAAAGAAAGTGCTGTAGTGTTTGAAAACAAGCGAAAAAGGGCTTAAAGTCGCTTTTCACACTTTTTGAGACACTTTTTAAACCATGAAGAATTTAAAAACATATTATATTTGCAAATCCAAAGTAAAAAAGTAAAGCTAAAAACGATGAAAAGACTAAAGACAAGGTGCTTCGCGCTGTTATTGTTGCTTGGTGTGTCAATAGCTGTCCAGGCTCAAAGTAAATACCCGCTTCCCGCGGTTCAAAGCTCTCATAGTATGGGATCCGTCGGCTGAGGAGGCGCACGTACAGTTTGACAAGCAGGCAATAGAGTTTTTCCACAAGCTCTCATACGGCAAGGGTTTCCTTTACGAGACCACAACCAACTTCCATCAGTACATCGACTCGCTTTCGCAATACAGCATTATTATATGGCTCAACTATTCGCCGCACGCCAGTGCCGACCGCATAGCTTTCCAAAAATACATGGAGAACGGCGGCGGATGGATGGGCTTCCATGCCTCGGCTTACAACGACAAAAACACGAAATGGCCTTGGTTTAACGAATTTCTCGGATGCGGAACCTTCCTTTGCAACAACTGGCCGCCCCAGCCTGCACTGGTCGACGTAGAGGGCGGCGACCACAGCGTGACCAAGAACCTGCCCGCATCTTACGTCATCCCCGCCTCGGAGTTTTATCAGTGGAATCCATCGCCAAGGCAGGACAAGGACGTGACCGTGCTCGAATCCATATCGCCGAAAAACTATCCGCTCGGCATAAAGGACGTGGTGAAGTTTGGCGATTTCCCTTTGGTGTGGACTAACAACCGCTACCGCATGGTTTACCTTAACATGGGGCATGGCGACGAGTGCTTCATTGATGCCGCACAAAACCTGCTTTTCACCAATGCTTTCCGGTGGGTGGTGAGCCGTGACCCGAAGGGTGACCCGTTTGAGAGGTAAGAGATGCCGAAAGGCGCAAGCTTATAAAGGCTTAAAACATAGACAGACTATGAAGAATACGAACAAAGAATATACAACACACAGCAATCTACATTCTCTCCTTTGGGGGAGGCTTGGACTTCTCATCTTTCTCCTTTCCCTCACCGGCTTTGTCCGAAGTGCCACATCAGAAAGCAATGTCGTAGGCGCTTACATAAGTTCATGGACACGCGTCATGCCCGACCCAACGCTCATGACACACGCTTTCTATGCCTTCGGTCACGTAAACAAGACGTTCAATGGCGTAGGCGTAGACAATCCAGAAAGGTTGCGCGCCATCGTAGGACTGAAGAAGCAGAACCCGAAGCTGAAAGTGCTGCTCTCCGTTGGCGGATGGGGTTCGGGACGCTTCAGCGAGATGGCGGCTTCTGACGACAACCGCAAGGCATTCGCAAAAGACTGCCGGCGCGTAGCAGACGAATTCGGACTCGACGGCATTGACATAGACTGGGAATATCCTACGCAAAAGTCGGCAGGGATTTCGGCTTCGCCCGACGACACCAAGAACTTCACGCTCCTCATGCGCGACCTGCGCAAGGCATTGGGCAAGAAGATGCTGCTCACATGCGCCACCGTTGCCAACGGCGACTACATCGACTTTGCCAATTGCATAAAATATCTTGACTTCGTAAACGTGATGTCGTATGACATGGCAAACCCGCCAAAACACCACTCTGCCCTCTACCCATCCGACATATCCGGCTGGATGACAGGCTCACAAGCCGTAGAAGCCCACCTGAAGAAGGGCGTGCCGCCGTCGAAACTCGTCATGGGCGTGCCGTTCTACGGACGTGGCGACAGAAAATACGCACAATGGGCGAAGAACCACAACCTGAAGATTGACGCTCACGAGAAATGGAGCGACGCATCGCAAGTGCCCTACCTTGCCAACGACAAGGACACGCTTGTCTACGGCTTTGAAAACACACGCTCGCTTGCCATAAAGTGCCAGTACGTAATAGACCACCACCTGCGCGGAGCCATGTACTGGGAATATGCCAACGACGACACACAGCTCGACTTTGCCCGCACCGTGGCGCTGAGCATTATCAAGAATCACCGAGGCACCATAGCCCCGAAGCGTATACTCGTCATTGCAGAGCAAGGCACGCCACACCAAGGCTTCTGTGACGCGGCAAAGGCGTGGCTCGACCAGCATGCCATGAAAGACTTCAACGCCGAGGTGACCTACGTTGCCGACCTCACTAACATGCCCGCCGGCGAGCTACAAGAATATAATCTGTTGCTAATGCTCAACTATCCGCCATACAGCGCGCCCAAGGCTTGGAGCCAAGCCGCTGCCGACGACTTCGAGCGTTACATAGACCAAGGGCAAGGCGCCTTCATAGGCTTCCACCACGCCACGCTCCTTGGCGACATTTTCGGCGCAGGAAAGATGTGGCAATGGTTCAGCGACTTCATGGGCGGCATACGATGGAAAGCTTACATTGCCGAACTGACCGACGGCACCATCTGCATCGAGGACAAGAGCCACCCGGTGATGCATGGCGTTGCCGACACCGTGCGCATACCGAAGGACGAATGGTACACCTACGACCGCGACCCGCGGCCCAATGTGCATGTGCTGGCTCACGCCGACGAGGCAAGCTATTCGCCGGCATCCAGCATCCGCATGGGCGACCATCCGGTCATTTGGACAAACGAGAAAAAAGCCGCACGCAACCTCTATTTTCAAATAGGGCACAGCGCAGAGCTCTTTTCTACGCCCGACTTCGTAAAGATGTTCAGCAACGCCATTGGCTGGGCTCTTGAATGATATATTGAAAAGATAACATAAAACATAAACAAATAAAACATCATGAAAACATTCGTAAACAACCTCTTTTCGAGGTTGGTACTCATTGCTTTGCTCTTATCTCCTATGTCTATAGTTGCCTGCGGAAGCGACGGCGATGATGACATAATTGACAATCCCACCGACGTGAAACCCGACGACAAAGGCTCTGACAAAGGCTCAGGCTCGGCTGACAGCATAAAAGCCCCCAAGACAGGTTACAAGCTCGTGTGGCACGACGAATTCAACGGCACAGACCTTGGTTCTGATTGGACACGCGAGGTGCAAAAGGCAGGATGGCGCAACAAGGAGCTGCAAGCCTACGTCAACAGCAAGAAAACGGCAAACCTCACCGGCGGCGTGCTGAACATAACCTGCTATAAGGACGATAACGGACGCATCTGCTCAGCCCGACTCTATGCAAAACGAAAGACAGGATGGAAATACGGCTGGATAGAGGCACGCATAATGCTGCCAAAAGGCAGGGGCACATGGCCGGCATTCTGGATGATGCCAGTAGCCGGAGGCACATGGCCCGACAATGGCGAAAACGACATCATGGAGGAAGTGGGCTACAATCCAAACTATGTCTCCAGCTCCATCCACTGCAAGGCTCACAACAACGGCGGCACGGCAAAGGAGCACGCGCAGAAATACCTGTCAAAGGCAGAAGGCGGATGGCACGTCTACGCCTGCGAATGGACCGAAGACTACCTGTCTTACTATATCGACGGCAGCAAATACTTCACCTACACGCCCGAAAACAAAACGAAAGCCTACTGGCCGTTCAACGCCCCGTTCTACGTCATCCTGAACCTCGCTTGGGGTGGTACATGGGGAGGCAACAAGGGCACCGACGAAACTGCCCTACCGGCTACTATGAAAGTGGACTACGTAAGAGTGTTCCAAAAATAATATAATGCCTGCAAAAAGCATTATATTGACACCCTGCAACACTTCATAAACCCACTCAGCCCCGCTTCGTTTACGTGACATTTTTGCGCCAAATAAACGAAGCGGGGCTACCTTAATTGCACTTCTATATCTTAATCTTGTTGTGACGGTTCAGCAGCTATATCAAGTCCGCTATCTTCTTCAATATGCGGATAGGTTATCGCATGGTCTTGAAGATAGATACGGTTGAGAGTAAAGGCAAGCGACGCAAGGGTTTTAGCTCGCCTGTCAGCTTTCAACTCGCATTCCCAAACAACAATGACATGCCAACCCATTTCCGCAAGTTTCTTCTGTACCTGTTTGTCACGCTCACGGTTGCGGTTGATTTTCTTTGTCCAAAAGTCTACATTCGTATTGGGAATTTTAAAGTACTTGCAATTTTCATGCCCGTGCCAAAAACAACCGTTGACAAAGATGCACGTACGATATTTACGCAAGACTACATCTGGATGCCCGGGCAAACGAGAATCGTTTCGTCTATAGCGGAATCCATTATTCCACAAATATTTACGCACTATAATCTCTGGCTTCGTATTCGAAGAATGAACAGAAGCCATACTTTTATGCCTTTGTTGAGGAGACAGTACATCCATTGCATACAAAAGTATAGAAATAAGTTTAAATAAAAGAAAAGATAATTATAAAATATCAGAAATAAGAATATTTTCTTATCTTTGCATATTAATTATGAAGAAAGGCAAAGCAATAAAATCAAATATAGAAAGTTTTCCAGAAGAAATTACTTCTGACGGGCTCATGGTGTATGGGGAAACCAGCATGGATAATTGTCTTGCCGTGCTTACTCATTATATACATAATAAGCCAATTGATGGAAGCGAAGAAGACATAGAGACAAGATTCCAGATTGAGGCACTTACGCGAGATTGGCTTAACAGTAAGAAAAAAGGAGAAATAGATGAAGGTTACGACGATGAAGCCATAGGCACGGCAGTTGCAGAGCCTTTACAGAGTGAACTTTTTAAAGACTTTTTCAAAGTTCCTTTTCCAGCTCCTGCTAATCCTAAATTTACATTTATAGATCTTTTCGCTGGTATTGGAGGATTTCGTATTGCAATGCAAAATCTTGGAGGTAAATGTGTTTATAGTTCCGAGTTTGATGCTCAAGCACAAAAAAGCTACCTTGCAAACTATGGTGAAATGCCTTTTGGTGATATAACGAAAGAAGCTACAAAAAGTTTTATACCACAAAAGTTTGATATTCTTTGTGCAGGTTTCCCTTGCCAAGCGTTTTCTATGGCAGGTAAAAGACTGGGCTTTAAAGATGAGACAAGGGGAACATTGTTCTTTGAGGTCGAAGACATTTTACGCCGGCATCAGCCCCAAGCCTTCTTTTTAGAGAACGTCAAAGGACTGGTTATTCATGATCATGGACGAACTTTGAAAACTATACTTCAACATTTAGATGATGCGGGCTACGACGTTGTCCCGCCTCAGATTCTTAATGCAATGGACTTCGGTGTCCCTCAGCATAGAGAACGTATCTATATTGTAGGTTTCCGAAAGGATTTACACATCAACATTTCTGATTTTCACTATCCTCAACCCACGACCACAGGAGACAAAAGACCAAAGTTCCGTGATGTCATGGAAAATCATGAAGTTAGTGTAAAGTATTATCTATCCACGACCTACGTAGAAACTTTAAAACGTCATAAAGCCAGGCATGCAGCAGCCGGACATGGTTTCGGATATGAGATTATAGATATAGATGGAGTTGCCAACGCTATTGTAGTAGGAGGGATGGGACGTGAAAGAAATCTCATAATAGATAACCGACTTACTAATTTTACACCTGTAACACATATTAAAGGAGAAGTAAACAGAGACGGCATTCGAAAGATGACACCCCGAGAATGGGCTCGCCTACAAGGCTTCCCCGACAAGTTCAAAATAGTAGTTGCTGACGCTTCTGCTTACAAACAATTCGGCAACTCTGTAGCAATACCTGCTATACAGGCAACAGCAGAGCAAGAATTAAAAACGCTTAAACTCATTTGACTCATGGACGTATGGAATTTTAATAAAGGGGAATGGACTGAGGCTTATGTCTTTTTAAAGATTTTAGGTGACGGTCGTATTTATGGAGCTGACCAACAACTTCATAAAGACCCTATGACTTATATGGATATTGTCAACATCATACGCGATGAACCAGACAGATACCTTCGTTTTGAACGTTTGATGAGAAATGAAGTCGAGGCTATTGAGGCTTATGACAGTGATGTCTGTTTTAAAATAATCACTGCTAGGGAGTTAAGATACAAGGCTAGCAGACTGTATAGAGATATTATGGCACTAAGTGCCAAAGGAGCCGGCGCAATTCCTACAGCAGAGGCATATTTAAAAGATTTGCATTTAGCTGGCCCAAAAGCAAGAATTTCTAGGGAAGCCAGTGAAAAATATGGTGCAAAAACAGACATCATTATAACGGCTCAAAGCAATATTGACAATGCCACAACGACGACAGGATTTTCCATAAAATCTCATCTTGGATCATCTGCTACTCTATTTAACAGCTCGCAGACTTCCGGTTTCCTGTATAGGATAAATGGTTGTACCGACGAGGGAATGCATATTATAAATTCAATATCATCTTCCTTTGTAAAAAGTTTAAAGTATATTCGAGACAATTATAGCATGAGCTATATAGGCTGCCGCAATGAAATGTTCTCTGACAATCTTAGTTTGGTTGACTCCAAGATGGACGAAATAATGCAGTGCGCAATACTTGCATCATTAGGCTATTATGACAATAATACGCCTAAAAAGATTCAAGATGTCTGTCATAGCATTATTGATATTAATCCGCTAAGACATAGAAGACCGGAGATTTTCTATCCTTTCAAATTTAAAGAGTTTCTCTTTGACTCTTTTGCAGGCATGACTGCAACAAATAGCTGGAATGGGAGAAAGCTTTTAACTGGTGGCTATATAGATGTTTCTCCAGAAGGGGAGCTTCTTTACTATAGAGCCATGTCTGATGACGTGTTTGAAAGCTATCTTTTTAAGCATACATATATTGATATGCCGGACAGGGGAATTAATTCAGCAATGGCTATTTTAAAAGGTAAAACTACTTTGAAAAACCGAGAACCTACTGAAGAAGAAATAAATGAGATAAAATATACAAGGAATGGTAATTTGAGAGCAAAAAAGAGCGATTGGGGCTACGTCTATAAAAACAATGAAGATTATCTTTTAGCCATTAACTTTCAAGTAAGATTTAAATAATAAGCCATACATTTTATATAATTCTTTTATGGCGATAATTAATGCATAATGTTTAATGCATAATTACCGCCCACACCCCTAATTAATGCATTATGAATTATGCATTAAAATGAGCCCGGCGGGCTCGCCGCTTGCTAACCCTCACTCATCCTCGAAGCGAAGCGAGAGGTGAGTGGGGTGGACAAAAGGGCGGGGGAACACAGCCCTGGAAGGGCTGCCGCTGGTAAATGACCAGTATCAAGCGGCGCCACTCCGCGGGTAAAGACCTGATGTACAGCGACGGCACTCCGCCTAAAGGCTTTGGGAGACCTGACTCCCATGCCTCTCAAAACCTCAAAACTCCCAACAGACTAACTCCATAACTATAAACTTCTAAATATTAACTCCATAACTCTGCGCTCTCTGCGCCTCTGCGTGAAAAAAGGAAGTCAAAAGCTGAAAATTTATGAGTAATTTATGAGTAATTCAATGGGGAATTAATGTTGAAAAGCAATATCGTTTGAAGGTTTATACAACTTTATTTTCTACATGAATTTACCATGAATTTCCCATGAATTCTTCATTGAATTTAAAATTCGTCGTTGAGTACGGAAAATAATTGCAGGGAATTGCAGGAACTGCGAAGCAGGCTGTCACCCGTAAGGGAGATAATGCAATTGCCGTTGTAAAACGGTATAACTTTTTAAACGGTATATCTTTAAACAGCAATTATCAGCAATTATCGGCAATTATCAGCAATTTTTATGAATATCCGCAAAGACCCAAATGAGCCCCGCCACCCTCTTAAGAGGGTGTATCAAAATGAGCTTATAGAGCCTGGAAGGCAGCTTGACTAACCCTGTCTCATCCTGCGAAGCAGGTGAGGCAGGGTATTGCACATGGGGTGCACTCGACCCTGTGAAGGGTCGCCGCTTGCCACCGAGCAATCACCAGCGGCAGCCCTTCGCGGGCTGTGTCCCTGCACCCGTTTGTCCACCCCCACTCACCTCTCGCTTCGCTTCGAGTATGAGTGGGGGGTAGCAAGCGGTGAGCCCGCCGGGCTCATTTTGATACGCCGTTTTGCCAGTGCGGCGAGCCCTACAAGCTCATTTTGATACACCTTCCTACATATAAGGGAGTTACCTATCCTCTCAATCAGATGCCTACAAGCTCATTTTGATACACCTTCCTGCTGTACTTGGTCTCCCAGGCTCGTTTTAATGCTTAATTAATGCATAATGCTTAATTCATAATTAGAGGGGTGGGGGCGATAATTATGCATTAGTATGACGCCGTGCAGGGTATGCCAAGGGCGGTCACGAGGTTTTTTATGCGGTCAAGCTCCTCATGAGTGGCTTTGAGCAGGTTGCGGTCGGGAGTCTCACGGTCAATGGTATAAACCATCACTTCCTCTGGCGCGATGTCCTTCACAGCCTTCAGCCACGGCTGCACATATTCGTCGCCGGTATTGTCGGTGCCGTCGCCTTTCATGAACATGGTTTGTATGATGACGTGGCCACGGAACCACTTCAGGTTCTCTATTATCTTTTCCACGTCATACGACGGCTGCGTAGGACGGTCCACACGGCGGATGTATTCGGGGTCTACGGTGTCGAGCTTAAGAATGTTGTTGTCCACCTTCAAAAGAGCCTGCCTCACCTTCTCGCGCCCCGTGAACGTGGAGTTGCTCAGCACGCTTATCTTCGCCTTTGGGCACCACCTGTCGCGCAAGCGTATGGTGTCGTCTATTATTTCCGCAAAATGCGGGTTGCCCGTGGGCTCGCCGTTGCCGGCAAAGGTGAGCACGTCGGGATGCTCGCCGTCGTTGTGCATCTTTATCAGTTGCTTCTCCAGCGCCGCTGCCACAACCTCACGCGTAGGATAAGGCGTATGCGTGCGGTGGTCGGCATTGAAACCGCACTCGCAATAAAGACAATCGAAAGTACAAATCTTGCCGTCAGCCGGCATTAGATTGATGCCGAGGCTCAGACCAAGCCTGCGGCTGTGAACCGGTCCGTATATCGGACTTGGATAAATTATAGTGCTCATAATT
>CAZZNO010000121.1:0-9144 GCA_964655685.1 uncultured Prevotella sp.
ATGGCAAACAATAATTCACAGACTTTAGAGCTTATCACCGACACACTTCATAAGCTTAGATGCCAGACGGAAATCATCGAGGATGGCTGTGTGGCGACCGACTATCAGGGGGAGCGCTTCGCCATCTGCTACGCCGACGACTGCGCCATCATCGACATTTGTGATGTCGGCTGGTACAGACAGCCAAACGACGACATTGAGGCGGTGGCAAACATCAAGCGCGCCATAAACGAGGTGAACATCTACTGCATGGCAAAACTCTTCTATACCAATGATGAAGAAATCATCGTCTACACCAGACGACACGCCATCTTCATCAAGGAGATTCCGCAATTAGACCAGTACCTCGCCTCTCTGTTCAACAGCATCTTCAACGCCAACGAAAACTTTATTCTGGAAATTGGCTCAAGAAGAAGGGAGGCAATATAGCGATAACCGACGGCAGGAACACCAACAATAAAAAACATACAATCATGAAGAAAGAAGAAGTAAAGGCACTCATAGCAGAGACAAAGAAAGCCTTGGAAAAGAACACGGAAAAAAACGACACCTTCTTTCCTTGGGAACATGTGTTCGAGAGTATGCTTGAATACCCAGACAGAGTGACTGTCAACGACGGTAAAGAGCAGGCTGAAACAACAAAAGGGGAAATAGGTAAGGAGATGCAAAACGCACCCGCCTTTGTGACTATTGGCGGGCAACATGAGGCTCCGACGATCCTGAAATGTCCTACATGCGGCCACTACACGGTCGGACTGTGGTTCAGCTCACCGGCGTGGACTTGGGAACACCTGTGTGGCAGAGCCGGCCACATGACCATCTGCCCACACTGCGGAAAGCAACTGTCGATGGACACATGTATAATGAACTGAGAAGTCAATGACCGCGGACGCATCATGCAGAGATATTGCAGGCACGGCAGCATCTCCGAAAAAGTCTATGCTGAAGCGGTTGGTAGCAAATACAACTGACACTAAAGAAAGCAAAACCGACATGGGCTATTCCTTGCCGGTTTTGCTTTTTATTGACGCTATCAGGGCGTTCTCATCATCGCCCGCGGCAAACCATTCGATGTCAGAGAGGAAGTACTGAACCTGGAAGTTATACTCGGAGTCGTCGATGCGTATGGGGATAATCGCCTTGTGATGTTTCACGGCAAGCGCCACCTCCTTCGTACACCAGCGGGAAGCTTTGGACCTGCGGCTCGCCACGAAGACCAAGGCGCGGCACGAAAGGATGGCAGCGGTGATGGTTGCCCCGAACTTGTCGCCGCTGTAAATGCCATTGACATCCATCCAATAGCTGATACCATTGTCGGAGAGCAGCTTGCGAAGCTTCGAGACATAGTTGCCAGGCTTCTCGCGTCCCTTGCTGTCGTAACAGTCCTCGCGCGCATAGCTGACGAAGACATCGGTGCCGAAAGCCTTGTCGGGGAAGTCGGTGTCATAGCCGCTGTCGTCGAGAGGCGCAGGCAGGGGCTTGGCAGTGCAGCGGGCAAACTCGGTGAAGAAATCTATATAGTCCATCTCTTTCAGCTTGTGCCTGTTGTCATAGAGCCATATCGTCACCTCGTAATGCTTAGGCGTGTGCAGCATGCGGTCGGAAATCTCATCCGCCATACCCGCCGCCACCTCAGCCAAAGGCATACGGGCAAAGCCGGTGCCTATGGCAGGCATTGCCAGCGAGCTGACATGCAACGCTTCGGCAAGCTGGAAACAACGTGTCACGATGCGCTCCACGGTCTTGTGGGTCACCTTTGGTGTGTTGTGGGGCTTGGAGTGATACTTCCTCGTCACGGCGTGGAAGATGTATTTCTGCGACATGTCCCCGGCAGTGGTAGCGACGACATCGCCCACTTCTGCCGGTGAGTGCTTCCGTGCGTCGGCGGCTATTGCCATGCCACCCTTTGCAAGCACATGAGCCGAAACGCCGCAACTCATGGATATATGGTCATCGCACGAACTCACAATGACCTCTGCCGTAGAGTTGACTATGTCGCCGAAGCATATCGTGAGCAGAGAGTTGCGGAACTTGTATTTTTTCTCTATCATGGCACTACTGTCTTTTCACAACTCCGTAACCAAGCTTATAGAGCAGCTTGATGGTGCGCATAGCCGTGGCACGGTCATATTCTTTCTCCGAGTCTGTGAGCTCGCAGTAAGGCACCATGTCGGGAGTCTCCTTGAGCTTGTCGTCGCGCATAGGCCCGTATTTCCAGCCTTCCGCCTGACGTTTCTGCGCCCATACCTCATGTGCGTTCTCTGCTATTGCCTCCGTTATCTCGTCAAGCGACTGCGGCAACGCCACATCATCCACGTCTATCGGATGAGGCTCGTAAGGACGTACACCACGCTCTGTTATGCTGATCATAAAACATTTGGATTGTGCCCATGCCTTCTCAAAGATGTTTATAGAGTAATTGTCTATAGACTGTTTACTGTCAGGATCATGTATCTCTATATTGTCTTCTTCCCTTGACATCTGCGTAACCACCACAGCATGGTTGGGAGCTTCTCCCTTTGCATCAGGATTAGCAAGAAGGTTGGCGTCCACAGCGACAATGACGGAACAACCGGCAGCTAATTCGTTCGCAAGAATATCAACGTTACAGTCAAAGCGCCTTACCACGCTTAACTTGGCAAGTTCAAGCAAACGCCCTATATTATATAATGTGGTGCCTTCCGGTTTAAGCCATCCGTGTTTTTCTGCATCTTTACGCAGACGGTCATAGTCAGCCTCATGTCCACGTTGTTTGAGGACATATTTTTCGCAAGCAAGCACACAGTCGTTTGTTGCTGTTGTTGCCGCAAGAGCCTCGTATGGCAGCAGTACCGTCTTCGTCTGCTGGCGGATTGGGACAACCACCGCCTTAGGGTGTTTCTCCGTGAAATCCTCGTTGTATTTATCGTCAAGGCGGTCAGAGAGCTCCAATACAGCCTTCAATGTCTCGTCTTCCTTTGCCGCATTTATTACGGCAAGTGTTTCTTCCAAAGTGGTGTTGCCGTCAGCAAAAGCGGCAAGCATCTCGTCGGTAATCTTAACCTTTTTCATAATATTTTTCCTCCTTCATCTCCATCCATAGCGGCTGCACGGAACGCCCTTACGGCGCGTCCCTTCAGCATATAGAGATTATCTGTTTTAATATTCAAGGTTGTGGCTATTTCTTTATCGTCCATATCCTTGAGGTATTTCATTTTCAACACATTGATATAGTTTTGCGCACCATTCAGCGCACGTCCTTTCTTCCCCTCGGTCATCTTGTCGAATATCGCCTGTATCTGGTCTACAGCTTCTTGCCGACGTATCATGGCATCCATGACAGCCCAGGGGCTTTCCTTGTCACCATCGTCAACATCGGCTATCTTGCCCACGGCATCGTCAAGCCCTTTAAACGCCTCCGTGTCTGACAGGTCTACATCCTCCTTATTGCCGTTGAGCAGCCGCTGCCTGTTGCGGATAAGGAAATGGATGATGACGAACTTAAACCATTGGTACAGCGAACTTCTGAACTCGAATGTCTTCAGCACTGCCGCGTCTTCGCCCTTGGTGTTGGGGCGCATGAGGTAATAGTAAATCTCCGCCACCACCTCGTCGTAGCTGACACGCCTGCCGCCGAAGACATAGCTTATGATGTCAAGCAACAGCGGGCGGCACTTTACGAAGAAGAACTCGGCGGTGATGTCGTCGTCACGGTTAAGCAGTTTCTCCACCACCTGGCGGTCGTCCATCTTGCGGATGTCGATGAGGTTAAGTCTGCCCTCACGCTCCGCCTTGTCGCGTACAGCCTTCAGCCTTTCCTCCATCCGCCGTTTCTCCTCAGCGTTCTTAATCCTCATGAATTTCTCATGCGGAATCGTCTTCTGTTTGTCTGTATTCTTCATCTACCGGTCTATAGTTTTCAATTTCTTTGCAAAGTAACGAAAAAAACATGAGAAATTATCCATAAATGGCTCTTTTATTTTTATAAAGAGACATCAAGCCACACTTTTCCAACAGTCGACGCGAAAAAATATAGTGGCAAATAAAAAAATACAGAAAAAATTTGTTTCAACCAATAAATCTTAATATCTTTGCAATTAAGAACTTGTGTGACACTACCTTATATTAAGGTTTTTGTTACAACAGATTGCTGGTGAGCGATTCTGTAATAGTTCCCAACATATACATAAAGGCGTAACTGTACGCTTTGATTTTGACGCTATAAGAACTTCGCAAACTCTAAGGATTGTCAAAAACAAAGCAACGGAGACGCCCCGTATGATGTAGTATATATCAAAAGGCAAGGATTATTTCTTGCTTTTAATAAGTTCTATACTCATCTTCGTGGGGCTTAAACGTTGCTCGTTTCGACAATCCGGGCAATGCGAAGGCCTTTATAGCGTGGAACGAGTAACAGTATGGCTCCACGTTTTTTTGTTTATGTTTCCACACAAAGATCTAATCTGCCGTAAGGAGCCAGCGACTATAAATAATTCAAAAAAGATGTATTTGGATTTGAATGACATCAAAATCATTGCTGATAATGCCGTTAAGCACATTACAAGGACTGCTTGCATGGCACTTTCTGGAACGATTGAAAATGGGATTGTATTAACTGCTAATCCACAGTGTAAAATCACTATCTACAAAGACAGAATAGATTTTGGCATGTGTTACAACCCAGAGATTTCTGGAATAAGAGGTTTGATTTTCCCAAATTTTTATAATGAATATGGGAATATTGTCTATCACTATGGCTCTAACATTAAGTACTCTTTATGGGGAAAGACTCTTGATTATTCAGGTATGATTCCACCAACAGCTCCCGACAATCAACAATTCTTTGACATGATTTATCCAAGACTCTCATGATAAAAATAGACAAGACATTCGGTGTACGAGGTATAGCAAACCTTGATACAGCTATTCGTTTACAAGAACTTATAGCATTATCAAAGAACCAATATGGTTGGGTCGGAAAAGCTTTAATAGACCCAGAGAAAATAACATTCTCGAAGTTCGGGCTAAAGTTAGGTATAGCACGACTTTCTACTAATGGTCTGGCTGTTGACGAAAATGGAATAATAAGAAACTACGGTATAGAAGTTCCTGAAGTTCTTGATAGACAGATTCTAACTGATATATGCCAACTTTTCGGCATAAGCGCATCTATATAAAAAATATAAAAGAATGACTATATGTCTTAGTTTAGTTCACGGGATAGACAAAAAGGCTTTATGGCCTTTGTCATATCTTATACATGATTATCTCCAACAACATTCTAGTGTGGGTACCATAGAGATTTGTCGTGATGAAATTCTTTTCAAAAAAGGTTTCATCTTCACAGTCGGAAGAATCAAATATTCCCCATATGGATTAGTTTATCAAGATGACATCATCAAATATATGGGTAATGGCTTTACAGATTATCCCCAAGATAGTTTGTTTGCCTTTCTTGTCAATGCATTATACAGGTTACGTCCTGGGATAAATGTCAATATGTAAGTTTTTTTATTAAAATTCACCATTAATACTCAAAAATATGGATTTGATAGTAGTTATTCTTATTGGTCTAGCAATTTATGCAATGATTGCTGCTCCAATAAAGCGTAGTAAGCATACCGCACGGTGTCCTAAATGCGGAACCATTTGCAAAGCGAGTCCTTGGGGAACTTCTTTATATTTTGAAGCCAAATATAAATGCCCACATTGTGGGTATAAGTTCACCCAACATTACGATAAACTATAAATATCGTAAGTTTCACCAATATAGTTGTATCATATACAAAAAAATGAAGCTGTATTAATAATACTACTGTCTCACCTTTGGAAAACAAAGGTGAGACGGGCTTAATCAAACTAACGAGAACCATTTTGGCTCTTTAGATACACTCTCCTATATAAGCACTACTATCTGAGAGGTAATCATAAACCTCAATCATCAGGCTTGCATTGTAATCATAGACTTCAAAGTTCTGATCAAGCCAGAATTTCTTCGTCCTCTCGTGTTAGATACCAGCCACTGGTCGTCTCTATTATTAACGTAACCACAAAAACCAAGATTATGACAAACATCAAAAGCCTGTACCTGCTTCAGCTGCCAAGTCAGACTATCCCTTCCGCCGCAAATGCCTTCGGAAGGAGGTTGAGCATGAGCTTTCTTCCTGATAAAGAGCTCTTTATCACCTCATGACTGCACCAGCAGCACTCTACGACTACAGGTTCATAATGGTTCATTTGTAAAAATAATTGCCTAAATATTTGGAGTGCGTTGCTTTATTTCCTACTTTTGCAAACATAATAATGAAACATATATTGATTCTTTTAAAAATACAAAAACTTACAAATATGCAATACGATCTTAGAAGATTTATCCGTGCTCAAGAATGGACTTATGACGATGCCTTGGCCGAGGTCAAGGCGGGGAAAAAGCGAACACACTGGATATGGTATATCTTTCCGCAGATGAAAGGGCTCGGAAGAAGCGGAATGTCGCAGACATACGGCATAAAAAGCCGTGATGAGGCAAAGGCATACATTGAAAACCCACTGCTGAGACAACGACTTGTGGAGATAACACAGGCTGTGCTTGACAGCGACAAGTCGGTCTATGAGATTTTCGGACAGGATGCCATAAAGGTGCAATCGTGTATGAAACTATTCTCCACGGTGTGCGATGAACCCGTATTCAAACGTATGATGGCAAAATATAATTGGCATTAATTATGATGCGTACCAATTGGTACGGACATGCAGACCAATTGGTCTGTTTATGCGTACCAATTGGTACGGACGTGCAGAGCAATTGGTACGCATCATAATTTCGCTGAAATTAAGATATAAAAACATCTAAGGATAAGTACCATGCCTGGAGATATTGGCTGAACACAATACTACTGTTTTGCTGTTTGACATGCTGCAAATATGCCCTGTATGTGCTGAAACATTATGTGTTGAGCAGATGAAATGAGTATTTCATCACTCCCACAAGGCATTTCATCAAGGATAGGAAAATATGCTTTGAGGAGCTGTGATTTTGCAGTAACTTTGTATTGACTAAAAGACAAGAAGTATGATATTAGGAAGATCAGTTTTGGGAGACTACTACGGCTCCAAGTATGAATTTCATCCACAGAAGGATGAGAACAAAATCCGGCAGGAGATTAAGACGGCAAGTCGGGCAAGGGGCTTTGAGATTACAGACGACTCAATCCTCACCTTTGCCACTGCCAAATGGCTGATAGAGGACAAGGAGCATACACCTCTGCGATTGGCAAGAATCTACAAGGACTTCGTACGCCGCTACCCGTCAAGCTACGGCACGAATTTCTACAACTGGGGCATCAGCGGCGACTTCAAGCCTTACAACTCATGCGGCAATGGCTCAGCAATGAGAGTCAGTCCGGTGGGCTGGTATGCCACTTCATTGGATGAAGCCCTGCGGCTTGCAAAGATTACGGCTGAGGTGACCCACAACCATCCTGAAGGCATCAAGGGAGCGCAAGCTACGGCTGCAGTTATCTATCTGCAAAGGGTGAACTACGACAAGGACTCCATCTGCGACTACATAGCAGATACTTTCAGATATAACCTAAACCGCTCCTACGACCAGGTGAAGCTCCACTATAAGTTTGAGGGCACATGTCAGAAAACCGTTCCCGAAGCAATAATAACATGGCGCGACTTCGCTCCTGACGGTAACCATCATGATAGAGAAACACTAACCTATATGGACACCATCATCAAGGCGATTGCTCTTGGCGGCGACGCCGACACTATAGCCTGCATCACGGGCTCAATGTGCTTCTATGGCTACGATGGTCGTAAGGCAAATGAACTGCTTAGCTACATCTGCCCTGCTGAATTCATCGGCATTGGTCTCGACTTCGACAGCCTCGTCTCGCAGCGCAATAAGTTGATTGACTACGACAAGGAGGAAATATAAAATTGCTTCAAAAGAGTAAGGGTGCTGACATAGCTGACTATATATAAAAGCAAAAGATAGACAATGAATAATAGATTAAAAATAATCGTAACTATTGTTATTGTACTGGTGTGGCTCTTTGTATCCACACTGTTCTACAAGACTATCTGAGTGATGCTCATCGTTGCCGTATGGCGGAAAAACATTGCAGCGAAGATACCAGTGCATTGGCGTAAATGGGGGATGCGTGGCGTGTGGACAATACTTGTAATAGTGCTGTGGGTCGCTATACCACGCTATCGCATCAATAGCGGTGACCGTGTGCGCCTGCTTTATCTCGACGAGGAAGGCGAAGCCGTGCATCCTCCACTTGTGCAGTACTTGTTAGACGCAGTATTGCCAGAGGAGGAAATAGTCAACTTCACACTTAAAACTCTCCCTATTACAGGCCCGATACTACATCAAACAGCCCATCTTGGCAATAGGTTTATCAAAGATGCTGAGAAAGAAATCTTCGATGGCAAGATGCATTGCTTTCTTGACCCTTACGACAATCTCGGCTTGGACAATCCCGTCTCCGCCTGCTATCCGCAGACTTTCAACGCAATGCTCGGCACCAACTATAAAGCAGTCTACATTTGCAACCCGAAGCATTATGATGAAGATAAGACTTACCCACTGATTGTTTTCTGTCACGGCTTCCTTGGTAACTGGCAATTATACCAAGGCATATGGAAAGACTTCGACAAAGCAATCGTGCTGAGCATTGGTACACGGGGCATGGATGGCATCTTTAACGAAGGCCATATCAATGAAATCTTCTCTTTCTATATTCCGATGTTGGAACGGCAGGGCTACCATATTGACCACGGTCAGATACACCTCATGGGCCTCTCTAATGGTGGCACTGCAATAAGCGCTGCGATGCATTCGCCTCATGCCAAGGACTTCAAGAGTATAACAACGATCTCTTGCAATCTTGACGGTTTGCGTAAAGTGCCTTGCCAAGTCAACTTCGTCGGTGGCGGTAAGGACGGCTCAGCAGCTATAGAACCTGCTCAATGCCGGCAGTTGAGGCGCATGGGCGTTGATGCCGACATCTTCTTCGACAACGACGAAAACCATTTCATAATGGTGAACCGTCGTGCGGACATGATGAAGTTTCTGAAACAAAGAATGAACCAGAAATAGATTAATTCACTATGACGAGAAAATGAAAATACAATAAACATGAAAATACT
>CAZZNO010000122.1:0-9020 GCA_964655685.1 uncultured Prevotella sp.
GAGTGCTGTGAGCCTTCCAGGCTCATTTGGGATATTTGCGGATCATATAATGTTTACATTCAAGCTTCACATTGTGGCATTTTGAGATGCCACAATGTTTACTTTCATGTCAACATTATCAGTTCTTGAATGTCAAGCCTTTGTCGTCGGCATCGATGATGATAGGCTTGTCACGAAGCACCTCTTCGGCAAGAATCTTCTTAGAGAGGTCGTTGAGGACGTAGTCCTGAATAGCCCTCTTGACAGGACGAGCACCGAACTCAGGGTCGTAGCCCACGTTAGCGAGCCAGTCGATAGCATTAGGTGTCCATTCGAGAGTGAAGCCCTGCGGCTCAAGCATCTTCTTGACGCGGTTCATCTGCATCGTTACGACCTTGCCAATCTGCTCTTTCGTCAGCGGCAGGAACATTATGATGTCGTCGATACGGTTCAGGAACTCAGGACGAATAGTCTTCTTCAACATATCCATCACGTGGCTCTTGGTGTCCTTGATGATAGAATCGCGGTTGTAGTCGTTCAAGTCGGCGAAACGCGACTGTATGTACTGACTGCCGAGGTTACTTGTCATGATGATGATGGTGTTCTTGAAGTTCACCGTGCGGCCCTTGTTATCGGTCAGACGACCGTCGTCGAGAACCTGCAACAGGATGTTGAATACATCCGGGTGAGCCTTCTCAATCTCATCAAAGAGGACGACACTGTATGGTTTACGCCTTACAGCCTCAGTGAGCTGACCGCCCTCGTCGTAACCTACGTACCCCGGAGGTGCGCCGATGAGCCTACTTACCGAGAATTTCTCCTGGTATTCACTCATATCGATACGCGTCATCATGTTCTCGTCGTTGAACAGGTATTCAGCCAAAGCCTTTGCGAGCTCGGTTTTACCTGTACCCGTTGTGCCGAGGAAGATGAATGAAGCGATAGGGCGTTTCGGGTCTTGCAGTCCTGCACGTGAACGGCGCACGGCATCGGAGACAGCCTTGATGGCTTCGTCCTGACCCACTACACGCTTGTGGAGTTCGTCCTCAAGATGCAGCAGTTTGTCGCGCTCGCTCTGCATCATGCGCGTCACAGGTATTCCTGTCCAGCGGCTCACGACCTCAGCAATATCGTCGGCTGTGACCTCCTCGCGCACCATAGCGTCGCCGCCCTGTGTGGCATGGAGCTGAACCTGTATGTTGTCGATGTCGTCTTTCAGCTGCTTCAGCTTGCCGTAACGTATCTCGGCAACCTTGGCATAGTCGCCTTCGCGCTCAGCTTTCTCAGCCTCAAACTTAAGGTTCTCTATGGTCTGCTTGTCCTGTTGAATCTTGTTCACCAGTCCTTTCTCAGCTTCCCATTTGGCACGGAACGACTGCTCCTTCTCTTTGTATTCGGCAATCTCCTTGTCGAGTTGCTTAATCTTGTCCTCATCGCCTTCGCGCTTGATAGCCTCACGCTCAATCTCTATTTGCTTCAAGTGACGCGTAATCTCATCGAGCTCCTCAGGCTCAGAGTCGCGCTCCATACGGAGCTTAGCGGCAGCCTCGTCCATGAGGTCGATAGCCTTGTCAGGCAGATAACGGTCTGATATGTAGCGCTCAGAGAGCTTAACGGCTGCTATACAAGCATCGTCGGTGATACGCACCTTGTGGTGGTTCTCATATTTCTCTTTCAAGCCACGCAGGATTGATATTGCATCAGTCTCACTTGGTTCGTCGACCATGACGGTCTGGAAACGACGCTCAAGGGCCTTGTCCTTCTCGAAGTACTTCTGATACTCGTTCAAAGTTGTGGCACCTATAGCACGGAGCTCACCACGGGCGAGTGCCGGCTTAAGGATGTTGGCAGCGTCCATAGCGCCTTCACCGCCACCTGCGCCGACGAGAGTGTGAATCTCATCAATGAACAGGATTATGTTGCCGTTGGCGTTGGTCACCTCTTTGATTACAGCCTTCAGGCGTTCCTCAAACTCACCTTTATATTTAGCGCCTGCGATAAGTGCACCCATATCGAGTGAGTAGAGTTGCTTGTTCTTAAGGTTCTCCGGAACATCGCCGCGCACGATACGCTCAGCGAGACCCTCAACGATTGCAGTCTTACCAGTACCAGGCTCACCTATTAGAATAGGATTGTTCTTAGTACGGCGTGAGAGAATCTGAAGCACACGGCGAATCTCTTCGTCACGGCCAATCACAGGATCGAGCTTGCCTTGGCGTGCCTTGTCAACAAGGTTGACGGCATATTTAGAGAGAGCCTGATAGTTCTCGTCAGCACTCTGGCTCTGCACCTTCTGCCCTTGGCGCAGCTCCTGAATGGCTTTCGCCATTTCAGCCTCCGTACAGCCTGCGTCTTTCAGGATGCGGCTCACGGTAGAGTTTACTTGCAACAGGGCAAGGAGTATAGGCTCGATTGAGACGAACTCGTCGCCCATCTTCTGCGAGTCTTCTACAGCTTTTTCCAACACCTTGTTGGAGTCATTGGAGAAGTAGGGTTGCCCCCCTTCAACCTTCGGCAGATGCTTCAGCTCCTGCTGAACGAGGTTCTCTATCTGCATGGCGTTCACGCCGAGTTTCTGGAACACGAAGTTGGTAACGTCGCGTCCCTTCTGCATTATGCCTTGCAAGATGTGAACCGGCTCTATAGCTTGCTGGTGAGCCATCTGGGCTGTGTTCACAGCTTCTTGTATGGCCTCCTGGGCTTTAATAGTAAATTTGTCGAATGTCATATCTTGATTTCCTTTCTTTATTTTCTTTTAAAACTTAAACTGCTAACTGCCTTGCAAAGCATATACCCCATGTTTTAATTATGTCATTTTGTCATATTTTTTTGTTTTTTGAAAGAAAAACGTGCCAAAATTTGCAAGTATGAAAAACTTTTCATATTTTTGGGGCATAAAAACTAAAACGTGAAACAAATATGGAAACAGTCACCATCGTTATCTTGGCAGTAGTCGTAATCTGCGTAGCAATCGTTGTCGTAAACCGCTATCATCATCGCCAGCATCATTACAATGTTGACAAGCTCGCGCAGACGGTGAAGGACATCCTTAGCGTGCAGCCGGAGAAAATGATGAAGCGCAACGATTTCATCGCTGCGCTTCAACGTCGTTACAATTGTCATCGCAAGGAAGCCCTTTGGCTGCTTGGCTATGCTAAGGAGCACGGGCTTATAAACTACGATGACAAATGGATAGAGATTAAGAAGTAATCCTAAGGCTGCTTATAGCTTGTCGGCAACCTTTTGTATTTGTTCGCCAAGTCCAATCGTGTAGCCTTGTGACGAGAACACCACGCGGTCGAACGTGTCGGCAATCAAGAATATAGGCAATGTAGAATGCCTGTTCTTGAAGATTGTGTTTTGGATAGCTTTCAATATTTTGCCGTCTTTATCCAAGCCGAACACGGTGTTCTCCGGCAGCGTGCCATAGTCGGCGGCGCGGAACTTGGCTGCATCAGCCTCACTTTCAAACAGCAGAACGAACGGGCGGCCCCATTTGTTGAGCCGGTCGCGGAGCTTTGATATGTCGCGCAGGGCGTGGTTGGTGGGCTCTTGCCCCGGAGCAATGATGCCGAGCACATAGTAGCCGCGGCCTGTCTGCGAGAGTATGCTCACCTCGTTGCCGTCCTTTGTGATGCGTGACTCGCTCGAGAAGTTGCCAATGACCTTTACACCTTCTTCTGAGTTGCGTATTACAAGGTCTACGTTCGTAGTTTTTCCGGGTTCAATCTTGAAAATGGTGTTGCGTGCAAGCACGCTGCCGTCAGCCATGCGCTGTCCGCTGACAAGGAGGTATGTGCCTTCGTCGAGCTTCGTGCCGTCCTTGAAGGTGTTTGCCCACGACGTGCCTCCGCCCATGTCTACCTGTCCTTCCTCGAAGTTAAGCAGCTGTGTCTGTCCGTCCACAATCTTGCTTATCGTGAAGTGGCTGTAATATTTCGGATTGTCGATGGTCTTCGTCGGGGTATAGTTCAGGACGAGCGTACCCGTCGGGGCGGTTGTTTGCTGTGCGGTTTCAAAGTCCACGTCAGCCCATTCACCGTCTTTCTTATACTGCACCTTGCCCGTCACTTCGTCTTTCCTTGCCTCGATGCCGATGCTCCGAGCCACGTCCACGAAGAAGATGTCGCGGCTGCGCTCGTCGGTCAGCCGGCTTTCCCACACGCCCACCGGTGTCTGGGCAATGCGCATGGCACGCTTGTCAGGGTTGAGGCGTATGTTCTTCCTGATCCATTCTACCAGCTTTTCAGGGTTCTGTCTGTATTCCTTTTCCTTGCCCTTGGATTGCTTTCTGAGATAGCTCTTGAAGGGGCGCGTTATCATCTCGTCCTCAACACGAGGGCACAGCTGTTGGTGAGTCTTGTCCCATGCGTAGAAGTTGTCGTTCAGGATTTCGAGCGGCATGTCGCGCAAGTCCTTGTCCGACAGTGTGGAGAGAAGTTCTATGGCAATCTTGTGGCCGTCTACAGAGACATCAAGCGGGATGAGCGTAGATGGGTTTTGCGAGAAACGGCGGTTGGTTTCGTCAAGGAATTGCTCTATGGTCTTCCAGTTGCCGCGGCTCTTTATTATATAAGGTACGGCATCCTGGAACTTGTAGTCCTTCAGGCTCTCCTTGGTTGGGAAGGTGGCTGTGTAGGCATTGCGCACTGAGTCTTCGTAGGCGAAGCGGCGGTTGTTTTCAGCCCTTTGTTCAGGCGAAACGTATGGCGTGTTGGCATGCTCAGGAGGCGGCACTATGTCCATTTCCTGCCCCGTGAGCGTGGTGTTGGCATCGTTTGTGAGGCGAATCGTGACAAGCTTGTCCTTGCCAAACGAAGCCTTGGCATAGCCGTAGCGCCCGTTCTTTGAAGCCCATATCAACAGGTCGCCCTTGCCAGCCGAAAGGAATGTGCGCCCGTCGGCGCCTGTGTATTTGGTTACGGCGCTGTAATATTCGGCATAGTTGTAAATTTTGCACTCCACCTTAGCGTCGTTCACGGGCTTGTTTTGTTCGTCAAGGATTAGGAAATCCACGCGTGCCGTGGTGGCGTAGTTGTTTATGAGGTTAATCTCGGTGAAGTTGCTTGTCTTCAGCACCACCTCCTCCGGGCCGCGGTAGTCGCCGAAAGCCCTCGTGTGGGTGAGCATGGCGCGTGACGCAGGGGCATTGAACCATCCGAGGTTCAGCACCGGCTCCGGTTCGCATGCGCCGAGGAACCACCATCTGCCGTCTGCCCATGCCTCAACCCATGCGTGGTTGTCGTCGGTGTGTGCCCAGCGCGGGGTGTAGACTTGCCTTGCGGGGATGCCTATTGAGCGCAGTGCGGCAACGGCGAACGTGCTCTCCTCGCCGCATCTGCCCTTTGCCGTGCGTATGCTTTGCAGGGGCGACGACGTGCGCGCGTCGGAAGGCTCGTAGGTCACGTGCTCGTGGCACCAGTGGTTCACTTCGAGTATGGCGTCTTTCATCGACAAACCTTTCACGCGCTCCTTAAGCTCTTTGTAGAAGATGGCGCGTGAGGAATCGAGCGGCTCGTTGTTTACGCGCATAGGCAATACGAAATGGCGGAACAGCAGTTCGGGCACTTCCTTGCCCCACGACATCTCCGTGCGTGCCCGTAGCGCCGTGCGCACGTTGCCGAGGTGGTAGGCGGTGGGATAGTCGGTAACGTCGGCAACTGGCATGTAGGCATAGAGGAACCGCAGTGCCTCCTGCTCCTCGTCGCTGGCGTTGAGCGACTTGATGTTGTAGAATTTGGCGCCTACGAGCCGCAATTTCTCCCTGAAGGCGGAGTCTACGGTTTGCCTGTAGGCATCGTCTGTGATGAAATGTTTAGCGCTTGCCGACATCGAAGCCAGCACAAGCAACGCCAAAAGTAATGTTTGCTTCATAATAGATGGTTTATTCAAAAAGTATTGTTATGTTTTTTATCAGTGACTCAGTATGGCGTCGCGGCATTCCTCCATCAGCCATTTGGGCGTGCTCGTGGCTCCGCAGATGCCTACGGTCTTCACGCCGTTGAACCAGCTGTAGTCTATCTCGCTTGCGCTTTCTATGAGGTGGCTGTTGGGGTTGACTGCCTTGCAGCGTGTAAAGAGGGCGTGGCCGTTGCTGCTTTTTCTGCCTGAGACAAAGAGCACGAGGTCGTGGCGCGACGCAAAGTCGGCTATGTTGGGCATGCGGTTGGCTACCTGTCGGCAGATGGTGTCGAAGCTCCTGAACGTCACGTCGGGCGCTACATGGCTCTTTATATAGTCGATTATGCGGCGGTATTCGTCGAGGCTCTTTGTGGTTTGCGAATACAGGTAGATGTCGCGCTTGAAGTCGAGCTTACGCTTCACGTCGTCGAGGTTTTCCACCACAATGGCGTGCTGGTGCGTCTGTCCCACCAGCCCCAGCACTTCGGCGTGTCCGTTTTTGCCGAAAATCACTATCTGTGCTTCCGGGTTGGCATCGTATTGCCGCTTTATGCGCCGCTGCAGAGCGAGCACCACGGGGCACGTGGCATCAATAATCTCTATGTTGTTCTGCCGTGCCGTCTCGTAGGTTTCGGGCGGTTCGCCGTGGGCGCGCAGCAGCACCTTTGCGCCGTGGAGCTGGCTCAGCTGCCGGTGGTCGATGGTTATGAGCCCTTGGCGGTGAAGCCTGTCCACTTCCATGCCGTTGTGGACTATATCGCCGAGGCAATAGAGGTGGGGCGACGAAACTTTTGCCGCCTCCCCCTGAAACTTTTGCCGCTGTGCGGTAAAAGTTTCGGGGCGTTGCGCCGAAAGTTCTTCCTCAGCCTTGCGAATGGCAGTGGTCACGCCGAAGCAAAAACCGCTGCCGCTGTCTATCTCAATGGTTACGTTCATAAACCTTGCTGTTGACTTACTCAAATGTCAAGCCTATCATCACCTTTGGTTGCTCGGGGTCGTTGGTAATCAAGAGGATGCGCGGCTTTGAACGGGCTTTCTTCAGCATCGACGCTATTGCCGTGACTTTCAGTTTTGCCTTGCCGCCCGGCTCTATGTTCTGCTTGTTGAGCGACACTTCGAGCCCTGCGGTCAGCATTTGCAGCGAGCGGATGGTGAGCGTAGACTTGCCCTCGTTGGTAATCGTGATTTCGTCCTTCTTCTTTTCCTTGTTGCCGAATGAGCCTATGTCGAAGCTGCCTTTCGACAACCTCAGCTTGGGCGCGTTGGCACGCTGGCTGTCGGTGAGCTTCTCGAAGTCGGGCATGAGAATTATGTTCAGGCTTATCTCCTTTTCCGGAGAAACCTTGTCGCCGGGGAACATGCCGAGGTAGATGGAGGTCTGGGTCAGTCCGAGGTTACGCAGCTTGTGAGAGTCGAGCTGTATGGTGGCTGTGCCGCTGTGGCCCGGGGCAATGCGCTGTGGTGTCACCTCGCCACGGATGAAGTTGGGCAGGTGCATGAGCTGAGGCTCCAAAACCTCCTCGCCGGCATTGAAAAGATGGATTTTCTGTACGGGCATGTCGCCGCGATTTATGTCGTCAAACTCTATATCGGTGACGTCGGTCTTTAAGTCGCCTATCTGATAGGGCAGGTCGCCTTCGTAGTCGGTTTTCTTTTCCACGACAACACCCTTGATGGTGAGCATCAGCGGTTCCTTCGTCGCGTTGCTGTAGATGCCTATGAGCTTCTGGAAATGCCCCATTGTCTTGGCATCGTAGGTGGCTGTGACCGTGAACGAGGCTCCTGCGGCAATGGGTTCGGTGGGGTAGGAGGTGGTGGTGCAGCCGCAGGAGGTGCGCACGTTGCTTATGACGAGCGGCTCGGTGCCGGTGTTCTTCATTTGGAACTCAGCCTTTACGGGCTGTCGGAACACCACTTGCCCACAGTTGATGGTGGCGTTGGGGGTTGTTATCTGCTGTGCGAATGCCGCAGCCGACAAAAAAGAGAAAACTATGGATAGTGCTTTTCTGCTCATTATTGATTGTTTACGTTTATTACTTTCGCAGCCTCGCGACCGCTGAACTCAGGTGCATAGGCGCATTGCACGGTGCAGGTGCCTGATGCGTAATCGCCCGTGCGGTCTATATAATAAGAAGTTTCTATCACGTGCTTGCCTTTCGACAGACGGTCGAAATAATAGTTGGTGGCGTTGTCGTGTGGTACGCAATAATAGCCTCCGCCCCACTGGTAGCCGCTGAGCTGGGTTGCGGGTTCGAGGCATGCCGCCCGCTTGTCCTGCACTTGCACGAAGTCATAGTCGCGATCGGCGGTTATGGTTATGCGCACGGTTATCTTGTCGCCAACACGAAGCGGGGAGTTGGGAGTGAGGAGTGAGGAGTTAGGAGTTAGGAGTGAGGAGTTGGGAGTGGTGCCGTTGATTATCTCGCGGGTAATCTTCAAGCCCGATGCGGCATTGCCCACATTGGTTGCCTTTTGCATGAACCTGCCGTAGACGGCTCCCCACGACGTGCCCTTGGAGGTTTTCTCAATGCTCAGCTCCTTTGCATTACTGCCAGCGTCCTTGGCTATCTTTATATAGCCTATGCCGGCTGTAGCCTTTGGCAGGTCGATGGTCTTGCCGTCCAGCTTAAGCGTTGGAAGCTCGCCGCCGTCCAGCTTGGAGCTGTCGAACGCTGATTTGCCGTTTGACATGAATGCGTAGACAGCATTCACGGTGTTTATAGTGGTGCTCCAATCCGTTGTGCGCTTCTCGTGAAGCAGCCAGCGCTGCATCTCTGTGATGGTGGTGGTGTCGGTTGGCGCAAGCCTTTGCAGGGCTTCAATGGCGAACGTCTGCGTAGGTATGCGGTAGTCGAACCAGCTGTATTGTGCCTTCGGCGTGTCGAAATAACGCCCCATCTCGTCTTTGTAGACTGTGTATTCGCGTATGCTTTGCAAGTATTCCTTGGCGTGCGCCATGCGTCCGTATTGCGCAAGAATGACGGCTGCGCCTGCTTTGCCATAGATGGTGAGCTTGGTGGGAGCCTTGTCGAGCAGGTTTACGAGATAGAGCTTGTCTGGAGACGAAGCGCGCTTAGCGAGTGCTGAGGCGTAGAGCCAGTGGCAAGCCGTCTCGCTTGGCTGGAGGTTCTTTTCGCCTT
>CAZZNO010000123.1:0-8914 GCA_964655685.1 uncultured Prevotella sp.
TTTGCATTGGAAATAAAAACAAAAACGCGTTTATATGAATCTGAAAGTCCGCTTAGCGGTGATGAACTTCCTCGAATTCGGTGTTTGGGGAGCCTATCTGACCTGCATGGGCAACTATCTTGGCGTTGCCGGATTGGGTGCCCAAATCTCATGGTTTTATGCCATTCAGGGCATTGTGTCAATCTTTATGCCGACGTTGATAGGCATTGTTGCTGACAAGTGGATACAGCCTCAGCGTCTGCTTGGTATTTGCCATCTAATAGCTGGTGTCTTCATGTGCTCACTGTGGTATATGGGCATGACAGCAGGATTTGGTAATGAGGTGTCTGACAAGCCGTTGTTTATTGCTCTCTACACATTGAGTGTTGCTTTCTACATGCCGACGGTGGCGCTTTCAAACACCACTGCCTTCACCGTATTAAAGTCGCACGGTGGTGATACAGTGTCCGACTTCCCTCCAATTCGCTCGTGTGGTACAGTTGGCTTTATTATCGTCATGTTGTTTGTCAATTGTGCAGTGTGGGATGGCGGTTCGTTCAGCTTCACTTTGGCACAGAATGCCCACAAGTTCCAATATACCTACAATCAGTTCCTTGTTTCTGGAATCTTGAGTGGTGTTATGTTCCTGTACGTCTTCACTTTACCTGAGTGCAAACTTGTGAAGCATGATCCGTCTGAGAGACGGTCTATTACCCAGCAGATGGGACTTGATGCCTTCAAGCTTTTCAAGGACAAACGTATGGCTCTGTTCTTTATCTTCTCGGCTCTCTTGGGCATGTCGCTTCAAGTGACCAACAGCTTTGCTGGTCCTTTCATCTCCAGCTTCCAGGGCAGCAGTGATCCAGTGGTGGCTTCGTCGTTTGCTGCCAGCAATGCCACATTGCTTACGTCAATATCGCAGGTTAGTGAGGCTTTCTGCATACTTCTAATACCTTATTTCCTCAAGCGCTATGGCATAAAAGGAGTAATGCTTATAGCTATGTTTGCATGGGTTCTCAGGTTTGGACTTTTCGGCGTTGGCAATCCTACGATGCCAGGTGTGCTGCTCTTCATATTGTCTTGCATAATCTACGGTGTGGCTTTCGACTTCTTTAATGTCTCCGGAGGCATATTTGTAGACAAGGAGTGTGATCCTTCTATAAAAGCGTCGGCTCAGGGCTTGTTCATGCTCATGACCAATGGTGTAGGGGCAACAGTCGGTACTCTGTCGGCCGGGGTCGTCGTAAACCATTTTTGCAAATGGACGCAGTTAGGCGAGTCATCTTACCTCATGGGTGACTGGCAGACATGTTGGTTCATTTTCGCTGGTTTTGCCCTTGTCGTGGGCTTGACGTTTGCCTTGGTGTTCAGGCCGGCGAAAAAACATAAATAGTTAAACCTTAGATGGATATAAACCAATCATCTTCAAGAATGCACCTTGTTTTCAGACATGCCACTGAGGTTGTCGGTGGTCTTGGTGCAGGATTGCTTATATTGACTGACGTTGACGGACATCGGCAGATAGCTGTGCCATGTGGCAAGGAATCGCTTGGGCAGTTTAGTGCTTGGCTCGACGACAAGCGCGGTGTGGGGCAAAGTTTGCCAAATGTGCTTGTGAAAGTCATCGCTAATGCCGGAATAGAACTGCGGGTTGATATTGACACTGTGGCAGACGGCACTTATAAAGCTTTGCTTACGGATACGGAAACGCTTGCGCAATTGCCCATTAACACGGCTGACGGCATAATGCTTAGTTGCCTTAGTGATGGGAATATAGCCATTACTATGCCCAGTTCGCTTTTTATGAGGCAAAGCTCTCCATACGATAAGGAGTCGAGTGGGGTGGCGTTGCCAATTAATACATTGAGCATGGATATGTTGCAGAAAGCAATAGACGATGCCGTGGCTAAGGAGAACTATGAATTGGCAGCGCAGCTGACCAATGAAATGAAGGAAAGAAAAAAGAAGAAAGAGAAAGAATGAAAGAGGAACATTTCTTCTATGTACCTGGTGCAGCGTCTAATAGTGAGTTGCCTGAACAGGAGGCGCAACATGCTCTGCGCGTTTTGCGCATTGGTGAAGGCGCGCAGATTTTTCTCATGGATGGTGAGGGCAGCTTCTATAGAGCCGTAGTGAGCATGGCTTCTAAAAAGCGTTGCTTCTACAGCATAGAGGAAGCTATGCCCCAGAAGAAAGGGTGGAGCGGCAATATACGTCTTGCCATAGCGCCCACAAAAATGATGGAGCGCATGGAGTGGATGGTAGAGAAAGTGACCGAGATAGGAGTTGACGATATAACTTTCCTCAACTGTAAATTCTCTGAAAGGCAGTCTATACGCATTGACCGCATAGAAAAAATAGTGGTTTCTGCCATGAAGCAAAGCCGCAAGCCTTTTAAGCCCACTGTTGCGTCGATGGTAAATTTTGCCCATTTCATCGAGGAAAATAGCAATGGCGGCAATCTTTCTGATGGAAAATATAAGTTTATAGCCCATTGCTATGATGACCGTCCGCGCACTTATCTTTTCGATGAATTGCGCAATATTCCGTCTGACAGTGATGTGACAGTACTTGTGGGGCCGGAAGGAGACTTTTCGGCAGATGAAGTTGATTTTGCCGTTGCCAATGGTTTCAAGCCTGTAACGCTGGGAGCAAGCCGTTTGCGCACTGAGACTGCTGGCATGATGGCAGTGGCAATGGCGCAATTGGCAAAAACTTAATCTAAATGTGATTATAAAATGAATTTAACAATGGAAAGACATAAACGCAAGGTGAATATATGGATTGTGGCATTTCTACAGGCCGCAGTCTTGATGTTTGCTTCATGTTCAAATGACGACTATCTCAATGTCATACCTGACGATTCGCAGTTGCTTATGTCCATGAATACGTCAAAGCTCAGTGGTGCCGGGAACCCTTTGATATTGAAGTCATTGCTTCATGTATCCAAGGTTGGCGACATGGGGCTTGACCTTTCTGACAGGGTGTTTCTTTTCGAGGATGCACAAGGCAACATAGGACTTTGTACAAAAGTCGACGACAGTGGCAAACTCCGTAAGACGTTGGAAAATGCAGGTGTCGAGGTTACTAAAAAACGTGATTTCCAGTTTGCCGCCCTTCAAGGCAATTGGCTCATAGGCTTTTCAGATAAGGCGGCACTACTAATGGGCCCGGTGGTTCCTGCTGCTCAGGATGACATGACAACGCTCATGGCACGCTACCTTGCGGCTGATGAAGATGACGGCATAAAGGCATCGCCTATCTATGACAAGCTCGATTCTATAGACGCTCCTATTGCTTTGGTTTGCCAGACAAAGGCTTTGCCACAACAGTTTATAGCTCCTTTCACAATTGGCGCGCCTAAAGATGCCGCTCCTGCCGACGTGATGCTTTCGGCCGCTATGGAGGTAAAGGATGGAAGATTGCTCATGAATGGCAGTACTTTCTCCTTTAAGAAAGCTGTAGACAAAGCTCTTGTAGATGCAAGAAAAATATATCGTCCAATAAAGGGCGACTATGTCAAGTCGATGTCTGAAGACGATTTTATAGGCTTGTTTCTTAATGTAGACGGTCGGCAGTTTCATCAACTTGTAACTCAAAACCGCGGCATTTCTACGATGCTGGCAGGCATTAATGCAGCCATAGACATGGACAACATACTGAAAAGTGTCAATGGAGACCTTGCCATGTTTGCCCCTAATGCAGGAGGTGAAAGCTTTAGTCTGCGCATGGCAGCCCGTTTGTCTTCGGCCCCTTGGCTTGCAGATGTGGCTTATTGGAAACAAAGCGTGCCACAAGGTGGCTTCATAGGTGATTGGGGCAAGAATTGCTATTACTACAGGTCTGCTGACATTTCATATTATTTTGGCGTTACTCCGGACATGCAATATATGAGCGGTGGCAGCAAGGAAGAAGCCTTGCAGAGCATAAAGCCAAGTGCCAGGCCTATCAGTGCAAGTTTGCAAAAGTTGATAGTTGGGCAAAAGCTTGTCATGATAATGAATTTCGATGCATTGAAGGGAGGTAAGGCAGAAGCTTTTACGTCACTGTTGAAGCCGGTGTTCGGTGAGCTGAATTCTATAGTTTACACATTAAAATGAATAGTATAAGTTTTCAGTCAGTAATGCCACATGTCTTCTCTCAGCGAGACGACATTGTGTCAGAGCTGTGGAATAAGAACGTTACATTTGATAAGGGACACCTTTATCTTGTTGAAGCCGATTCGGGTAAAGGCAAAAGCACCTTTTGCAGTTATGTTGTTGGCTATCGTCACGACTATACAGGCCGTGTATTTTTTGATGACAGAGACACACGTTCACTTAAGGTAAGTGAGTGGGTTGACGTTCGTCGTCGCCATGTAAGCCATCTTTTTCAAGAGCTGCGCCTCTTTCCGGAGCTTACGGCAATGGAGAATGTTGAAATTAAAAATAAGATTACAGGCTATAAGTCAAAAGAGCAAATAGAGCAATGGTTTGATATGCTTGGCATTGGCGACAAGCTTAATTCCAAAGCAGGCTTCATGTCTTTTGGTCAGCAACAGCGCGTCGCAATGATTAGGGCTCTTGTACAGCCCTTTGATTTCATCCTTGTTGATGAGCCTATTTCCCACCTTGATGACAACAATGCCCGTATCATGGGCGACATCATGATGAGTGAGGCAAAAAGACAAGGCGCCGGCGTAATTGTGACAAGCATTGGCAAACATATGGACTTAAACTATGAAAGGGTAATAAAACTATGAGTCTTGTTTGGAAGCTTTTGCGTCGTCACATCAGCGTAGGCCAGTTTGTCGGCTTTTTCTTTGCCAACCTCTTTGGCATGACAATTGTGTTGCTTGGCTATCAGTTTTACAAAGATGTGGTTCCTGTTTTTGTGTCGGACGACTCTTTCATGAAGTCCGACTATATAATTGTTGAGAAGAAAGTGGGCATGGGAACCACTATTTCCGGCCAATCCAACGATTTCGGTAAAGAAGATATTGATGGTATTGCCGACAGGCATTTTGCCAATAAGATAGGTGTCTTTACGTCTGCCGATTACCAAATTAGTGCGCACATGGGCATTAACGGTACCAGCATTCTCAATTCAGAGATTTTCTTTGAGAGCATTCCTGATGGCTTTGTCGATGCTCCAAAGGGGTCGTGGAAATATGAGCAGGGAGCCAAGGTAGTGCCGGTAATTCTGCCACGCAGCTATTTGGCAATGTATAATTTCGGCTTTGCCCAGAGCCGCTCGCTGCCTAAGATAAGCGAGGGCTTGGTCGGCATGATAGATTTTGACATATTTATCCAAGGCAACGGACGCAAGGAATCGTTCAAGGGTAAAGTGATAGGCTTCTCCAGCCGCATAAGCAGCATCTTGGTGCCGCAGGCTTTCATGGATTGGAGCAATGAAAGCTTTGGATCAGGCAAACATGCCAACCCTACACGTCTGATACTTGATGTTGACAACAGCAAAACGGAGCAGATGACCAAGTATTTTGACAAAAAGGGATATGAAGTGGAAGATGACAAGCTGGATGCCGAAAAAACCACTTATTTCTTGCGGCTTATGGTGTCAATGGTGATGGTGGTTGGTCTTGTAATCTCACTTCTCAGTTTCTATATCCTCATGCTCAGTATATATCTGCTTGTGCAGAAAAATTCGTCAAAGCTCGAGAACTTGCTGTTGATTGGCTATAGTCCTCAAGCCGTAGCAAGGCCATACCAGCTGCTTACCATAGGATTAAACTTTGGGGTGCTAATCATTGCCGTTTGCATCTTGGCTATTGTCAGGAGCTATTACATTGGCATTGTAGAAACACTTTTCCCCGACATAGAGATTGGCAGTATTGCTCCGGCATTAGTCTTAGGCGTTGCTATTTTCTTGCTTGTGAGCATTTTTAATATTTTCGCCATTAGGCGGAAGATAGTAAGAATTTGGAAAAGAAAGGAATAAGCATGAATCAACCTCAAGAGTTATACGACCATTATACCGTCAAAGAACCGTCAAAACTTCTTGAATGGCTTATTGCCAATATCAATGAGAGTCGCAGCAAAATAAAGGCTACGCTGTCTGGGCATGGCATAAAGGTGGGTGGCAAGGTTGTGACCCAGTTTGACTACCAGTTACAGCCGGGCATGAAAATTGCCGTCAGCAAGACTAAGCACAATCAAATGTTCAAGAACCGTTATGTACGAATAGTGTATGAGGATCGTTACATTGTTGTCTTGGACAAGAAGGATGGCATTCTTTCGATGGCGGCAGGGCATAGCTCGCTTAATGTGAAAAGAGTATTGGACGATTATTTCCGTTCAAGCCGACAGCATTGCCAGGCGCATGTGGTGCACCGCCTTGATCGCGATACCAGTGGACTGATGATTTATGCCAAGGACAAGCAGACTGAGCTTATACTTGAAGACGATTGGCATAATATAGTATATGACCGTAGGTATGTGGCTGTGCTTTCAGGAATAGTGGAGCATGACGAAGGCACAATACAAAGCTGGCTAAAAGACAACAAGGCTTTTTTCACTTACAGTAGTTTAAACGACAATGGCGGCAAGCTTGCCATAACTCATTATCGTGTGCTGAAGCGTTCCGATTTCCACTCTTTGGTAGAGTTTAAACTTGAAACAGGGCGTAAGAACCAGATACGTGTGCATGCCGCCGACATGGGGCATCCTGTATGTGGCGACGTGAAATATGGTAATGGCGACGACCCAATAGGAAGGCTGTGTCTTCATGCTTACAAGCTTTGCTTTTACCATCCGCTTAGCCATAAGCCAATGAACTTTGAGACTGATATACCGCAGGCGTTCCGTAGCCTGTTTTATTGATGGCTCGTAGCTTTTAATAGACACATTTTATAAAAACTAATTTGTAAACATCTTCAATGGACTCTTCTTTAGTTTACTATATCATTGCCTTGTTGGCAGTAGTGATAGCAATATTCGTCATAAAGAAAGTTGCAAGCTGCTTACTGAAGTCAATAGTCTTCTTTGCTGCCGTTGCAGTCATTTTGCTTTTGTATTATTTGGTAAAACAATAAGAAAAAAGTGGCTTGATGATAAAATCTTTTGGGCAAGTCTCGCCCAAATGAAGAAAAAGTATTATTTTTGCCGATGAAAACAAATCGGCAATTGCAAGCTACAATTCCATATAACCAATAAACCATCATTTATTATGTTAAAGCCAGAAGACAAGAAGCAGATCGAAAGCCGCGGCATGACCGTTGAGCAGGTCGAGCATCAGCTGAAAGAAATTGAGCAGGGCTTCCCGTTCCTTAAGATTGAAGCTGCCGCCACTGTCGGCAAAGGTATCACGGCACCAGACGCGAAGGCTCAGGACGATGCAACAGAGCAGTGGGAAAATTATAAAAGTGAAGGCCATAAGATAGTGAAGTTTGTTCCAGCTTCTGGAGCTGCAAGCCGCATGTTCAAGAATATGTTCGCTTTTCTCACCTCCGATTATGATACTCCTCAAACAGATTTTGAGAAGGAGTTTTTCAATGGATTGGAGCGTTTTGCCTTTTATCCGGCATTAAATGAGAAGTGCAAGGAAAATAACGGAACTGACGCGAAAACGCTTGTCGTGAATGGTGACTATAAAGCTGTTGTTGCCAACATGCTTAATGCAGAAGGCTTAAACTATGGTCAGTTGCCTAAGGGATTGCTTTTCTTCCACAGTTATCCTGACGGTGCACGTACGCCGATGGAAGAACACCTTGTTGAGGCTGCACTATATGCCAGCAGCAATGGCGAGGCTCACATACACTACACCGTGTCTCACGACCATCTGAAGCTCTTTGAGCAGCGTGTGGCAGAGAAGAAGGGTTACTATGAGAAGAAGTTCGGCGTGAGCTATGACATCAGTTTCTCAGAGCAGAAGCCTTCTACAGACACTGTGGCTGCCAATCCTGACAATACTCCATTCCGCAACGATGATGGTTCTTTGCTGTTCCGTCCGGGTGGACATGGTGCACTGATTGAGAACCTGAATGACATTGATGCAGACGTTGTCTTTATTAAGAATATAGACAATGTAGTGCCTGACAGGCTGAAAGGAGACACCGTGAAATGGAAGAAAGTCATAGGCGGAGTGCTTGTTAAAGTGCAGAGACAGATATTCGAATACTTGCGAGTGCTTGATTCAGGTACTTACAATCATGAGAAGCTCGAGGAAATCATTCGGTTTGTGCAGCACGTTCTTTGCTGCCGCAAGCCAGACATTAAGGAGCTTGAAGATGCCGACCTTGTCATCTATCTTCGCAACAAGCTCAATCGTCCGCTGCGTGTTTGTGGCGTGGTTAAGAATGTGGGTGAGCCAGGTGGAGGCCCGTTCCTTGCCTATAACCAAGACGGCACTATAAGTCCGCAAATACTGGAGAGCAGCCAGATAGACAAGAGCAATGAAGCCTACATGAAGATGTTCACCGAGGGCACTCATTTCAATCCTGTCGATCTCGTATGCGCAACAAAGGATTACAAGGGTAAGCCTTTCAATCTGCCTGATTTCGTTGATCGCTCAACAGGCTTTATTAGCAGTAAGAGCAAGAATGGCAGGCCATTAAAAGCCCTTGAGCTTCCTGGTCTCTGGAACGGCTCTATGAGCGATTGGAATACTGTCTTTGTGGAGGTTCCGCTGTCAACATTCAATCCAGTAAAAACAGTCAACGACTTGTTGAGGGATGCTCATCAGTAATGATAAACGGTTCTTGATATTATGCAATAGAGAATATGTAAGCATAAAAATACTGCAAGGTTAAATTAATCGTATTGCGAAAATAACAGTGAAGGGTACATCAGAATTCTGGTGTGCCCTCTTTTGTTTTTAAAAAGTGACACTAAGCATTATGGAAAGATAGGACGGATTTAGGCTGAAGGCATTGGGAATTGGCATGAATCGTATTGTTGGTAACACACAATAGCCGCGCGAGCCTTATTCGTACGGCGTA
>CAZZNO010000124.1:0-8870 GCA_964655685.1 uncultured Prevotella sp.
CTTTCTCTGTTTTATGTAATCCTTTCAAAGAACTCTTTCTTAATGGCTCTGCGGGCGGTTTCCCGAAAAGCGAGTGCAAAGGTAATGAGAATTTCAATACCATCCAAATTTTTCTTCAATTATTTTACGAAAAATTTTCAGAATTGATTTTAATCAAGGCAAAAGTTGTTTACACGTATGATTTATGCCAACATTTTTATGCTTACACCTTATTATATTTAAAGTAAATACCACTTAGGCGTAAGCAAAAACAACTAAAACTTATATGTTATCGTCGAAATTCAACTGTGGAGCGTTCTCTGCTCCTGTAGAAGCCTCAAACTTAGTCATACGGTCAAATCCAAACATACCCGCGAAAATAACATTCGGGAAACGGCGGATGCTTTGGTTGTAAGTCTGTACAGCAGCATTGTATTTCTGTCGAGCTTCGTTTATACGATTTTCAGTTCCTTCAAGTTGAACCTGTAAGCTGTGGAAATTATCACTCGCTTTCAAGTCCGGGTAACGCTCAGCAACAACCATCAACTTACCAAGAGCCTGAGTAAGATCACCCTGAGCTTTCTCAAACTGCTTCAATTTCTCAGGTGTAAGGCTATTTGCATCAAGCGTAATTTGCGATGCAATCGCACGAGCTTTGGTCACTTCGGTAAAAGTAGCTTTTTCGTGCTTTGCATAAGCCTGCACAGTTTTAGCAAGATTAGGAATGAGGTCAGCACGCCTCTGGTAGGTAGCCTGAACATCGGCAAGTGCTGTGGTGGCGGATTCTTGATTATTCACCATGCCATTATAAGCATTGCATCCGCCAACACAGATGACAATAATGACAGCCACAACTACTAAAAGGATAATTGAACTTTTCTTCATAACGTTTATTTGTTTTTTTATTTTTGCAAATGAAATGAACTGAATTATAAGTTTTTACAAATGAAAATGAGCCGAACTTTAAGTTAAGAAATAAGCAAGGATTTAAGGAGAAAGACTCACCATCCGCCGCCGGCACCGCCTCCGCCGAAACTTCCTCCGCCGAATGAGCCACCACTGAATCCGCCACTGCTACTGCCGAAGCCACCTCCACCACCAAAAATAAAAGGAGGGAACCAGTCATCATTATGTTGGCACCGTTTCCTCTTTCGAGGTTTAATTATTCCACGGTCTTCAAGTATCTGTCGGACAAATAGATATACAGGGTAACCGAAGATGAGAATGGTAAGGATAATGGCAATCAAAGCCCCATCGCCTTCTCCATCCACCTGATCATCGTAGCCCAAACCGGTGCTTCCAGTCCTGAACTTGCTGTAAAGGGCTTTCACAGTAGAAAGAACCGCCATGTCTATGTCATTGACTTTCATGAATTTGACAATACATTGCTGGGCTATGTCATCACACTCCACATCAGTCAAATCGCCTTCCAAGCCTTTTCCTGGAGCAATGAAATAACGTCTATCCTTGACAGCAACAACGACCACGAGTCCTCTGCGGTTTTTCTTGTCGCCTACTCCATACTTGTTTCCCACATCCTCAGCCATGCGAAAGCAGTCTGCACCCTTCACGTTGTTCACGACAATGAAGACTGTCTGAACACCGCATTCAGTCTGCAACTTGCGAAGATACAAATCAGCTGAATCACGTTCGGCTGCTGACATAAGTCCTTCAGGGTCACACACATAGCGATTGCGGTCTTGCAAATGAACCATCTGAATGTTTTCAGCCGACCACACTGTGGCGTATGCCTGCACAAAGGAAAACAAGAGCATAGCACACAGGGCTATCCATTTAACCCTACCATCACGCAATATTTTTGCATACCATTGGCAAACGTTGTCTTTTCTCATGCAATTCACTTGATAACCAAAGCCTTGACAATACGCACGTCTTCTATCGGGCGGTCATTGTCATCAGTCTTTACAGCCTGTATATTGCCAACCACATCCAAGCCTTTTACCACCTCACCGAAGACAGTGTATTGACCGTCAAGCCAAGGAGTTCCTCCATGCGACCAATAATAATCACGCATTTCCTGTGAGAACTTTACAGCTCCGTTTGTAATTGAGTCAACCTTTGCTTGGAATTTATCCATAGCCTTGGGTCCGTAAGGGAAGCCCCAAACTATGTAAAACTGCGAAGCCGACGATTGTCGCTTTGGATTTTCGGCATCAGACTCACGGGCAGCAGCCAAGGCTCCACGTTTATGAAAATATTTCGGAAAATCAATCTCTGCCGGTATACGATAGCCAAGGTCATAATCGCCCACCTCTATCCCTGGCTTCGCGTGGCGCGTCGTGGAATCGCCCGTCTGAATCATGAAGTCGGCAATGACTCGATGCCAAAGATTGCCGTCATAATAACCACTGCGCACAAGCCTTAGAAAATTGTCCCTGTGCCGAGGCGTATCATTGTAAAGCTCAACGACAATGTCTCCCATGTCCGTCTGCAAAAGCACCTGATGGCGCACGGCTGAAGAATCAGTCTTTACGACAAGCGAGTCAACCTGCGCCACGGCAGAAAGCTGGAGGCAAAGCATGGCAATAATGAACAAGGCTTTTCTCATAATGGACATTTCTTTTACATTTTGGTTGTAAAAGTACAAAATAAGAATTTATTTTCGTCCAAACTTCCATAAAAATATCATTTTTTAGATTATTAAAACATTGTAAAGGGAATTTATTTTGCCAAATTAGATAAAAAGACTAATTTTGCAGGAAATAATAAAAAGAAAAGATGAACAAGAAAATTCTCATTCCCCTCCTCCTCGTGATTGTGCTCCTGATTGGCGGTGCAGCTTACCTGTACATAAGCCTTGACAAGCAGAAGAAGGAAAACAAGGAAATGGAGCAGCTGGCGGCTCTCGACAAGAAAGAGATGGAAAACGAATACCAGCAATTCGCCAACCAATACAGCGAGATGAAGACGCAGATAAACAACGACTCCATCGTAGCCCAGCTCACACAAGAGCAAGAGAAGACCCAACGCCTGTTGGCTGAGCTACGGCAGACAAAAAGCTCAGACGCTCGCGAGATAGCGCGTCTGAAGAAGGAGCTTGCCACGGTAAGAGCCGTATTGAGAAGCTATGTGCTGGAAATAGACTCGCTGAACAGGCTCAACCAAAACCTCACCGCCGAGAACACACGCATAAAGGGTCAATACGCCGAGGCTAACAAGCAGATAGAAGGGCTGAACACGGAAAAGGCAACGCTCTCGGAGAAAGTAGCCATAGCAGCCCAGCTCGACGCTACAGGCATCAACATGACAGCCCTCAACAAGAAAGGCAAGAGCACCAACAAGCTGAAGAAAGCCAAGTCTTTCCAAGTGAGTTTCAGCCTTGCGCGTAATGTCACGGCAGCAAGCGGCATGAAGACCATCTACGTGCGCGTGACCACCCCCACAGGAGCCTTGCTGGGCAATGCCGGCAGCTTCAGCTATGAGAACCGCACGCTACAATGCTCCATGAAGCGTTCTATAGAATACACCGGAAAGGAAACTCCTGTCAGCCTTTTCTGCAACATTGACCAGGCTCTGCAAGGAGGTACCTTCAACGTCAGCATCTTCGCCGACGGCAACATGATAGGGAGCAGGAGCTTCTCTTTTGAATAGACTGGAAAAAGAGTAAAGATTAGAGAGTAGAGTAGACAGAGTAAACCGTAGATAAGATAGAAGATAGATGAGGAAGGTCGCATTAGCAATATTGTTTTTCGGCTGCTTGACTGGTGCGCATGCACAACGAGTGCTGACGCTTGACAGTTGCCGTGCTTTAGCATTGCGCAACAACAAACAGCTACAAGTGTCAAAGCTCAACAAGGAGATAGCGGAGAACACCCGCAAATCCGCCCGTACGCAATACCTGCCGAAAGTGGATGCCGTTGCCGGCTACGAATACTTCAGCCGCGAAATAAACCTGCTGAGCAAAAGTCAGAAGAATGCGCTCAACAACATCGGCACCACCGGCGTGCAGCAAGTGAGCGGCGACCTGAGCACCGGCATCAGCGACCAGCTCACGAGCATGGTGCAGCAGGGCACCCTCACCGCAGCCCAAGCCCAACAGCTGGGAGGTTTCATGACCCAGTTTGCCAATGGCCCGATAGCGCAATACGCCGCAGGATTGGGAAACACTATCGGTCAGAAAATTGTAGACGCACTGCACACCGACACCCACAACATGTTCGGCGGCTCCATATTCGTGCGCCAGCCCCTCTATATGGGGGGAGCCATAACCGCAGCCAACCGCATGGCTGACATTACAAGCAACATGGCAGACGACAACATAAGCCTGAAGGACCAGACGACGCTCTATAACATCGACCAGGCATACTGGACAGTGGTGTCGCTGAAGCAGAAGCAAAGGCTCGCCTACAGCTTCCGCGACCTGGTGAAGAAGCTCGACGACGACGTGGCGAAGATGATAAAGCAGGGCGTTGCCACGCGAGCCGACGGGCTGAAGGTGGACGTGCGCGTGAACGAGGCAGACATGCAAATCACACAAGTAGACGACGGGCTCGTGCTCGCAAAGATGCTGCTTTGCCAGCTCTGCGGACTTCCAATGGACGAAGATATTACGCTTGCCGACGAAGGCAGGCAGGGCATAGACACATCGACTGCCTCGGCGGCAGAGACCTACAACGCCGACAAAGACTTCAGTACACGACCCGAGGTGCGGTTGCTGCAAGGCTCCGTCAGCCTCGGCGAGCAAAACACCAAGCTCGTGAGGGCAGCCTACCTGCCCCACCTCGCCCTGACCGGCGGCTACTCCATCACCAACCCCAACGTCTTCAACGGCTTCCAGCGCAACTTCTCAGGCGTGTGGAATGTGGGAGTGATGCTGCAAGTGCCTGTATGGAATTGGTTTGAGGGGAAATACAAGATCCGCGCCTCAAAGGCAGCCACCAACATGGCGCGCATGGAGCTTGCCGACGCCCAAGAGAAGATAAGCCTGCAGGTTACGCAAAGCCGCTTCAAGCTCAAAGAAGCCCGCAAGAAGCTCGCTATGGCAGAAAAGAACATAGCAAGCGCAGAGGAAAACCTCAGGTGCGCCCAAGTAGGCTTCAAGGAGGGCGTAATGGGAACCACCGACGTCATGGAAGCGCAAACCGCATGGCAACAGGCTCAAAGCCAGAAGATTGACGCACTGGTGGACGTGAAGCTCGCCCAGGTGAACCTCGAAAAGGCTCTCGGCATACTGCAATGAGGGCAAGGCGAAAACGAATACCATAAAAACTAACAATATGTCCGCAAAAAGTCAACACCAAAACATACTCCTTGCCGTGCTGGGCTTCAGCATCGCCGTGGCTGTAGTGGCGCTGATAGGCTTCTTCACGCTCGGCAAGACCGACGAGATAATACAGGGCGAGGTTGAGGTCACTGAATACAGGGTCAGCTGCAAGCTACCGGCGCGCATCGTAGACATCCGCGTCATGGAGGGCGACTACGTTCACAAGGGCGACACCCTTGCCATACTTGAGATACCGGAGATGACCGCACAGGAGCAGGTGGCTAAAGCTACGCAAGGAGCCACCGAGGCTATAAGCAGGATGACGGAGGAAGGCTCGCGCAAGGAAGCCATACAGAGCGCGCAGCAGCTGTGGGAGCAGGCAAAAGCAGCGTCTGACGTGGCGCAGAAGACATACAACCGCATGCAAAACCTTTACGACGAGGGCGTGATAAGCGAGCAGAAACGAGACGAAGCCCTTGCCTCGTGGAAGATGGCGAAAGCCCACGAAAAATCGATGAAAAGCCAGTTCGACCTTGCCATGAACGGCTCGCGCGAGCAGCAAAAGGTGGCAGCGCAGAAAAATGCCGATGCTGCAAAGAGCGCTGTAGACGTAGTGAAATCGGTGCTAAAGGAAACCGTACAGGTGGCGGCAGTCGATGGCGAAGTTACCGACATCTACCCCAAGGTGGGCGAGCTCGTAGGCATGGGGTCGCCCATAATGAGCATCAGCGTCATGAGCGACATGTGGGGCACTTTCAACGTGCGCGAGGACCAGCTCAACGGGCTGAAAGTGGGCGACATCTTCACCGCATTTTCGCCTGCGTTCAACAAAAACATAAAGCTGAAAGTCTACGAGATTAAAGACGAGGGGTCATATGCCGTGTGGAAAGCCACCAAGACTAACGGTCAGTACGACCTGAAGACCTTTGAAGTAAAAGCGCGCCCCTTGACCAAGATTGACGGGCTGCGCCCCGGTATGTCATTGGTAGTGAAGAAATAAAGAGTAGAGGCTTGAGTGTTACCGACATCATAAGGCGAGTTTACCACATCTTCCTGCGCGAGCTGTACATCATGTGGCGCAACCCCATCTACGGGTTCTGCGCCGTGGTGTTCCCAATCGTCGTGATAGCCTTCTTCACCACCCTGATGAACGGCGGCGAGCCTGTGGAGATGCCCGTGGGCGTAGTCGACCAGGACAACACCCACGTCACCCGAGCCATGATTCGCCAGCTCGACGCTTTCCAGACAACCCACGTCGTGGGCCACTACGCCAACATGAACGACGCGCGCGAAGCCATGCAGCGCAACAAGATCTACGCCTTCCTCCTCATACCTAAAGGTACCACCGACAAACTGCTCAATTCCGAACAGCCCAAGATTTCCTTCTACTACAGCAACGTCACCCTCGTGGCAGGCTCGTTGCTTTTCCGCGACCTGAAGACCATAGCGTCGCTCGGCTCGGCGGCAGTGGGCTCGGCAAAACTCTCAGCCATAGGCAAGACAAGCCGCGAGATACGCACATTCCTGCAACCCATAGCCATCGACCTGCACATGGTGGGCAACCCGTGGTCAAACTACAACGTCTACCTCAGCACGGCTATGGTGCCCGGCGTGCTGATGATATTCATCTTCCTCCTCACGCCCTACTCCATCGGCACCGAGCTCAAGTTCCACCGCTCGCGCCAGTGGATGAAAATGGCGGGAGGCAACATCTACGTTGCCGTGGCAGGCAAGACGCTGCCCTTGACCATCATCTTCACGCTCTTGATGTGGTGCTTCGAGTTCTACATCTTCTACGGCCTCCGCTTCCCCCACCCGGGCGGCATCGTGCCCATCCTGCTGCTCGGCTTCCTCTCCGTCATAGCCTGCCAGGGGTTCGGCATCTTCGCCTTCGGCCTCATGCCCTCGTTGCGCATGTCCATGTCCATCTGCTCGCTGTGGTCCGTCGTCAGCTTCTCAGCATGTGGAGCCACCTACCCTGTATTCGCGATGGACTCCATGATACAGTCGATGGCACAGCTCTTTCCACTTCGCCACTACTACATGATCTACCAGATGTGCATCTTCAACGGCTACCCCCTAACCTATGCATGGTTCAATATCATGGCAATGCTCCTGTTCGCCTGCCTGCCCTTATTCACCATACGCAACATAAAGAAGGCAATGTTGAAATACGTCTACATACCATAAGACCATGAAAAGAAACGGCTTGATATACAGGATAAAAGAAGGCATCCGCGACACCTGCTACATCATGGTGGAGGAGATGAAGAACGAGTTCCGCGACGAGGGGCTGCTCATCTTCTGCGTGCTCGTGCCCCTGTTCTACCCCCTGCTCTACTCATGGATCTACAACAACGAGGTGGTGCGCGACGTGCCCGTAGCCATCGTGGACATGTCCCATTCCCACGCCTCGCGCCAGTTCATACGTATGTTCGACGGCAGCCCCGACACGCGCGCCGCCTACCACTGCGCCTCGCTTGACGAAGCCCGATCCCTTTCAGGCAAGCAGCAGGTGCACGGAACCCTATTCTTCCCCACCGACTTCGAGAAGCGCCTCCGCCGCGGCGAGCAGGCAACCGTCAGCGTCTACTGCGACATGAGCCTCATGCTCACCTACAAAGCAATATACCAGAGCGCGCAAGCCGTGGCGTCGAAAATGAATGCCGAAATACAGGTAGCCCAGAGCACCGGCTTCACCAAGCGCGACAACGAGATTACGACCCAGCCGCTCGACTTCGACGAGGTACCCATCTTCAACACCACCACCGGCTATGGCAATGCCATCCTGCCCGGCGTGCTGATACTCATCCTCCAGCAGACCCTCCTGCTCGGCATAGGGCTTTCGGCAGGCACAGCACGGGAAAAAAACCGCTTCCAAAACCTAGTGCCCATATCCAAGCACTACAACGGCATCTTCCGCATCGTGTTCGGCAAGACGGCAGCCTACTTCACGCTCTACATGGTCATGGCAACCTACATCACCCTCTGCGTGCCGCGCATGTTCGGCTTCGTGTCCCTGGTCACCGCCCGTACGCTCATCGGGCTCATGGTGCCCTACCTGCTTGCCTGCATCTTCTTCGGGCTCACGCTCTCCTGCCTCGTGCGCTACCGCGAAAACGTCATGCTGCTCGTCGTCTTCACCTCCGTGCCGCTACTCTTCATGACCGGCATCAGCTGGCCGCAGAGCAACATGCCGTGGTTCTGGCAGAGCGTGTCGTACCTCTTTCCCTCCACATTCGGCATACGCGGCTTCCTGCGAATCAACTCTATGGGAGCAACCCTGCAAGACATACGCGTGGAGTATCAGGCGCTGTGGATACAGGTGCTATGCTATTTCTTCACGGCATGCCTCGTCTACCGCTACCAGATTCTCCTGTCACACAAGCGGGCTTTCGTCAGGCTGATGCAGATGAGGAAAAACGCGGCTGCCGCCAAACCAAAACTTGAAAACAAAGAAGTCAAAGAACGCTGAAAAACATTCGAAAAAAAAGCTATCTCTCACCACCCGCGGCAAAGGTAAGAAAAATTTCCAGTAAGGCAATGAATTTTAGGGGCCGTGGACATACAACTTTCGGAATATACTTGTAACACGTTGTTATACAACAAGGTGGTGTATCAAAATGAGCCCAGCGGGCTCGCCGCACTCATAACCCCCACTCATCCT
>CAZZNO010000125.1:0-8795 GCA_964655685.1 uncultured Prevotella sp.
TCGTTGTCTGGATGGATTCGGTCATGGCCGCAGATGGTAAATTCGGCTGAGTCGCGCTGCTGTATGAGCGTGTTGAGAGCCACCATAGGTTCGTTGAAGTCGAAAAACTCCCACCCGTTGCGCTTTGCTGACGAGCGTTGCAGGTCAATTATGCGTTTTATGACATCGTTTTTGCCTTTCCAGAGCCATGTGTTCTTAATCTTTGAGTTTTGGTCATAAGGAGACGTACCAATCTGTATGACGCGAGCTTCCGGATGGTTGAGCAGGTGTTTTTCTATCTTTTCATAGTTGTTTCTTGCAAAGTCTACTCTGTGATTGGCAAATGTAGCGGCCGTATCGCTGTTCAGTTCTTGGTAGCCGCTGTCGTTCATACCGAATGTCAGAGCCAATACCGTTGGATGCTTGGCGTATGCATCGCCCTCTATTCGGTTCAGTATCTCGGCACTCGTATCGCCGCCAATGCCAAGGTTGCCCATCCATACGCGCATTTCCGGGAAACGCGTCATGTAATAGAGCCATATATAGGAATGGTAATGCCCACCGTCAGTAATGCTGTTTCCCACGAATGCCACCCTGTCGCCAGCCTTGAAGGGCTTTAGCTGTTGGGCGGAAGCGTTGCCTACGGTCATGGCAAACATAACCGCAAGCATCAGTTTGAGCTTTTTCATTTCTTATTTGTTATTTTCTGAGCCAGTGTGCCGTGCTTCTTGAAGTATTTCTCAAAGAATAGCAAATGGTAGTCGATTGAGTTGCCCCAATAGGCGTCGTTGTGGGCTCCGGGCCTTGTTGCCCAGTCGTGGTCGATGCCAGCTCCTAAGAGGCGTTCATGCAACTCCTTGTTTACGTTCAGAAAGAAGTCTTGTTCACCGTCGTCAATGGTAATTGCGAGGTCGCCATTCTTTATCTTCCCAATCTGCCCTACCACCGTGTGGGCATCCCAGCTATCCTTGTTGGCTGAATATTCGCCAAGCACGTCGGGTATATTCCAGTTTTGCGGGAAAGGGCGGAAATCTACGCCGCCGCTCATGCTGCCACAAGCTCCATACACGTCTTTATGCCTGAAAGCGAGGAACAAAGCACCGTGGCCACCCATGCTTAAACCCGTTATGGCTCTTGCCTCACGGCGAGGTATGGTGGGGTAGTGGCTGTCGATGTATTCCACGAGCTCTTTCGACACGAATGTCTCATAACGGAAATCCTTCAGCTTTGGACTGTCGAAATACCATGAGTTGAGCGCATTGGGCGTGACGAATATCATTTGCTCCTTGTCGGCTACGTCAGGCAGGTCGGGGCGAATGTTTATCCACGCGCGGGCGTTGTTGTAGGCTCCGTGCAGCATGTAGACTACAGGAAATCTGTAGTTCTTGTTGGCTTTTGTTATTGTCGGAGACACCACTATGACCTCAATGTCTCGATTCATAGCCTCGTGATGTATAACGATGGTATCAATCTTTCCTGCAAAAGTGTTGCAAACGAGAAGCAGACTGAACAAAAAGGCTAAACTTCTTTTCATCTTTTATGATATAAGAATTTTATTCTACAGATATAAGAATTTTATTCTACAGATATGAGAATTTCATTCTACAGATATAAGAATTTCATTCTACTGCCGTCAAGACAATTTTCCTTGTTACAGGCTTGTTGATGGAGTAAATCTTGTTGACAATGAGGTTCATTTCGTCCTCATAAGTGTCGCGCACCTCTTTGTGTATCATCTTGTCATATATCTCACGTCTTGCAGCCACCCATCCGTCTTTCTGTTGTCCTTGGCGGAAAATCTCGGCAGCTTCCTCATCGTTTGCGTCAAGCATGCCTTTGCCAAGGAAAAAGTCGTATTGCAACCACGCATAGTCGCGGAAGCGATGCTCTATGTCAAGCCTGTCTTCATTAAGAGCCATTATAGCCAATGCTTGATTGTACTGGGGCGTATTGCGATAGTTGGCAAGGTTGACACCTTCTTTGAGCTGCTCTGCACTCAGGGTGTCAATCTTCTGTCCGTCAATGGTAAGCACATATTTGCCTTTCAGCCCTGTTACTGTAAGATTCTCATTGTCAATGTCTTTCATAAATGACGGAATGGCTTTCACCACTTGTGACTGCGGACGTTTGAAGCCCCAACCGTGGGCAATGGTGTCGAGAGGATATGGCAACGACTTTGCAAGGTAGTCGAAGCTAAGCTTGCCGTTGTCTTTCACTACGTTGCTTATTGTGCAGTTGTCGCTTTTGACAACTTTCTTATTTTTGCCGTTTATGTTTATGTCGGCAATGTTTTTGCCAACCATTCCCTGCGCCCTGAGGAATATATAAGCCATTACCATGTGGCCGTCGTTGTCGGGATGGACGCGGTCGTTGCCAATGAGTGTGTATTTAGGATCCTTAGCTTGTTCCCTTGCGTTGATGTCGAGCATGGGCTGATTGAAGTCCACGAACTCCCAATTGTCAGCCTTGGCGGCAGAATCCTGGAAGGCTATAATCTTCTGTATGTAGTTGTTCTTGTTTTTGAACACATTGTCGTTGAAGGTCGATGTCTGGTCATAAGGTGACGTTCCAATCATTATCATCCTTACGCCTTCCTTTTCTTTAGCCTTCAGCTTTTTCTCTATTTCGAGGAAGTTTTTGCGAGACTCTGCCACCATCTTGTTGCCGAAAGCCACAGAGTCTTTGCTGTTATACTCGAAGTATCCGCTGTCGTTCATGCCGAAGGTGAGAGTTATGACCGTAGGTTTTTTGCTAAACACGTCGCCGTCAAGGCGTTGCAGAATGTTCTTGCCAGTGTCACCACCTACGCCGCAGTTAGCCATCCAAAGGCGCATCTGCGGGAAATGTGTCATATAGTAAAGCCAGATGTAGGAATGGTAGCGTCCGCCGTCAGTTATACTGTTGCCGACGAAAGTCACTCTGTCTCCTGCCTTGAACGGCGCCACTTTCTGGCTGAAGCCATTCATCGTATAAGCGAGAAGCAGAGTGAGCGATAATAGTAATTTTTTCATATTACACATATAATTATTTATAGCTTATGATTGCATTTATGATTGCATTTATGTTTTTGTTGATTATGAAGCCAATAGCTTCTTGCGGAGTCTTTTCTGCGCTATTGTCATTTGGCACTCTATGGTGTTGATAGAAATGCCGAGCATGTCGCTTATCTCAGCATAGTGTTTATCATCCTGCCTGCGCAGCTTGTATATCGTACGGCAACGTGGCGGCAGCTCACTGATAGCACGGTTCAGGCGAGCTTCCATCTCGTTGTTTTCTAAAGCATCTGAAGCCGTAGAGCGGTTTGAGAGCAATTGCATCTCCATGTCCGTCTTCATTTGTGAGAGCGTGCGCCGGCAGTATTCGCGCTTGTAAGTCTCGTGCTTTATGCGGTCAAGACATTTGTTCTTTACAGCTGAGAACACATAAGAGGGAATGTTCTCAACGAATGTCAACGAGTCTCTTTTCTCCCAGAGCTGTATTGTGACATCTTGAACAACGTCCTCAGCATCCTCATGCGACAAATAGAATTTTGCGCATTGAAGCAATTGCCCATAGTATTTTTTGTAAAAGCTTGTAAAGTCCATGTGGTTATTTGCTATATTGGTTTTATGTTTTGATGTCGCAAAATTAACATGAATTTCCAAATAGCACTATAAATTTTGAACCAAAGGAAATAAAAATTGAACCAAAAGCCATTTTTAAGCTCATTTTGGCTCAATTTTTATAAAATAGATTCGATTTTAAGATTTCTCCAGATGGTAAATTTTTATATAAAGCTTTACTTGACCTGTGTCAACTTGATGCGCCTTGTGACAGGCTTGTTTATTTTATATATACGGTCAATAACCATGTCTTGGTATTCTTGCAGCACGTCTCGAACGTCCTTGTGTATCATTTGGTCGTAGAGCTCACGATGTATGGCAACCCAAAAGTCTTTTGTCTCACCCTGTCTGAACACTTCGGCAGCTTCTTCATCGTTTTTGCCGAGCAGCCCATGCTTCATGAACAGATTGTATTGCAGCCATGCGTAGTCGCGGAACTTACGTTCAACTTCCCAACGGCTTTCGTTGAGAGCCATTATTGCCAATGCTTGGTTGTATTGTGGCGTATTGCGATAGTTGGCAAGGTTGACACCTTTTTCTAACGTCTCTGCGCTAAGTGTATCTATAAGCACGCTGTCTATTGTAAGCTGGTAGGCAGTCTTTGGCTTCAATCCGGTCACTCGCAACTGCTCATTGTCCATTTCTTGCATGAATGTTGGGATGAGCTTTGTAATTTGCGACTGCGGATGTGTGAAATGTGAGCCGTGGGCTATGGTGTCGAGAGGATAGGGCAGCGACTTTGCCAAGTAGTCGAACGCTATATGGTTTTTGTCTGTGGACAGGTTGCTTAACGTGCAGTTGTCGCTTTCGGTGAACCTTTTCTTGCGTGCGTCAACTCCTATTGATGCCACATTGCGTCCAGCCATGCCCTGCGCTTTCAAGAATATATAAGCCATGACCATGTGCCCTACATTGTCAGGATGTACACGGTCTACTCCACAGAGCGTAAATTTAGGGTCGGTAGCCTGATGTTCGGCGTTGATGTCGAGCATAGGTTGGTTGAAATCAACAAACTCCCAATGGTTTGCCTTTGCTGCCGAGTCTTGGAAAGCAATAATCTTCTTCATGAAGTCGTTTTTCCTTGGCAGCAGTATGCCTCCGCCCTTTGATGTCTGGTCGTAGGGCGATGTGCCAATCATTATAGGCCGTATCTCATGGTGCTGTTTCAGCACTTTCTCTATTTCAAGGAAGTGTTTTCGCGATTCGCCCACTTGCTTGTTGCCGAAAGCCTCAGCGCCAGGCTTAGTGTATTCGCTATAGCCAGTGTCGTTCATGCCGAAGGTTAGCGTGAGCACCGTCGGTCGTTTGTCGAATACGTCACTGTCAAGTCTTTGCAGTATGTCGAGGCTTGTATTGCCTCCTACGCCGCAGTTTGCCATCCAAAGCCGCATCTGCGGGAAATGGGTCATGTAGTACAGCCATATATAGGAATGGTAATGCCCACCGTCTGTAATGCTGTTTCCCACGAATGCGACTCGGTCGCCAGCCTTGAATGGTGCCACTGTTTGCGCCTGTACGCCTGCCGATGATGCCATGCAGGCGGCAAGGACCATTGTTGTCAGAAATTGCTTCATAGTGTCTTGACCTTTTCTATGCATTATATATATAATTTTCTATGCATTATATATAATAATGTGTCACTTTATTTGTTTTTGTATATGTTTTTCACATATATACGTCGATTGTGACAGGTCTTTCCACCATTGCTTTAAATTATTTTATGACCTTTTGCGCAACATGTTTAAGATTTTAATTTGTTTAATAAGTTCCCATCTTATAAATGGTTACTTCATGATATGTTTCTCCCGGGCGGAGTACGGTAGAGGGGAAGTTTGGGTGATTGGGAGAGTCAGGATGGTGCTGGGTTTCGAAACACGCTCCCCAGAAAGGGCTGTAGGGCACACCTTGTACAGTGTTCCGCTTAGTGCCCAGCCAACGGCCGGTGTAAAAGCAAAGTCCGGGCTGAGTGGTATAAGTCTTTAGAGAGCGCCGGCTTTTAGGCTCTCTCAACTCAGCTACAAGTACAGGCTTGGCATTATTTCGTCCTTTTACGCAGTAGCTTACATCGAATCCATTGGGCAGTTGCGCCATTCTGTCGCCTATTCTTGTCCAGTTTCGCAAATCAAGAGCGGTGCCTTCTACCGGCAGGATCTCTCCTGTTGGAATACCGTCCTTGTTGGTGGGAATATAACTGTCGGCGAGAATCCTGACTTCGTTGTCCAGCACGTTCTCTTTAGCACCTGTAAGGTTGAAGTAGCTGTGGTTGGACAGGTTCACGACAGTAGGCTTGTCGGTAGTGGCGGTATAATCTATTCTTAGTTCATTGTTGTTGGTGAGTATGTATTCCACCTTTACGCTCAGGTTTCCGGGGAAGCCTTCTTCCATATCCTTTGAGAGATAGGTGAGGGAGAGCATTGCCGACTTCTTATTGGCAGAAGCTTTCCCATCCCATACACGTGTGTAGAAATTCTTTACACCGCCATGAATATTGTTCTTTTTGTTGGAATTTTTGGCTAAATGATATTCCACGCCATCAAGAGTAAACTTTGCCCCGCCAATGCGGTTGATATATCGCCCCACCAAGCTGCCAAAGCACGGATGTCCTTTCAGATAGGCAGACAGGCTGTCCAAGCCCAGCACAATGTCTTCCTTTTTGCCATTACGGTCGGGGGCATACAATTGGCTGACAATGCCACCGTAATTGGTGATTTTTGCTACAAGTCCATTAGAATTGGTAAGCGTGTACAGGTACACAGGCTTACCATCCACCGTCCCCCAGTATTCTTGCGACACCGCAGGGAGTTTTTTTCCAAAGCATGCCGTGGCTGCAAGAAAAGCAAGGACGATGGTGGATAATAGTTTAAAATTCATTCTCGATACTTATTTCACGGTACTGATTACCAGCTCTTTGCCTTTCTTCAGTTCGTCGTGGCTTATGAAGAATCCGTTCACGGGCTTGCCATCATAGCTTATGCTTGTGAGCTTGCGCCCTTCTCCGTTCTTGGTTATGGTGAACGTGGTATTGTCTATAGTGAATTCCACCTTGTCAAACTGAGGAACGGTAACAATGTAGTTTGGTTCGGCAGGAGAGAAAGAGTAGAGCCCAATGGCGTTCATCACGTACCAAGCCGAGAGGCTGCCTTCGTCGTCCATGCCGGCGTAAGCCAGTTTCTCCTTTCCCATAGCGTAGTATTTGTTCATGATGATGTCAATCTTTTCTTGAGCTTTCTCAGGCTTGCCAACGAAGTAATAGTAGTAGGAAACGCCTTGTGACGGCTGATTGCCCACGCAGTATTGCCCAAACCATCCGGTCATGTTGTCGGCTTCATATCCGGCAAAAGGAGTGCTGAACAGGGAGTCGAGCTTAGCCTCACAAGCTTGCTTGCTTGGGTAAAGCGAGACCAGCCCTTCGGGGTCTTGTGGCGCAAAGAATGTAGACATCCAGCCATTTGACTCGCGATACATGTAAACATAGTAGGGTATGCCCGGGTCGAAAGGCGTAACCCATGAGCCATCCGCCCATCGCCCACGCATGAAGCCTGTAGACTTGTCGAAAAGGTTACGGTAGTTTTTTGAGCGCTCCATGAGCACGTCGTAGCTTTCTTTGTCGCCGAGTTCTTTAGCCAACAGAGCCACGGCAAAGTCGCTGTAGGCATATTCTTCCGTTTTTTGTACTGAAGCTTTGGCTTCATTGGCTTCAGTCTTTACCGTAGGATTAGCTACATGGTTTTCAGCTATCCATCCTTGGCGTCGATATTCCTCGCCATATTGTCGTCCTCCCCTTCTGCCGTTGACCCACGAGCGTGTGGCATTATTCAGCTCATACTGGTAAGCCTTGTTTACGTCGAAGTCACGTATGCCTCTCAGGTAGCTGCCAGTAATGAAAGACGTGCAGAAGTCGCCATGAAAACCGCTGTTAAGGAAACCGGAGCGGTCGGACCTTTGTATCTCACTGCGTATGATGTTTGCAACGATGTCCGGTTCAAGCATCTCCAGCAGTACGAGCTTGGTAGCGTATGTATCCCAATAGTTGTTAGTGGAGTATGTGGCATCACGTGCAGGCACATCCACGTCGCTGCGCAAGTTTGGGTTTTGCATTACTCGGTAGAGGCAGCTGTAGAAGACGGTTCTTTGCAAGTCGGTTCCGCCTGTAACCTTTATCTTTGACAATGCGTTTTCCCATGTCCGGTCAGCCTGTTCCCTTACCTCGCTAAAGCTCTTGCCGAGTATTTCCTTTTCAAGATTGAGCTTAGCCTTGTCCGTATTAGTGAATGAGAAGCCTATTTGCAATTCCAGCACCTTGTTGCCATCGGCAAAGTCAATCAGTGTAAACTCCTGTCGGTCGCCCTTAACCGTGCGTGTGCCTGTGATTTTCTGGTTAGCCACGGCATAGAAATACATGCCGTTTTGCGAACCTTTGAACGTATGGTCGTCCACCTGCTCGAATGTCCATCGTGCGTTGCCGGGTCGCACGCTGTTTGTGCGCGAGAGGTTCATCATTATGTGCTTGTTCTTTCCGTTGCTGAACGTGTGGCGATGGAAGGCGCAGCGATAGCTGACCGTCAGTTCCGACAACACCTTGTAGCGGTTGAGGTAGACGCTGTAGTAGCCAGCCTTTGCCACCTCCTTCTTGTGGCTGTATGTTGACGCATAGTTTTCGGGGTTGAAATTGCCGGTTATGGGCAGGGTGGGGAAGTTGCCCTGCCCCCATTGCCCATGACTTGTATGGAAGAATCCGTATATTGCGGGATCCTCATACTGGTATCCGCTTCCCGATCCCCAGCAAGTCACCGGCGACGCCTGCACCATGCCGTGTGGCATGGCAGCTCCCGGGTAAGTCTCGCCTCCCCATGCTCGTGTCTTGCCGTGTGCGGGGCGGCGTCCGTTCTCTGTGAGCACAGTGCGGTAGATAGGGTTGTCACTCATCTCATAGCCTAAATCTTTTTTGTCCCACAACGTGGTGGTTCCGAACATCGGATTTACATGCTTGGTCAAATCTCCTGCTTCCGCTACGCTGTTTCCGACAGAAGCGATGAGCATGGAAGAAGCCAATAGCTTGAACGCAAATTTCTTCATTGTTTTCTATGTTTTGTTATTTTTTAGTGCTTTAAAAAGTGGTATGTGTACTGAGGCTGGAGGCCTCACAGCACTCGTAACCCCGTCTCATCCTGCGAAGCAGGTGAGGCGGGGGTAGAGGCAGAGCCGCGGCATCAA
>CAZZNO010000126.1:0-1214 GCA_964655685.1 uncultured Prevotella sp.
GTAGGTGTATCCGCCTGCTGAATATTCTTCGCCCATCCACAGATGCAACTCCCATCCATTCGTAGCCGACTCCAAAAGAGCCTTGTCGGCTGCGATGCTTTCTTCTATGCGCTGAGCTGCCGGCGTATCGAAAACCTCGTTGTCGTCGTGCAGCGAGCACGATGCTGTCAGGAACAATGCTCCCAAGACAAGCATGCTATATATTTTCTTTCTCATAGCTTGTTTAGTCTAATGTTTCCAAATCGAGTGAACTAATTTCTCCCGCCCTGCGCTGTATAGCGTCACGCATCTGGTCAATGTCGAGACCCCATGACTCTTTCATGTAAGAGCGCACGATTTCGAGCTTTTGGTTGATTAAGGCAGCTCCGGTAGAGCCGGCATCGCTGAGGATAGCTGCCCACTGAGCCGGGCTGTCGGTGATGTATGTAGACATCATCTCAGCGAAGTCTTCATTGCTCTCAGACATAGAGTAAGGAGTTACGTAGCCAGCCTGGTGAGCATCATGGTCAGAAACCTGATACCAGTCGCCGCTGACGTAGGAGTCTTGAGTGATGAGCTGGTAGTTCTGGCTGTATGACTTCTTCTGCGTGAGGATGTGGGTGAACTCATGGTGCATGGTGTGGAAGTAGTACCTGTTCAACGTAGCATAGTCAGAGAGTACTTCATCTGTAAGCGAGTTGACCATGTATAGGGTTACTATGTATCCGCCCTCAGCAGTACCGAGCACCATAGTGCCTTGTCCTACGTTGTATGCAGGTGAACCAATGAGGTGTATCACGCGCGGCGTGTTCTCCTTGACGAAATCTGCCCCCATGACCTCAGCATAAGCATCGAACCACAGGTACTTGGCAATCTTCATCAGCTTTGCTGAGTTTGCCGAGTCGGCAGGCACGAGGTCGTAGGTCATGTCAGAATAGATGTCTTCCATCTTGTACTTCACCTCTACGTTGTAAGGATAGGTGAAGTTCTTCAGCAGCCAATTGTCGAAGTTGTCGCGGTTTGGCGCTGTGGTTGGGAAAATCTCTGCCCCGTCGGGGTCGTCATTGTTGCAAGCGGTGAAGCCTACCGTCAAAAGCAGGAGGGCGAACAGGTAGGTTGGCAAAAACCTCCTTACGCCTTTCTTCGCCTTATGTTTGTTGTTTGTATTCATTGTTGTTGCTTTTTTGTTGTTTTTCTTGCCGCAAGCGGCAAGGTTCCTAACTGTACCGGCGATG
>CAZZNO010000126.1:1314-8597 GCA_964655685.1 uncultured Prevotella sp.
GTTGCGGCGGTAGGCTTCTTTACTTGTTGCGTGGGTTTGGAGTCATGCCGGAGGTTATGACATCCTGTGGGAGCTGGATAGCACGACGCGGGTCATTGACAGTGAGTGAGTCGGTGACAGCCTGCACGTTAAGTCCACGGTTGTTGAGAGTGCGGCGGTAGATGACGATGCCGTAGCGCTTGATGTCCTGCATGCGGTCGCCTTCGCCTATGAACAGGTAGCGGCGGAGCTGCAATATAGCCTGCAAGACATTGGTCTGGTCGCCCGCGCTCAGTGTGGTGAACACTGCGTGGAACGGCTTCTTCACTGTTGGAGCAGTGGGAGTGTAGTTGGCAGTGCCGTTGTAGAAGCTGTTTATGCCAGCCAGCGTTGTTGACTGATGAGAAGGAGATACAGCTGCAAGTTCAAGGTTGAGGTCGGCAACGGCACCGTTGTAGTCGCCGTTCAGAGCCTTTGCCTCAGCACGCACGAGCAAGAGCTTGTCGGTTGAGAATATAGGCAGCTCACAGTGGGCAAAACCAATCTGTGCCTGCTGGTCGGTAATCTCAAAGCTGTAAGGTATCTTGTTGAGGAAGTACTTTGCAAGGCTGTTATTGTACCAAAGCATGTTTCCGAAATTGCCTGCTCCCCAAGGGCCACGAGCTTGCAGCGTTTCATAGCGGGATACCAGCTGCCCGTGAGCGAACTCATTTCCAATGCCATAAGGGCCATAGTATGCGCCCCATTGCGAATAGAAGTTGAGCAGAAGGAGGTTTGCGCTTTCTGCCGTGTTGACGTAGGCATTAGGTATCACCTGCCCGTTGTCAGTCAATGCATAGAGTGCAGACCAGTCACGCAAGCTGTTGGCTGTATTTTCTCCCAGCACGCGGTTGGCGTATGTTATAGCCTTGTCGTAGTTGCAGTAGTAGAGGTTGAACTGTGCTGCGAAGGCGTAGCCTGCATTGCGTGTGAAGTGGAACTTAGGCTGTGTGTATTGGTCTTCGAGTAACGGCAGACCGGTCTCTATGTCAGAGTTTATCTGGTCGTAGACCTGTTTCAGAGTGCCGCGGTCGTATTTCGTGCCCACGTGTTCTTCCGGCTGTGTAGGATAAGGAACGCCAAGCTCCTTGTCGGCAGTCTGCGGCGAATAGGCATTGCAGAACACATTGGCGAGCATGAACTCGCTGTATGCACGGCAGAGCAGAGCCTCGCCCTTTTGAGCATTGAACTCGCTTCCGCCACCGTTTTCATCGATGGCTTGCAGAGCCTGGTTTGCTGCGGCTATAGCCAAGTAATAGTTTTGCCAGAGTTCCTGCGGGCTTTCGTCGAAAGAGATGTCCGTGATGTCTTGCCAGTTGTAAGCCTCACGCTCGAAGCGTTCGCCGTCGTTCCAACCGGTGACAGCGAAGCGGTCGCTGTTGTCGGAATACTTCTCAAGAAGCCAAGCCGGATGTACTTTCGGGTATGCCGAAACCAGCAGGTCGGTTATGTCCTGGGCATTCTTCAGCTCCATTCGGTTGTCAGGCAGCTTGTCGAGATAATCGTCGCATGACGAGAAGCCAATGACTGCTGACAACGCGCATATCGCAATATATTTATTATTGATTTTCATTATTATTCTTGATTAAAGGGTTATTTACAGTCCGAGCTTTAACGTGAGAGTGTACTGACGTGGCAGCGGAGCTGCTACACCACCGGCATTGATGAACTCAGGATCTTGTCCTTGCAGTTTCTTGTCGGCGTAGAACAGGAACAGGTTCGTTGCTTGCAGCTTCAGCGAGAGATTGCTGATAGGCGTAGTTGAGAACCAGCTCTTTGGGAAGTCGTAGCTCAGCGAAATGTCCTTCATGCGGATGAAGTCGCCCTTGGCAATGCGGTCGTGAGTGTAGTTGTAGGCATTATAACCGTAGCGCAGCTGGCGGTTTTCAGAATAGTCACGATATGGCAGTATGCCCGGTACGGATGTGTATTTCTCGTCGCCCGGCTGCATCCAGCGGTTGCGGTAGTCCTTTGTCATCGACGTGAGGTCAGAGTATTTGGCACTGAACACAGGGTCGAGGCGAATGACGTTGCCGAACGAATAGGTTACGAAGATGTTGAGCGTGAAGCCCTTGTACTTGAACACGTTGCCGAGTGAGCCGGTGAACGTAGGCTCTGTAGGCCCTTCGTAGATGAGGTAAGAAGTCTCATCGCGGTTCTGGAAGTCGATGTCATCAGACGTGATAGAGCCATCCGGCTTGTAGAACTGCGGTATTCCCTTTTCGCTGAGTCCGGCGTAAGGAATGGAGTAGAGGCCACGGTATGGGTGTCCCTCCATAGCGAAACCATTGCCTGAGATAAGGTCGATGGTGCGTGAACGGGCATTGAGCTTGGTCACCTCGGTGGTTACGTGAGAGAAGATGAAGTTTGTGGTCCAGCTGAACGGCTTCACGATGTTGCGGGTCTCGATGGAGAGCTCCTGACCCGACGACTTCATCTCGGCCATGTTGGCATAGCGTACAACCTCGCCGCCTACGCCCTGTGTGGTGGTGGGGCCTATAAGGTCGTAGTTGTTGCGCCAGAAGAAGTCCATCGTGGTGTTGATGCGGTTGTTGAGGAAACCGAACTCGAAACCGAGGTTGAACTCGTGCTTCTTCTCGTAGGTGAGGTCGGCATTTGCAATCTGGTCAATCTGGATACCAGACTCACGGTCGCCGGAGAATATGCGGTACGGGGTGTATGACTTCAAGATAACTGTAGAGTTGGTGTAGTCGGCAGGACCCGGGTCACCGGTCAATGAGTAAGACAGGCGCATCATGGCGTGTGTGAGCACGTTCTTGAAGGTAGGAGCGAACCAGGGTTCTTGGTCAGCGTTCCATGAACCTGAAACGTTCCATGTTGGGAGCCAGCGAGCCGAACGCGCTTTACCCAGGCGGTTGGTGCCCTCATAGCGGTATGTGCCTGTGAGGTTGTAGCGCTGCTTATAAGAATATGTGGCAGTGCCGAAGAAGGCGGCAGTGCGGTTGTTGGTGTGAGACAGCGTATAGTAGGAGCTGTTTTGCTCTTGCAGCTGCTTGAAATACTGATAGATGAAGAAAGGAATCTCACCGCGGGTGAACTGCATGCCAATGCCGTTGAACCATGAGCGGCTGCGCCTTACGTTGGACACGTCGAAGCCGCCGAGCACGTCGATGAAGTGGCCGCCAGTGAAGTTGTGGTGATAGTCAGCTGTTCCACGCACGTCCCATGACAGCTTTGAGAGGTCGGTGCGCTGGTAGAAACCGCCGTTTGGCAACACGCTGATAGGCAGTGCGTATGCCTGCTCAGGGTCTTTGTAGAGCCAGTTGTTGGCATCGCGAATGATAGAGTTTGGCATTGCGCGGTAAGCCTGAGCCTGGTTAGAGTTCTCAGAGATGTTGTTCTCCTGTGATGACTTGTCGTACTGCACGGCACCGATGATGTCGAGGCGCAGGTCCTTTATGGGGTTGTAGGTCAGCTCGCCCTGGAACTTAGTGTTGAGCACGTTCATGTCTATGTTGTTGTTCTCAAGCTCATAGAGGATGTTGAACGGTGCGTAGTTGGTCTGGTAGAACACGTCGGGGTCGAGCGCGCGTGAGGTCTTCAAGGCGTATGAGTACGGGTTGATGTCGAAGTCGCGCTTCACCTGTCCGCTCACCACGTCAACGTTCTGGTTGAGTGTGCCAGGCGCTTTCTGCTTACGATAAGAGGCTGAACCGAGAACGGTGAGCTTGAGGTTGTCGAGAATGTTGTGCGAACCGTTGAAGTTGGCGGTGTAACGCTTCACTTTCGACTCCTTGTACCATCCCGGGTCGGTCATCATAGACATAGAGATGTAATAGTTTGACTTTGCCGTACCTCCCGAAAGGCTTACAGAGTGGTTCTGCATGACAGAGCTTTGGAAGAGCTCCTTGAACCAGTTGGTGTTTCTCCACTCGGCTGTTTGCAGGAATGCGTTCTTTGCCTCGGTGGTATTGGCAAGCTCAAACTGGCCTGTGGCTGCATCGTAAGTAGTGATGCGCTTGTACATGTCGCCATATACGCCGTAGTCTTGTCCGTTAAGCACGTCGGAGAAGTTGAGCCATCCCTTGTTAGCCATTTCCTGGTAGATGCCCATCTGCTCCTGTGAGTTGAGGATGTTGAACTGGCTGTAGCTTGGTATCATGCGGGTTGTGAACTCGCCTGTATAGCTGATGTGGGCTTGTCCCTGACGGCCTTTCTTTGTTGTCACGACTATGACACCAGCCATAGCGCGTGCACCATATATAGATGTGGCGGAACCGTCTTTCAGGATTTGAAAGCTTTCTATATCGTCGCTGTTGAGGCCTGCGATGGCTGAGGAGATAAGGGTTTCGGCATCACCCGACGAGAGATCGTCGGCAGAGATGTCGCTGATGTCTTCCTGCACCACGCCGTCGACCACCCAGAGAGGCTTTGACGAACCGTAGATAGAGGTAGCACCACGCACACGAATCTTAGGAGCTGTACCGAAGGTGCCGCTTACGTTTTGCACCGACACACCTGCCGAGCGTCCTTCGAGCGAGCGGCTTATGTCGCCTAAACCACCAATCATGGCATCGTCTGCCTTAATCTGGTCGGTGGCACCGGTAAACATACGGCGGTCTACGTTGGACATACCTGTAACGACGACCTCGTTAAGTGTCTGGTTGTCAGCATGCAGGGTTATGGTCAGTTTTGCCTTTGGTGTAACGGTCTGTGACTGCATGCCGAGATAGCTCACGACAATCTTCTTGCCTTTAGGCACCGTAAGTGTGAACTGACCATCGGTGTTGGTCACGGCACCCACCTTAGAGCCTTGAACTACTACGGAAGCTCCGATGATGGGTTCGCCACTGTCATCGTTGACAGTACCGGTGACCTTCGTCTGAGCCAAGGCCATGCCTATTGACATAAACAGGCAGGCCAGGAGTAAGCTTAATCTTTTACTCATAAGTCTGGATTTTGATTAAAATTTATTATTATTCTCTCTTTTATTTCTTCTCCTATCAATGTTTTCTCTTACGTGTTACCCTTGACACTTTATTACTTTTAAGTGTTATTCGGTTGCAAAGTTAAATAATATTTTCTAATCTTGATAGGAATCGCAAGTTTTTTTTAATGAAAAGCGTGAAAAAGTTATTTATTATTACATTTTTCGCAATTTTTGTTGTTTGCAAATCTTTCGTTATTATTTCTAAATAGGGATTTTATGGGTGCTCTTGGCTTCTTCTTATGTGGTGCTTGTTTTTTGTATGTTATTGGCTTTTCTTTTGGTGTTGTGTTGTTTAAAGGGCGTTCTTATTGCACTTATGCGCCGTTCTTATTGTACTTGCACGCCGTTCTTATTGCACTTGCGCGGCTTATGTGTGGGGCATTGCCGCCGTAAATGACATTGACACGCTATAGAAAAAGATAATCCCCTGCTTAGAGTTATCTCTCACTCTAAGCAGGGGATTGACGGTTTGTGCGGCGGCTGTCTTCTGCCACCATTGTCCTTTATTTCTGCAAAGATACTAAAAATGTTTGAGATGGGCAAATGGGGCTTGTGTGCAGTGGATGGAGTACGTTTATTTGTTAATGGCTATTCTGGCTCACAAGTTCGCTTTTTCTCACGCAGAGTGGCAGAGGACGCAGAGATTATGGAGGTACTTTGTCGTAAATTTTGAGTATTAAGGAGAAAGCCTAAAGGCTTTTCGGAGATGCCTGCCTCCCCAATCTCTGAAAATCTCAACGTTCCTAATATCTTAACTTCTCACTCCTCCCCATTAACTTTTCTCTCTTAACTATTAACTCAAAACCTCCGCGACCTCCGCGTCTCTGCGTGTAAAATCAGAGAACTTGCGAATATCCAAACAAGATTATAATGCAACCTTGTCTATAAATCTGTGGATGGTCTTAGGTGTAAGTCGCCAGCCCATCTTTGAAATCAAAGTAGAAAATAGTTTTTTGTCGCTTTTTGGAATATCTACCTCAAACTTATCGGTACCAACTTCTTTCAACAACTCCTGCTGATGGTCAAACTCGAACCAAGAATCCTCGTCGGGAAGATAATCAGAAGGAATAGAAGCAAATGGCAAAGCCTTCGTGTTACTCTGTATTCCATTATTATCAATATCTGTAATCCACACGAAATTGTCTGGTGAGTTACTAATCAATTGCAATAGGGTCTTGTCTTTGTTGAGATATTCATAAAGCGTTTTTATATCTACTCGCAATATCATCCAACGATTTGCTTCGTCATCGCAATCTAACCAGTACAACAGGTAATAATCGCCCCTGTCGTTATAATATAATGACAGCAAAGGCCCGTCCTGGTTTATCAAGTCGGTCCTACATTTTAATTTGCTTAAATCAAATGGTATATTGTATCCTTTTATGGTTTCCATAATTGCTCTATTATTTTGAAGGTTTCGGATAAATTACATGTTGTAGATTCATACAAATCGAAATGACCTGAGCTGTTATCTGGTTTAGTCACCATTCCATCTTCATTTCTTAATGTGCCGCCAGACAGAGAGTCACCTATTGCTTTCGGAGTCCTTTTAAATGACCTGCATAATGCTGCATATCTTTGTTCCGCCTTTTGCTTGCTGTTAAAGCACGACAAAGCATAACCCGAAAATTTTTCACTATCAGGCAGTTGACGTGATGGATTTTGAATACAGACAGGCTTATGATTGTTCGGTTTGTCAGTAGAAAAAGCATAGCGATAGGCGTCCATACCATTCGGGGCATGTACTTCTGGCATAATGTAGCCTTTTGCCAATAACCTATCAATATACTCCTGATACTTATATATCATAAAATTAATCGTACTTTTGGTCGCAAAGATAAAGTTTTATTTTTGCTTTTACAAGCAATTCTATGACAATTTAATCGTATTTATCAAATTTTCGACTTCATGCACTGTATAATTTAACATGAATGTCCATGAATTTCTCATAAATTGAAGCTGCACAGGCTTATGCTTATTTTATAGGTTTTATTAAATAAAATCGGCTAAGGATTCTTTAATCATTACTTAAGGCAGTGAAAGTCATTATTTTTGGTTATCTTTGCAGCAATCAATCAAGACTATGGAACAAATCCTGAAAATAGCAATGCTCTTCTGTGTTTTCATACTTGCTGCGTCACCATGCTTGGCGCAAGACGAAGACGGCAAGAAGCCAACGCGCAAGGAACGGAGGAAGGCGGCGGACAGCCTGCGGATGGAGATGCGGCATGCCGCCGACGAAGGACGGCTGTTGCTGTGGGGCGACAGCCTGCTGCGTGCGCGGCAGTCGCAAGGCACCATGAGCAAAGCAAAA
>CAZZNO010000127.1:0-8588 GCA_964655685.1 uncultured Prevotella sp.
TTAAGAGTGAAAAACAGGAGGCTTCCAAAAAGAAAAAATCCCTTCTCGACATCCTTCAAAACTCTTACAACTGGCTTATAGATCGTTGCTTCCGCCATCCTTACATCACCATCAGCGTAGGCATAGCAAGTGTCATCATAGGTGGGTTCATATTCACTAAGCTGCCAATGCGACTTATGCCGTTCGCCGACCGCAACCAGTTCGCAGTGGAGATTTACCTGCCGACAGGTACTGACTTGAAGCGTACGACAGCTATTGCCGACTCGTTGGAGCACATCATAAAGAAAGACCCGGATGTAGTATCAATAGCATCCTTCAAAGGTTTGTCTTCTCCACGCTTCCAAACTGGTTACGCACCACAGTTCGCCGGACCTAACTACGCTCAGTTCATTGTCAACACGAAGTCGACAGACGCAACCGTCAAGGTATTGAATAAATACCGCCCTGTTTATCAGGATGCCTTCCCCGGTGCTTACGTCAAGTTCAAGCGCTTGCGCTACAGCATGGTCGAATACGATGTTGAAGTTCGTCTCACTGGTGACAATTGGGAAGATGTTCGCAAGGCAGCCGACTCTATAACGACAGTTCTTCGCAAAGACAAGAACCTAGACCTTGTCCGTAGCAATGTCAACGAGCCGTTGCCTGCCGTACAGGTCACCCTCGACCCTGTTACATCTTCCCGCATGGGCATCAATAACTTTGGTGTTGAATCGGCACTTTCATCACGCTACAACAGCAACGGTCAGACTGTTGGCGCTGTCTGGGAAGGCGACTACAAGGTCAATATCAGCCTGAAGGGTAACAAGGCTGACAGCGCTACTATTAGCGACGTTGCCAACGAGGAGATTCCGGCTTACGGGGGGCAGGCTTCCGTGCCACTCCGCCAAGTTGCAAAGGTTACTCCTACATGGAAAGACGGACAGATTCCGCATCTCAATGGTATGCGCACTATCACCATTATGGCTGACGGCAAGCAAGGCACCAATCCGATGCGTGTCAACAAAGAAGTTATGGCTCAGCTTAAAGACGCCCAACTGCCTGCCGGAGTAAGCATCTCCTACGGTGGTGAGGTTGAGAACAGTGCAGAGAACCTGCCGACTCTCGTTGGCGCTTTGCTCATAGCTGTTGTCATCATCTACTTCATCCTCCTTGCTCACTTCCGTAAAGTCACAACTGCTACCCTCTTGCTGGTTAGCCTGTCATTGACAGTCTTCGGAGCTGCAATGGGAATATGGATCACAGGCGTAGACCTTTCTCTTACCTGCTTCCTCGGATTCATCACGTTGATGGGTATCCTTGTCAGAAACACCATCATTATGTATGACTTCGCCGAGGAGCTCCGTGGAGAAGAAGCTACCGAGGAAATGGTTGAGGAGTATGGCTACACAAGGCAGGAGTTGGCTGACCGCAAGTTCCTCACAAAAGATGGTAGTCATCTTACGTCAAAGGCAGCCATCTACATCAGCGCCCGCAGTCGTCTGCGTCCTATCTTCCTCACCTCAGCCGCGGCGTCAGTAGGTGTCATCCCAATGATTCTTGGTCGTTCAGGACTCTGGATGCCTATGGGCTCAGTCATCTGCTTCGGCACTATAATCACTATGTTCTTCATCCTCACAGTCCTGCCTATCGGCTACTGGCTTATCATGACTGGCAGCTCGAAGAACAGGGTAGCAAACGAAATATATGAAAACCAGTAACATCAGCGCCTCTTAATTCTTCAACGAAGTTCTCAAATAAATCGAATGAATAACCGTAAAGAACCAAGTATGTTATTCGTTTAATTCGAGAAATTCGTTGAAAATAAAAATAATTGCAAAAAACTTCGACAATGAAAAAGATAATAATGACAATAATCTGCTGCCTGAGTTTCTGCTTTATGGTAGCGCAGACTTCATCCTCTATTGGGGAGGGCAGGGGAGAGACTTTTACCCTCTCCCAGCTCCTCGACTCCGCCCGTAGCAACAATATCGCGTTGCGCAATGCCGACCGTAGCATCCGGTCTGCTTACGAGCAGCGCAAGGAGGCTTTCACAAAATACTTCCCAACCATCAGCGGCTCCGCCTTCTGGTTTGATGCCGCCAAAGACATCATCTCCACGGATGTAACAATCCCAGGTGTCGGCTCTCTGCCCCTCAACTACATCAAGGATGGTGTCCACGGCAGTGTCTCTGCCACTCAGCCTATCTTTGTCGGTGGAAAGATTGTCAACAACAACAAGCTGGCGAAAGTTAGCGAAGAATCAAGCCAGATTCAGCGCCGCCTCTCCCAAAATGATGTCGATAAGACCGCAGAAGCATACTTCTGGCAGATGGTGACTATTGAGGAAAAGCTTAAGACCGTTGCCGCAACAGAGAAGTTGCTCAATGACATCCATAAAGACGTAGACATCTCCGTAAAGGCTGGTGTCTCTCTCCGCAACGACCTTTTGCAGGTGCAACTTCGTCAGAATGAGGTGGAGAGTCAGAAGTTGAAACTCAACAACGGTTTGTCTCTTGTCCGCATGCTCATAGCACAATACTGCGGACTTCGTGACACTTCCTTTGTCCTTAGCTACGACAGCAAGGCTTCAACGCCTATTGACTTGAAGCAAGACCATAAGCGGGTATTGCCTAACACAGCCGAATATCAGTTGCTTGACAAGCAGGTGGAGGTTGCCAAACTTGAAAAGAAACTTGCCGTAGGTCAGTATCTCCCTACTGTAGCCGTCAGTGCCGGTTACAGCTATAGTGACATCCTCAAAAGCAAGAGTAACGCAAATATTATGGCAACCGTCAGCGTGCCTATCTCCGACTGGTGGGGCGGAAGCCACGCCATCAAGCGCAAGAACATAGCTTACCAGCAGGCTGTCGACCAGCAGCAAGACCAGTCGCAGCTCCTCGTCATCCGCATGCAGAATGCGTGGAACACTGTTGAGGAAGCTTACAAGCAGCTCGGCATCGCAGAAAAGAGCATAGAGCAGTCAGCAGAGAACCTCCGTCTGCATCGTGACTTTTATAAGGCAGGTACCGCAACAATGTCTGACCTTCTCGAAGCACAGATGCTCTATCAGCAATCGCAGGACAGCCGCACCGATGCCTTCGCCGATTACCAAAACAGCATCCTTGCCTACAAGCAGGCAGTGGGCGAATGATCGTAAACGCTGCCATAGCCGATGTTTGTGATAGAATAGAGTAATAAAATATATAATCTATTATAAATGTTACAATAATCTGTAAAATAGTTACTGTTTATTCTAAATATTCTTCATAACTTTGCAAATAAACACACAGTAAACAAAAGCATTATGGAAAAAGTAACAACAGTAAGCCTGCAACAGTTGGGCTACACCGAGAGCAAAACTTATCTTATGGCAGCAATCTTCGTTGTCGGCAACATTCTTCTACCGCAACTCTGCCATCTCATTCCGCAAGGCGGACTCATCTTCTTGCCAATATATTTCTTTACTCTGTTCGGCGCCTACAAGTACGGCTATGCCGTAGGTCTGCTTACCGCCGTCGCCTCGCCGCTCATCAACAACCTGATGTTTGGTATGCCTGCATCGCCAATGCTCCCTGCAATACTGACCAAGAGCATCCTGCTTGCGCTTATCGCCGCATTTGTTGCCAATAAGTCACACAAGGCAACACTGCCGTTCATCGCTTTGGCGGTCATCGGTTACCAGTTCTTCGGCTCTTTGGTAGAGTGGGGCATTACCGGCAGCCTTGTTTCTGCTTTGCAAGACGTTCGTCTTGGCTTGCCAGGCATTCTGCTCCAGATATTCGGCGTATGGGCTCTCCTAAAGGTCGTTAAGTAAAATATAGGTTGACTAAAAAGCAAAAACATTATGAGTTCAGATAAGAAAAACTATTCACGCCGAGAGTTTCTTAAGCGCGTGGGGCTTTCTGCGGCATCAGCGTCGGCAATGCTGGCATTGGGTGACCTGTCGTCTTTGGCATCTGTGAAACCAGGCAAATCTGACAGTCCTGACTTCTTGCAGGACAATAACAACCGCATGTCCTACCGTGTCAACACCCACACCGGCGACAAGGTTTCATTGCTGGGCTATGGCATGATGAGCCTGCCTTTTAATGACGGGCAGATAGACCAGGAGATGGTAAACAAAGAGGTGGACTACGCCATAGCTCATGGCGTGAACTATTTCGACACAGCCCCTATCTATTGCGGGGGCAGGTCGGAGACAGCCACAGGCATTGCCTTGCACCGCCATCCGCGTAAGTCGTACTTCATTGCCACGAAGATGTCTAACCAGAACCCAAGCCTGCGTTCCCTTGACAAGTGTAAGGAAATGTATGAGAACTCATTCAAGAACTTGCAGGTTGACTACATCGACTATTATCTCCTGCATGGCATCGGTGGTTCTGGAATGAAAGAATTCAACGAGCGTTTCATTGACAACGGGCTTTTGGACTTCCTTCTCAAGGAGCGCAAGGCAGGGCGCATCCGTAACCTCGGCTTCTCTTATCACGGCAACGTGGAAGTATTCGACTGGCTTGTCAACAACAACGACAAATATCATTGGGACTTCTGCCAGATAGAGTGCAACTACATCGACTGGCGCCACGCTTCTCTCACCAAGAACGGCTGGAAGCACGATGCCGACGCTGAGTACCTGTATAATAAAAGCGAGAAGGCGCATATACAGAATGTCGTGATGGAGCCTCTCCTTGGCGGCCGCCTGGCACGCCTGCCGAAACAATACGACGACCAGCTGAAGGCAGTACGCCCCAACGACACTGCAGCCTCGTGGGCTTTCCGCTGGGTTTCTTCAAAGTCCAACATCCTTGTAACCCTCAGCGGTATGACTCAGATGAACGTCTTGGAAGAAAATATCAAGACCTTCTCGCCGCTTGCAGCTCTCACGCCCGACGAAGAGATACTGCTGGAAAAGATTTCCGACGGCATGTCAGGCATGCCGGTAGTGCCTTGCACGGGCTGTCGCTATTGTATGCCTTGCCCGTTTGGAGTAGACATCCCCGGCAATTTCGCTTATTACAACGACGTCATAAACAAAGGCAACCTGCCGACAAAGTCGGCTGCTGACTATGAGGCTAAGTCAAAGGCATTCATCGACGGCTATAAGAAGACCCTGAAGAAGGAAAACTGGTCTAACGTATGCCGCGACTGCGAGGCGTGCCTGCCTAAATGCCCACAGCAGATACGCATTCCTAACCAGTTGTCGCGCATCACTGAGTTGCTCAATACTGAAGCATAAAGCCTGTTTAAATAATAGGCTTCCTTATTTCGGCTGCGGCACTTCCAAGTGGCTTCATTCTTATATCCACTTGGAAGTGCCGCAGCAGTTTTTTATTTTTCTTTTGTCATTTCCGCATACATTTCAAGCAGTCGTGCCACGCATTCTGCTTCAGTCATCTTGGTTGAGAAGCCATAGGCGTGCATCACAGCGCGGTCGTTGGTACGGTGGGCTTGGAGCAAGTCGTATGGCATTGTTGTCGGATCATACAAGTCGGCAAGGCTGCTGTCAGGATATTTTGCCCAGGCGTCAAGGATGGCTTGCGCCGTCTTCTCAATCTCGGCGATGCTGTTATCAGCGTCGTGAGCCGCAGAGGAGCCGGTGCCTGAATCAACACAATGCGGCCAAGGAAAGTTGTTGTAAACGACATCCTTGCTATAGCGATAATCGCTCTTTAAACGACCACACACCACCCGCATCCATGCCATGTGGACGTTGCTTTCCAAAATACCGAAATGGTATAGAGTGGCATTGGGGATGATTTGCACTGAATCATTTACAATGATGTCATGGGGCAAGAATCCCATCGGCACATAACGTCTCCTTTCTGATGATACACGGGGGACGAGAATATAATCTCCGCTCTCAGGTTGCCTTACTTCCTGGAAGACAGCAGGCCAGTTGGCGCTTATTCGGGTGGCTTTCTTTGGACTTGCCAGTCTGTATTCACGAACTTTCTGCACCCTGTCATAAATGAACGGGTGTTCCCTGATCTCTTTTGGAGAAGCGCCAACAAGCCAAAGGCAATAGCGCTTCCTGTTATTAATGTATTCTACAGAGCCGTATATCTGCTTGATGAACTTCGCAAGTCCTTTATCTTTCTTTATAGCCTCATTCTTTTCTTCTTCTGTCAAGAATAAGAAGCCGCCGTCTACCGGCTTATTGCCATACACCATTTGCGGAACATCGCACAAAGCCTTGTTGCGGCTTTCAACAAACACATCCGGTGCATCCATAAGGTAGCCGTTGATATTCTTGACTTCTGTTTGCCGCCCATTGTCATAGATTGCCTTATCTTTTTTGTTCTCATAGCAAGAGAATCCAATGACAACCACATGGACGTGCGCTTTCAGCGAAGCTTCGCTATCCCAACGGAACGTGCGGTAGGCAAAGTCGATATGTGCGCCGAACATTTTCTTCAAAGGTTTCCAAATGGCGGCTACTTGTTCGCCCTGTGTTATACTGTTGGTAGAGACAAGGGCGGCGCGTGTGCTTGTACCTTTCATCATTTGGGCGGCTTTATAAAACCACGCAGCCACATAGTCTATTTTACCTGCGTTCTTAAGCGGCTTTCCTTTTTCATCGACAAAAACACGAAGTATGTCCTCTTTTTGGGACTTCGATTGCAGCGAATAGCCCACAAACGGAGGATTGCCGATGATATAATCTGGCTTAATCTGTACTTTCTTAGTTTTATTTGCGCCAATATGCAGCCGCGAAGTTATCAAGTTAAGCTTCTCAAATTCCGCAGGCTCGCCTGCAACATCCGGCTCATAATCGGGGATGACATAAGTGTCCTTCGCATGAATAGTAGGAATGTTTTCAGCTACTTCCATGTTTTTCCAGTCCATCCTTAGCGCATTGCCCTCCCTTATGTTGGCATAGCTTTTAAGAGGCAGGAAGTCAATGTCGTGATGAACTATCCGTTCAGTCTCCGCCATCATCTGGCTCTCGGAAATCCACAATGCCGTCGTGGCTACCGTCACGGCAAAGTCGTTTATCTCTATCCCATAGAACTGGTCGATGCTGACCTTTATAGGATTGGTGAAAGCATCCAAAGGCTCAACACTATATATCTCCTTGATTACTTCATTCTCCAAACGGCGCAGCGAAAGATACGTCTCCGTGAGGAAGTTGCCTGAACCGCAGGCAGGGTCGAAGAAGGTCAGCGATGCGAGCTTGTCCTGGAAAGCGTGCAGTTTTTTCAAACGTGCTTTGGTTACAGCCTCTCCCTTTATATCTTCAAACTCACGTTTTAAGCTGGCAAGAAACAGCGGGTCTATGACCTTGTGTATATTCTCAATCGAAGTGTAATGCATGCCGCCCTTGCGGCGAGTCTCCGGATTGAGCGTGCTCTCGAACACGCCGCCAAAGATGGTCGGCGAAATCTCCGACCAGTCGAAATCCAACGAAGCATGAAGCAACAGCACCGCACGTATCTCGTCGGTGAACGGCGGAATTTCTATTTCTTCAGCAAACAGTCCGCCGTTGGTATATGGGAAAGCTGCAAGATCCTTGTTGATATACTTGCTTCGTTTCTCTACAGGCGTATTGAGCGTATCAAAGAGGTGTATCAGCGCATCGCGCATCAACGCAGTGGGAAACTGCTGCAAGTAGTCGTGAAACAAATCATGTTTGCCGAAGATGCCTGCATCCTCGGCATAGAGGCAGAAAACAAGGCGTACACAGAGGATGTTGAGATAGCGCAGCGACTTAGGGTCGTCTTTATCATACTCCTTGATGAAGGCGTCATAAATTTTGCCTACAATCTCGCCAGCCTTCATCGACACTTCCATCTCTTTCCTGATGTGCTCGTTGCCGGTATCTACAAGAAACTGCAAGCGATAGAAGTCAGTGCTGAGGTCTTTGAGATAGATACGCTGTGGCTCGGCGTTTGGGCTTTCCATGTCGTAGACATCAAATTCGGCGAAATTGCAAGTGACAATCCAGCGCGGGCGCTGAGAATAAGGTAAGGATGCGGAATAACGCCGCGCCTGTTGGAAAGGCGTAAGCATGGTGCCGTCGCTCTGTCTGACAGGCTTCCGCAAGTCTTTGCCAAGCGACTTCTGCTCTATCATCACGTGAGTTGAAGGTATCATAACGTCGATAAAAGATGTGGAGTCGAGATGCACTTTGTCTTCAAACTCGACAAACTCCGTCGGGCTGTTTACTCCGTAGACATTGCTCAGCAGGTCAAGCCAAAACCTCTGGCTCTCGCCTTTCTCGTAGCCCTTGCCTTTCCACCTTTTGGCAAACTCTGCTGCCGCTTCCCGTTGCTGCTTCTCCGTTTTCATTTCCTTTCACGTTACGGTTGCAAATTTAGGGAAAATTGTTGATTGCTCCAAACGGTCGCGACTATTTATTTAAATGAATATCCTCCTTTACCCCAAAATGGGCAAGGGAAGGCATGCCGCCTGCTTGTCACTGTTGCCAAGCAAGGAAGCTCATTATGGTATTGCCGATAAATAAAGTGCATTTACGATGCGTACCAATTGGTACGGATATATAGACCAATTGGTACGGAATAGCATACCAATTGGTACGGAATATCGAATCAATTGGTATGGAATGATAAATCAATATTTTTTAATAATCTTCCCAATGCTTTACTTGTAAA
>CAZZNO010000128.1:0-4333 GCA_964655685.1 uncultured Prevotella sp.
TTACTCTGTCTTTTTTTCTTTACTCTGTCTCGATTACTCTGTCTTCTTCAAAATTACGACAAACTCTTGCTATAATTTTGCACGCCGTAAATAAAGATTTTGTTTATGAGCGTAAAGACATTTATTGACAGACCGATATTCTCGGTAATGATTTCTGTTACGATTGTAATCCTTGGAATTATAGGATTAGTGAGCCTGCCGCTGGAGCAATACCCCGACATTGCGCCACCTACCGTCAAGGTTACAGCAAGCTATACGGGCGCAAATGCAGAAACTGTGATGAAGAGCGTTGTAACTCCATTGGAAGCTTCAATCAACGGAGTGGAGAACATGCAGTATATGACATCTACAGCAAGCAATGATGGCACGTGCACCATAAGTATATATTTCAAGCAAGGCTCTGATGCTGATATGGCTGCTGTGAACGTTCAGAACCGTGTGTCATCGGCGCAAGGACAGTTGCCGGCTGAGGTTGTGAAGAGTGGCATTACGGTGAAGAAGACGCAAAATTCTAATCTGAAATTCATAACTCTTTATAGTCCCGATGGTCGCTATGATGCAAAGTTTCTGACTAATTATCTCAAGATTAACATTGAACCGCAACTGGCGCGCATTCCTGGCGTAGGTGAGGTAAACGTCTTTGGAGCCGACTATTCATTGAGAATATGGCTTGACCCAAACAAAATGAAAGCTTACGGCTTGGTTCCTTCGGATATAGACAATGTACTTGCCGCGCAAAACCTGGAGTCGCCGACTGGATCGCTTGGCGCAGAATCGAACAACACTTTCCAATATGTGTTGAAATATAGAGGAAGGTACAGCGAGATAAAGGATTTTGAGAATATGGTGGTGAAGACAGACTCCATAGATGGAATAGTTCGACTTAGTGATATTGCGAAGATTGAACTTGGTACGGTGGACTATAATCTTCGGAGCACGACAGAGGGTAAGCCGGGAGCTTCGGCAAGCATCACTCAGGTTGCGGGCAGCAATGCCAACGACATTATTAAGCAGATGGATCAAGTTGAGGCTCAGGCAAGAAGAACTCTGCCACCAGGAATGGTGCTTGAAGACCAGACAAGCGTGATGGACTTTCTCAATGCTTCAATTCAGAATGTTGTGGAGACTCTTATTATTGCTCTTGTCCTCGTTATAATCGTCGTCTTCTTGTTCTTGCGGAGCTGGCGGTCAATGGTTGTTCCGATTATAGCAATTCTCGTTTCGCTGATAGGCACCTTTGGGTTTATCTATGTCATGGGCTTTTCGCTCAATCTGTTGACACTCTTTGCATTAGTGTTGGTCATAGGAACAGTCGTAGATGACTCTATAGTCGTTGTCGAAGCAGTGCAGGCTCAACTTGATGCTGGTGAGAAGAGCGTTTATAAAGCAACGGTCAAGGCAATGAAGGGATTAAGCTCGGCACTGTTCAGCACCACGCTTGTATTTATGGCAGTATTCATTCCAGTAAGTTTTACATCCGGCACTACCAGCATTTTCTATAAGGAGTTTGGTCTGACTATGGCTGCGGCAGTGGCAATATCATTACTGAACGCTATGACGTTGTGTCCGGCGCTCAGTGCGAGGATATTAAGAGGCTCCCACAACCTTCCATATAGGGAGGAGGGGAACAATACTCATGCATCTAATGTGCTTAATCGGAATAATAATTACATTCATAAAGTAATTACTAAAATATCTAATATTGGAAAGCAATGGTCTCGTATCTCCTCTCACTATAGAGGATGGGCTGTGGGCGGAGTCGCTATAGCCTTTATTTTATTGGTATACTTCATCTCCACTACTAAGTCAGGTCTTGTTCCACAAGAGGACATGGGAACGATTGACGTCAATGTGCAGTGCCCGCCGGGATATAGTTTGAACGAGACAAGTAAGGTGATGAATCAAGTGGAGGGCATCATTAGGACTATTCCTCAGATAAAGATTTACACCCGTATGGATGGGCGCGACACACATTCAAACAAGACTTCTTCTGCTGGTTCGTTCTCTATCCGTCTGAAACCTTGGACAGTGAGAACTGAAAAGGATGATAACGTAGACAGTGTTGTGAACGTTATCTATAAGAAAACGGCTTGTATAAAAGAGGCAAACATCAACTGCTCGACTTTGCCTATGATTCGTGGCTATGGTTCGGCAAGCGGTTTCGAGATGTATGTGGAGAACAGAAATGGTGAGGATTTTAGGTCTTTGGAGAATGTTACTAAAGAATTTCTCAAGCAGCTCAACCGCCGTCCGGAGATTTCCAAAGCATTTACCACTTTCAATTCCGGTTATCCGCAATATGAGGTTACAGTCGATGCTGCCCACTGCATGATGAACAATGTCTCGCCAAAAGACGTTTTATCGGCTCTTGGCGCTTACGTTGGCGGCGACTATTCTTCAAACGTGAATAAGTTTACGAAGCTATACCGCGTCATGATTCAGGCTTCACCACAATATCGTCTAAACGAAGAGGCATTGATGAGCATGTTCGTCAGGGCTTCAGATGGTACGATGTCGCCGCTGAGCGAGTATGTGACGCTTAAAAAAGTCAATGGCGCAGAATATCTCACCCACTTCAATATGTTTCCAAGCATTCAGATAAACGGAACGCCAAGTGCTGGACACAGTTCGAGTGAGGCAATAGCAGCAATAGAGGAGGTGGCTAGTCAGACTTTGCCCGCAGGCTATAGTTATGAGTTTGGCGGCATGGCACGCGAAGAGTCTTCGACGGGCAACAAGACAACGTTGATTCTCATCCTTAGTTTTGTCTTTATCTATATTATCCTTAGCTCGCTCTATGAGAGTCTGCTCATTCCTTTTTCAGTATTGCTGGTCATTCCGTTTGGATTGTGTGGCAGTTTCTTGTTCTCACGCATTGCAGGAGTTGAAAACAATATCTATATGCAGACGGGATTGATAATGCTCATTGGCATGCTTGCCAAAACGGCGATATTGCTTGTGCAGTATGCGGTAGAGGCAAGGCGGAGACTGAGCATTGAGGAATCGGCAAAGGAAGCATTGAAGATTCGACTTCGTCCAATCATTATGACGGCAACGGTGATGGTGTTCGGAATGCTGCCATTGGTGTTTTCATCGGGTGCAGGTTCGCGTGGCGATTTGTCCATAGGCATAGGCGTACTTGGGGGAATGATAGTCGGCACTATAGCTATAATCATGTTTGTTCCCAAACTTTTCTGCATCTTCGAAAGATTGGACGAAAGGATTAAATAATCTACTTCCTGTGTGAAGTCATGAATGAATTTCGCATCATTATTTCTGCAAATTAAGAATAAAAATATTAGATGTTTAAGTTGTGGCGTTGCCACAAAGGGGATTAGAAGTTTCTAATTTCACCGAAAAGTCTTCTAATTGCTTTCGTTTCCCTTTGTTTTCCTTTGATAGTAAATTTGCAGAAGAAATCAAAGGAAAGGGAAATGAGAAAGATTCTTATCGTTATTCTGCTTGCACTGTTGGCTAACATTGCTTTTGCTCAGGACAAAAGCAATGTTAGGCTCACTGTGGCGCAAGCTTCACAACTTCTTCGTGACCATAATCCGCAACTGCGCTCTAAGGCTTTAGACGTGAAAGATGCCGAAGCGCAGTTGAGGCAGAGTCGTAGCTATGACAATCCTTCGGTTGACGGAATGTACAATATTTATAACCAACCACAAATGGCTGGACCCTGGACACGACGGAGAGACGGACATACCCATCGAACAACCCATTGCTATAGGCGTTCAGCACAATGAGCAGGTGCGCAAGGCGCAAAGTGTGGTGAAGTCGGTCGGCAGTCAGTATGACGATGCCTTCCGTGAGCTGCAAGGCGAACTGGCGTCAAAGATGATTAGCCTGTACTTTATCAACAGCAAGTTGAGTATTTTTGATAAGGAGCTATCATCGCTCAATAAAATAGAATGCGCTTACAAGGACCAGACGGAGAAAGGCAACATCAGCTGGATAGAGTTGCAGCGCATTCAGACAATGATATTCACATTGAAGAAAGAACGTCAGGACTTGGTGCTGGATGCCAGTGAGTTGCAACATGACATCAAACTTCTAACCGGTTCTGTAGATGACATCATACCTATAATTGATAATGTTTCGCTTCTGTCAAGCGTAAGCACTCTGCCGTCACTCTCTGACGTTCTTTCTTTATCTTCTTCTCGTCCCGACATCGTTGCCATGGGTTATGACATTGATGCTGCCAATCATGAGGTTAAACTGCAAAAGGCTAATGCTCTGCCGCAATTCTCTATGAAAGGTGAGTATGATAAGAATGGTAATATTGGTCATAACTATTTCCAGACATGCATCGGATTCACCATTCCTTTGT
>CAZZNO010000128.1:4343-8556 GCA_964655685.1 uncultured Prevotella sp.
ACCACAACAAAGGCAATATACAGTCGGCAAAGGTTAATCTTCAACAGGCTCAGTTGCAGCGGCAGACGTTGGGCAATGAGATGCAGGCGGACATCACAAAGACTTACAACCAGTTGTGCTCACTTGCAACAACGGAGGCAGGGCTGAAAGAAATGATAGACAACGCGTCGGAACAATATATAAAGCGCAACATCACTCTGCTGGAGTTCGTAGACTTGTATGACAGCTACAAGGAAACGGCGATGAATATCATTGATATGAAAGAGAAACTCGCGCAGACAGCGAATGAATTGAACCGCGAAGTTGGGAAGGAAATTATTAAACTATAAGCAAAAAACGGTGTTGTAACGAAGCGCACCAATTGGTCTGCATATCTGCACCAATTGGTCTACATATCCGTACCAATTGGTCTGCATATCCGTACCAATTGGTGCGCATCATTGCGACAGCGTAATACGAACGAAACAATTATATTTTACTATGACTCTCACTCGCCAACGAGATATTCCACAAGTATGGCTTTAAGGTGAAGGTGAAATCAGAAGAAGGTAAAGGAACGGCGTTCATCATTCATTGAAAAAAGATAATAATATCTGTATTTTTGATTACAGATATTATAAATTTATTGTGTAACTTTACACATGAAACCCTAATAGGGCCTTTTCATTATATCGCTCTTTCATTATTTCAATTTTTCAATCTTATATGTGGAGATTCGTATTCTTTGTGTTGCCTTTCATCGGACTGGCATATATTTTTGGGGAGAACATTGTGCATTCTGCCTTGCAGCAATGTTCCTAAGTTCATCGTCCTGGGGCTTATGCTCCTTTGCTTTCTGCTAATATTCTGTTATTTCGGTGGAGCATTGGACAATATGCCGATGTCTTTGGCAACATGGGGTTACGAGATTGGCAACTCTAGCATCTTTGTGATGCTCTACCTTGTGATGCTCTACTTGCTGCTGGACCTTGGGCGTGCCGTTCATCTTGTGCCACACTCGTTTATGTTCAACAGTCTGAAAGGAACGTTGTCAGTTATCGGCATTATGATTGTGGTGTTTGGCTTTGGATACATCCACTACATGCACAAGGAGCGCTATTCGCTCACAATGAAGACTGAAAAGCCATTGGCGCAACCGCTGAAGATTATAATGGCGTCGGACCTGCATGTGGGTTATCTCAATCATGTTGGCGAGTTGGACCGTTGGATAGACTTTACAAACAAGGAGAATGCAGACCTTATTCTTATAGGCGGTGACATTATCGACGGCAGTATAAGACCGCTTAATGATGAGCATATGGCAGAGGCTTTCAAAAGATTGAATGCTCCTGTCGTGGCTTGTCTCGGCAATCATGAGTATTATTGTGGCATAGACAAAGCTCTGCCGTTCTATAAAGAGGCTGGCATAACTTTGCTGCGCGACTCGGCAATAACTATTAAAGGTATAAACATCATTGAACGTGGATGGCACAACTATAATAATGGTAACCCATAATGAGCACGATGCAAATATTGCCCACAGGATAATAAACCTCTTCGACGGACACGTGGTGGCATAGTTTCTTACGTACGGCGCGCGTGGTTCCTACACGCGCCGTACGTAACCCACTCGTGCGGCGTACGTAACCCACTCGTGCGGCGTACATGTATTCCCGACAAGCAACGAACCGTAAATTATCAAACTATTTATTTGTAAAACCAACAGTATCAAGCACTAATACATTCAATTATTTTTAGTAACTTTGCCGTGAGATATGAAACAGAGAACAATACTTGTCGTTGACGACAACAGGAACATACTCGCCACCGTGCGCATGCTCTTGGAGAAAGTCTTTGCCAGAGTCGTGACGATAGCCAGCCCCGGCAGCATTCCCACACGCTTGCGCGAGGACAAGCCCGACGTGGTGTTGCTTGACATGAACTTTCAGAGCGGCATAAACACAGGCAACGAGGGCATCTTCTGGCTGCACGAGATAAAGCGCATGAGACCCGAGACGCAGGTAGTGCTGTTCACGGCATACGCCGACATAGAGCTTGCGGTAAAGGGCATGCGTGAGGGTGCCGCCGACTTTATAGTAAAGCCGTTTGACAACAAGAAACTGGTTGAAACACTCAAGAACCTGCCCTCTGCCCCAGCCAATAACCTACAACAAGAGGGAAGAAAGACAAAATCGGCTGCCAAAGCGCCACTATCCGCTCTTAAAGAAAGTCAAAGCAGCGGTTATAGAGACAATGCCGACGACTCAGGAGCTATTCCTTTCTGGGGTAACTCGCCGGCAATGCAAGACCTCAGGCTGATGGTGGAGAAGGTGGCACCAACCGACGCTAACATTCTCATAACCGGAGAGAACGGCACCGGCAAGGAAGTGCTGGCAAGACAGATACATGCCTTATCGCGCAGGGCAGGCGGACCGTTGCTCATCGTGGACATGGGGGCAGTGTCAGAGACGCTGTTCGAAAGCGAGCTGTTCGGTCACGTGAAAGGCGCATTCACCGACGCTAAAGCTGACAAGCCGGGCAAATTTGAACTTGCCAACGGCGGTACTATCGTGCTCGACGAGATTGGCAACCTTAGCTATACGCTGCAAGCCAAGCTGCTCACAGCCTTGCAAAGGCGCAGCATCGTGCGCGTGGGCGGCTCAAAGGAGATTCCCGTAGACGTCAGGCTTATATGCGCTACCAACAAGGACTTGTGGCAGATGGTGGCGAAAGGGGAGTTCCGCGAGGACTTGCTCTACCGGATAAACACCATACACCTGAACCTGCCGCCTCTGCGCGAACGCAAGGGCGACATTGCGGACTTGGCAAGGCTGTTTCTCGACAGATATGCCAAGAAGTATGGCAGGCAGGGCATGAGCCTCTCCGAAAGTGCCGCCGCACAGGCTGAGCGCATGCCCTGGCACGGAAACATACGCGAGCTGCAACACGCTGTAGAGAAAGCCGTGATCCTGACCGACGGAAACATCATAAAGAGCTTGTCGGCTGACAGCCCGACAGGCGGCACGCCTGGCGGAGGAAGAAACGGCGACGACGGCGGAGAACAAGAGCCGCAGACGCTCGACGAGATGGAAAAGCAAGCCATTGTGAAGGCTATAAGCGACAACGGAGGCAACCTGTCGTTGGCGGCACGCCAGCTCGCCATCTCAAGGCAGACACTTTACAACAAGATAAAGAAATATGGTATATAGCCTCATAGCCCTGCTCACAGTGTCAATAGTCGCCAACATTGTGCTATGGCAAAAGCTAAAGAGCCTCCGCGGCAAGGTGGACTTTCTTTTCAACGCCGTCGACAACGGCGACTACGCCTTCCGTTTCCACTCCAAGGAGAACGAACCGCTGAACCGCATAAAGGAGATTCTGCAACACGCCCGCGACGAACAGATGGAGCGCGAGAAAGACTATGAGACCAGAACGGACTCGGTGGACACAGGCATCATAGTCTCTGACAAGGAGAGAGGCATAGTGTTGCGGGCAAACACGGCGGCGAGGAACATGCTCGGGCGCGACCCCATAACCCACATCTCGCAGGTAGCCGACAAGCTGAAGGCTTTCGCCGTAAGAAAGTCATACGTCACACTGAAAGGCAGGCAGGCTGTAGTGACAAGCTTCAGCGACATTCACGGCGAACTCGCCAACCAAGAAGTGGATGCATGGGTGAAGCTCACAAGGGTGCTCACCCATGAGATAATGAACGCCATCACGCCGATAATATCGCTGAGCGAGGCTTCGCTTACGGGCAAAGACGGGCAGGAGGCAATGCGCGTGATACACGACACAGGCAAGGAACTCGCAAGCTTCGTGGAGAGTTACCGCCAGTTCACCCACGTACCAACGCCGCACCCGACGCTGTTCTACGCCAAACCTTTCCTCGAGCGCATGGCAAGCCTGTCAAGCCATTGGCTGAGCGGCGGCTACATCGGCGTAAGCGTGGAGCCAAAGGACCTGCTCGTCTATGCCGACGAAGGCCTTGTGAGCCGTGTCGTGAGCAACCTCCTGAAAAACGCCGCCGAGGCTACTGACGGCAAAGGACACATTGAAATCTCGGCATTCTCTGACAACCATGACAATGTAAACATAGACATCACAGACGACGGACGGCCCATCCCTGCCGACGTGGCGGCACGCATCTTCGTGCCTTTCTTCACCACCAAGCCTGCGGGCAGCGGCATTGGCCTGTCGGTGTCGCGCCAGATAATGAGGGCAATGGGCGGCA
>CAZZNO010000129.1:0-2978 GCA_964655685.1 uncultured Prevotella sp.
TGTATCCGGACGAATATCCTGAGAACGGCGAAGAACATCCTTCTTTTAAGATTTATCCTATCACAGGTCAGCCTGCCGGCTTGTTGCCGTTTGAAAAGAAAATGAAAAGCACGAGGAAGGCTAATGCACCATATTAATGATGTAGGGGCTGACCGGTAGGAAGACAAGAAGATTTTGTCTCACGAGTAAAAATAATTGTTTAAAAATGCATTTGTACAAAACTAATGTTGTACTTTTGCAAAAAAATAAACATTTAACACTAAAAACGAATGAGAAAACTTGTTTTACTGTTGAGCCTCGCATTGATGTGCATAGGGGCGCAGGCACAAAGCGAAAGCTTTATGATTCGTGGGAGCGAAGCCCGGAAGGCGGGAGGTGAGCAGCTGGAGAACTTCAAGAAGGAGATGGCTCAGCTGGCAAAGAGCAAGAAGGAAGTAGACCTCATGAACGCTTCCTACGGATACTACGGACTCAACGACGCGAAGGCGGCTGACGCTGTGAACGAAACAATAAAGAAAAGGTTTCCGCGGGGGAAGCTCGTGCGCAGCACTAATGCACAGAAGCTGTTCAACATAAAAGGAGCTGACGCTACGGAGAAAGCTTACAAGGAATGGCTGAAGACTTTCCCTGTGAAGAAGTTCGGCAAGGATCAGAACTACGACGAGGCAACCTACGCCGTGGCTTCGGCGTTTGCGCAGGAGGGCAATGCGGAGAAGGCTCTTGCCTACACCCGTGAGACGGCAAGGCCGGCTTGGAAATGCTTCACCTACTATGGCGTTGGTTCAAGCCTTGAAAAGGCAGGCAAGAAAGATGCCGCAGGACAAATGTATAAGGAAGGCAGCGAGTATGCCGACACGGTGGTGCCACAGCTTGCTGGCGGAAATGACAAGTATCAGGCTTCAATGGTGTATAGTGCATACGCCGACTGGCTTGCCCGAAACGGCAAGGCGGATGAGGCTTGGAACCTGTACAACAGCAAGGTAAGTAACAAGACGCGCAGCTTTGGCTATTGGCGGCTCGCCGTACAGCACGGACAGCCGATGCAGGCTTGGACTTATCTCGACGGCATGTTGCGCAAAGGACGTCTCAGCAAAGACGGCGAAGCTATCATGAAGGAAGCTTGGACTAAGGCAAACGGCAGCAGCGACGGCTTTGACGAATACGTAGAGCAGACTAACAAAGAGCGCGTGGACGAAAAGCTGGCAAAGATACCTGAGCAGATGGTGAACAAGCCGGCACCAGACTTCACCCTTAAGGACATAGACGGCAACACGGTGCAGCTGAGCAAGCTGCGCGGCAAGGTGGTTGTGGTTGACTTCTGGGCTACATGGTGTGGTCCCTGCAAGCGGTCGCTGCCGGCAATGAAGATGGCTGTAGAGAAATACAAGAACGACCCTGACGTGGCTTTCCTCTTTATCCATACTTGGGAAAGCGGCACTCCGGAACAAGCCAACAAGGAGGCAAAGGCTTACTTGCACGACAATGGCTTCGACGAGTTCCATCTCGTGATGGACACCAAGGATCCGGAGACAAAGACCAACAAGGCTGTGACGGCATTTGGCGTGAAGGGCATTCCTTCAAAGTTCATCATTGATAAGCAGGGCAACATCCGCTTCCAGGTTACCGGTTTTGGTGGCTCAAACGATGAAGCCGTGGCTGAACTTTCCAAGATGATTGACCTTGCCAAAGCAGCTAAATAAAAGCCTTTAACACACATAACATCTAACATACTTTTTGCCTTTCTTGTGGAGTTGCCACAAGAAAGGCATTATCTATTCGGTAATACACATGAAAAAACTTGTTTTGCTGTTGTGCCTCGCCATGATTAGCCTTGGCATGCAGGCACAGGATTACAAATACTTGAGAGATGGGCGTGCAGCCTTGGCAGCCGGTGGCGAACAACTTGAGAATTTCAAGAAAGAGATGGCGCAGCTTGCAAAGAGCAAGAAGGAACTTGATGTGCTCAATGCCGGCTATGGCTATTATGGCATGGGAGACAGAAAGACCGCCGAGGATCTGAGGAAGGCAATGGAAAAGAAATTTCCGAGAGGCATTGCCATGCGCTATGTCGACTACCGCAAGCTGACTCTGCTCAAAGGCGGCGCAACAACGGAGAAGGCTTATCAAGCTTGGCTGAAAAAGTTTCCCGAAAGCAGGCTCGGCAAGAGCGACCTCTATGACCAGGCTGCCTACACTGTTGCTTCGGTTTTTGCCGGCGAAGGCAATGTGGACAAGGCTTTAGCCTACGTTCGCAAGTGCTCGGCACCGGCATTCAGGAGCGTAGCCTATTCGTCGGTTGGCTCTGCGCTTGAAGCAGCTGGACAGAAAGAGGCGGCAGGGCAGATGCTGAAAGAAGGTTGCGAGGCTGCCGACAAGGCTATGCCGCAGGTAGCTGAAGACAGCAGGCGGATGGCTACGATGGTGTATAGTGCATACGCCGACTGGCTTGCCCGAAACGGCAAGGCAGACGAGGCGTGGAACCTGTACAACAGTAAGGTAGGCGACAAAACGAGCAGCTTCAGCTATTGGCGGCTCGCCGTAGAGCACGGACAGCCGATGCAGGCTTGGACCTATCTCGACGGTCTGTTCAGAAAAGACAGGTTGAGCAAGGACGGTATAGACATCATGAAGGAAGCTTGGACTAAGGCAAACGGCAGCAGCGAAGGCTTCGACGAATACCTGAAACAGGCAAGCAATGAGCGCATTGAGGAGAAGCTGGCAAAGATACCGGAACAGATGATAAACAAGCCGGCGCCCGACTTTACGCTTAAGGACATCGACGGCAACACAGTGCAGCTGAGCAAGCTTCGCGGCAAGGTGGTGGTATTGGACTTCTGGGCAACATGGTGCGGTCCCTGCAAGCGGTCGCTGCCGGCAATGAAGATGGCTGTTGAGAAATACAAGAACGACGCAGACGTGGCTTTCCTTTTTATCCATACGTGGGAAAGAGTGTCGCCGGAGCAGGCTTGCAAAGACGC
>CAZZNO010000129.1:3078-8535 GCA_964655685.1 uncultured Prevotella sp.
CACATAACATGTTTTTGCCTTTCTTGTGGTATCCCCACAAGAAAGGCATTGTTTGTTTGGCGAAGGCTTGTTAAACCATCGTTAGCTTATTCTTTCAGCCAATTCCTCAAATTTATCTAATTTATTTTTATTGTTCGTTTAATTTGGAATTTCGTCGAAGTAATGCTGATAGTCCGCTTAATTTGATAAATTCAATAATCACTTCTTTTCTTGTTGTATGTCGGTTAAATCATCTTTGCAGGACAGAGCCGTGCCCGTCGACGATGCGGTGGCGGCTTGGGTCAATAGTGTAGGTGAAGGTTCTGCCGTCGCTGAAATGACAGACTAGAATGTTTCCCTGCAAGGTGATGTGCCCGGAGTTTGTATGGTAAAAGTCGGAAACCTTTATGTTGTTGCCGTTTATGTGGATGGAAATATAGTTGTTGTCGGTCATTATGCGCCATTTGCCTTGTGCCCATTTCGGCACGCCGCCGTCGGCTTCTTTATCCATAGAAGGCTCTTTTCGTATGCTTTTGCGCCGGCTTTTCTTTGCTTTGAGCTTAGCGTACTCCTTTGCCGTCTTGGCACTGTCAACATGAGTGCTGTCCTTTTGCGTGCTGTCAGCCGCAATGGCAAGCTGCTCCATCGTCGCCTCGTCGCCCTCAGTGAAGTGCCCCACAACCTTGTCAATGCCATACGCAAACAGTCCGGCAACAACCAAGGCAAGGACAAAGCCTATGGCTACGTTCACGGTGTGGCTCATGCCGTGGCTGTGATGCGACGCATATCGGTGCTCTCTTATGCTGCGTCCGTAGAAATCTACGTCGTAGTCGTGCAGCTCGTCATGTTCTTTTCTACGGTTATTGTCAGTCTCGGCATTTGGCTCATGGCTTCTTCCTTTGTTGTCTGCATGGTCTTTGTAGCCATGCGCGGCTTTATCCCAATCGTTTTCGCTGGTTGAGCTCGCAGAAGAAACATTATCCGTTTGGCTTTCGCCGTCTTCTCCGTCAATCGGCTCGCTGTAGGTAAACGGGGTTCCGCAACGCGGGCAGTAGCATTGCACCTCCGTTATGCCTGGAGCTGTGGGAATATCAAACCTGAGCCTGCATTTAGGACATTTTACCTTCATTTCCTATATATTTTTTAAACTGTGAGGACGGCAACGAGTGCCATCCCCTGCATCTTGGTGAATGTGGAAATTACCTGAACTCCACGACTGCCTTCTTGGTCACAGTCCAAACGCCGTCTTTCAGCATTGCCTCGCCCGGGCTGACGGTAACGATGCTGTCGGGCATGCGGTGTGTGTTGCCTTGGACTTTGCAAACAGGCTTTACGAACTGGCTGACGCTGATCATTGCCGTAGCCACGGCATCGGCTGTCGACAAAAGCTTGAATTTGCCGTGCCCGTTGCCATCGGCAGTAAGCTCATAGATGCTCTTGCCAATCTGTTCCTCGCGGCTTGTTTCCGTAAACACGCCGTCCGGGGTGGGGGCGGGCAGAAAGAATGTCGGCTTACTGCCTTCTGCATCAACAGCCTGGGCAGTGCCGCTTGTGCCGGCGCTGTCTATTGGCTTTGCGTCATCAGATGCTGTTCCTTTCAGTGTTGCGAATGGGTCGGCACCTGTTGCTTCATCGACGGTTGCTTCATCGGCGGCAGCTTCATTGGCAGGAAGCGGCGCATCAGCCTTTCTGCCGTCAAGCGCAGCTTCGAGAGCCTCTACGCGTGCCGCCAGCTCCTTGTTGGCGTTTGCAAGGCTTTTGTTCTGGTTTTCCAAAGCTCTGAGCCGCTTAAACAACGGCGTAAGGGCATCGTTGAGCTGTGTGTCTGTTATATAATCCTTGTTTCCGAACATTTTTGTCTTTACAGAAAAAGCAAGCCATTGCGATTGTCTCGGTATGGCTTGCCTGTCATTTTCATGAGGCTGCTACAGCTTTTCTATTAAGTTCTCCCTTATACTGCCAATGATAGGGTAGAAGAACACGCAGTCTTCAATCTCGTCGTCGGCATTGCGGTCGGTAGAGTTCTTATTTACATAGTTCCAGCCCGTTATGAGGTGGTGCTCCAAGTCCTTGCCTACCAGCGTGCGGAACAGGTTGAGCGACTGGTTGTCTACCAGGAAGCGGTCAACCACCTGCATGTCGTCGCACAGCTTCAGGAAGAAGTCGTTGAAGCTTCTCACGGCTTCAACAATCTGCTGCCGTACGTCTTCCGAATCCATGTCGGCATAGGTGAGCCGTTCCTTGCCTATGGCGGTGTAATGGTAAATCAGGCTCGAGTCGAGGCTGTCCATGATGTGGTTCAGTTCGTTCACGTTGGCGCAGCCGCTCGGGTCTCGTACCTGCATCAGCGCTCCGCGGCAGGTAATCTGCTTTGGTTCCTTGCGCTCCATGACAACAGAGAAGCCGTCGCTGTCGTATTTCTCGCCATACACACGCTCGAAGATAGCCTGTGACAGCAGGTCAAGATCGCGCTGTGAACCCACGATGTCGAGCACTTTCGAGCCTGTGCCTGAAAACATTACCGAGCGTGGCTTGTCTATGCCACGGTGCCGCATGAGCTTGGCTACATAATAGATAAGGGCTGAATAGAAATAGATGAAGACAATCTTCAGCCGCCCGTCCTCAGAGAGACGGAGGTTATAAGAGAATACGTCGTTGCCGCCCACGACCTTGTTGTTTATTACAGAGAACAGGAAGGCGTTGATTTCCTCGCTGCTTCGCTTGGCGGTTATGTCGTCAAGAATGCCGTTCAGCTCGCCGTAGCGGTCGTCGTCAGCGTCAAAGAGACGGCGGAAGTAGTCAACATACCTCACGGTCATGGGGTTGGTGTCGCCGTGCGGAATCTCGGAGAAGCCGTCGCCAAAGAGCACGTTGGCTGCAAAACGAAACGACGTAAGCAGCGTGGGCTGGGCTTCGCTGGCGCGGAACACCACCACGTCCGACGTGCCGCCGCCTATGTCTATTGAGGCTACGGTGGAGGCTGCGCCTCGGAACTGGCTCGACACCTTATAATAATAGTACGGCGCAACCGACTCCGGCATTTCTATGAGGTTGTGGCTGTCGGGCTCTACGCCGAACACTTCGCGGAACGTCTTCGCCCACAAGTCGCTGAGCCGCCTTATGCCGCCAACCTTCATTGACAGTGGATAGAACCACACGAGGCGCGTCTTTGTGATGTCGCCATTCTCCAAGAGCACCTTCGTGCGCATTAGCAGGGCGAGCTCCGTCAGGAAGGCGCGTACGCGCTTCGACGTTGATATGTCGGTAGACCATTTCAGGTTGGGCACTATGCGGTTGCCATAGCCCACCGACTCTTTCTCATATATAAACGGAATATTGGCATCGCCAAGGGCAACCATTTCGTCGATGTTCTCAACGTCGAGCCGCTCGCATTCCGAGAGCACCGTGCGCTGAGGGAAGCCATAGTCGCCGCCTATGTCCTTTGGCAGGAACTCCTGCCTCATTATCACGTCGAACAGCTGGTGGCTGCCGTTGTAGAGCGTAGCCATGAGGCGTTCTCGCGAAGCCGAGTCTATCTTCAGCGGCTGCGGCTGTTGTCCTTGCTTCATGCTTTCGACGTGGGTGTTAGTGGTGCCAAAGTCCACGGCAAAGGTAAAGGCGTCGTGCCCTTCGATGTATTGTGGCCATCGTGGGCAGACCAGTCCTTCAGCCACCACTATGCCGCGCTCGTCTTTCAGGTGCACGGCAATATAGTCGAAGTCGTTGCGCAGCCTGTAGTAGTCGCTGCCCACGCGTTTCTCGCGTTTCACCGACCTTTCGCGTTTCACCGCCTCCACTTCGCTGCCTGGGGCGGTGGCTGAGGCTTGACGGTGAAACTCCAAGCCTATGCTGTAGTTCTCGAGCAATCCGAGCGCGCGGTCAACCGTTTGCACGTTGTATTGCTTCAGAGCCGGGTTCTTGATGAATGGGAAAACGCTCACGGCGAAGGGCACGGTCAGGAAATGTCCGCGGTCGTTCTTGCGGTCATAGCGCATGTCCACGCCTACGGCAGGCACATACGTCCGCTCCAAAGCCACGTAGCGTCCTTCTTTCTGCACCGGCACGCGCAGCGTCACCTTCACGGTTTCCTGCTGTCCCGAGCGCGTGTGCATCATCTCGAAGCGTGGCCTGCCGCCAATGGTGCCCATGAGGTCTTGCACGGTGAAATACTTGAAAAATGTCTTCGTCAGCGGAAGCAGGAAGCCGTCGCCGTCGGTTTCGCGCGAGCCTTGCATGAGGTTGCCGTTGAAGAAGCAGTCGCCGTCGATGGCATAGTCGAGCTTGATGAGCGTAGGCTCAAAGAAGTCGTTGTCGGTAAGCCACGGATATTGATGCGACGTGGCAGGCAGCACTCGCTTTTCGGGAGCCATACTGTAGTCGGCAGGCGTAATCGTGGTGGCGTCGTCCCACGGCCGAGTTATGTATCTGAACGGGTCGCTCTGCGGAGCGCCGAGATGGTTGCGCAATATCAGCGGCAACCGCTCGCCGTCGGGCACAATCGTCGGCACTATGCGGAAGTCGCTGCGGCTTATAGCCTCCTCTGTGTCCTCCTTTCTGGCACAGCGGAAAGGCACGCCCAAAGCCTGCACGCCGTCGTCGGCAGGCTGAAAGTTGGTTTGCAGGTACAGCAAAGCCTTGTCGCGGCTGTCCAAGTCCACCGACGATGGGTTGCCAATGTCGGTCAGAATCTCCTGCCGCAGGTCGGGCGTTAGCAGTGGGAAACACGTAATGAGGTAGGCGTTCACCTCGCCGCACCATCGCTTAAGGTCTGGATAAGCGGTGAAAAGGGCGTATATATAGCGTATGAAGCGCTCCTCACGCATGTATAGAGGGCGCGTCAGCTCAAAGAGCTTTACGTTTTGCTCCACTGGTATGTCGTAAAGCCGTGGCTGTGCGTTGGGCGTAGCCATGAAAAGCGTGACGGGCGACGTGCAGCCTATTGCCTCGCCGTGGTAGAACAGAAAGTAAAGGCGGTCCATGCGGTCGAAGTTGAAAGCCTCCTTGTCCTGCTCCAGGAACATCCTCATGGTGTCGGCGAGCAGCCTGTGTTGCTCATCCGTTTCAAGCTGTGCCAGGGCAGTGTCGCGGTTCCACTCCACCACCGTCAGCCTGTCTCCCAGTTCCGGCATGTCAAAAAACAGCTGGGCAATGTCCAGCGCGCCTGCCACAAGCCTCTCGTCCATGAGCTCGCCGTTGAGGCGGCTGTTTGTTGAAAGGCGGCGGAAAGCGTTCTTTACCAAGTCCATCTGCGCGAATGGCGACGGTATAGCCGTGCGTGGTTTAAGCGACAGCCCTCCGTTGGGGTCGCTTATCTGGTTTATCTCGTCGGCACTGTATTGTCCGCCGAGCGTTATCCAGCCCTCGCCGGTTGTTTTGTTGTTGTATGATAGAATCTTCGACATTTGTGTTTCCTTTACAATCCACAAAGTTATGAAAATTTTGGCTTAAAAAGCCTACGTTGGCGCATTTTTCTTCTTC
>CAZZNO010000130.1:0-8346 GCA_964655685.1 uncultured Prevotella sp.
GTAAATAAGGAAAGCAAAGACATCCTCACTGTCTGAAGAATATTTCAAATCGAATAGATTTACAGAGAAGACCTTCTGCAGCATATAGTGGAGGAAATAGTCATCCTCTCCAGTGGCGAAACGGGAATGTATGCGCAGCCGCGTATCGTTTATGCCGACAAATCCCATAATATTGCCTGTCTGCAATGTGTTGTTCCAATATTGCACTATATGCTGCTCACCTATCTCATCGCCATACGTATTCAAGTCGGGAGGAAATACCAGCAGCCCGCCATTATCCTTATTGGCAAGGTCGCTGATAGACGGGAGAGCTAACTTTTGCAAGTCGTCCTTCTCCTGCTCTGTCAGTGGTCTGCCATTATAAGCAAGACAGTTGTCCGATATGTTTATAGGATTAGGCATTCTCCGTCTCTCCTGCGTTATCGTTATCGTGAGCGGCTCCGTCCCTGTAGGCTTCCTCAAGATAAGCCAACTGCTCATCGTAATTGGTGTTGCCACGAAGGTACTCAGAAACGACATTCTTTATGTGGTTGTTCCAGAGTTTATTGAATGCTTCCTCCTTGCCATACTTATAGTATTCGCCGAACTTCAGAAAGTAGGAACCGCCAATCTGGTAAGCCGTGCCAAGGCGCATCGACCTCGCCACATTGCTCTCCTTATTATATTTGCCGATTATAGCGTCGTTCAGATTTTGCATACGATTTCTCAACTCATTGATGGTGTCTCTATCTACACCTTTAAGATTATCTTGAGTTAAAATATTGTCCATGCTTTCTTTTGCAGTTACTTCTTCCCATGCAAAACGGCGGCGCATAGCGAAGTCCATGCTCTCTACACTACGGTCAATGTCGTTCATAGTTCCGATGATGTAGACATTTTCGGGAACGAAGAAATGTCCGTATGTGTCGGAGTTTAAAACAGCATCGAAAGCATTCGATGTCGTCTGCAAGTTAGCATATTGCGTCCTTACCGCACCTGCCTTGCCTCTGTAGCTTGGGTCAATGGAGAAAAACAGTTCGCCGAAGATCTTTGAAATCTCGCCACGGTTGATTTCATCGATGACGAATATGTATGGTGTTTTGCTGTCAGTCTCTTTTAGTGCATTTTCACAGAATTCTTTGAACACACCATCTTTCCTCTCAAATCCGATGGCGTTGCTGTCTTTACCTTTAACTGGACGTAATCCCTCAACGAAGTCTGTATAGTCGTAAGAAGGATGGAACTGAACGAAGCCAAAATGACCAGTTGATGCAAGCTCTTCTGTTTTGCATCCAATCATTATCGCAGCTATTTGTTTAGCTAAATAAGTTTTTCCAGTTCCTGGTGCACCAGTGAGAATAACATTATAATTAGCTTTAAGTAATTCTATATGAGGCTGAATCCTGTCCATTTCTTTATCTTTATTCAAATTAATATTGAGCAACTTTATAATCTTGCTGGCTTGCGAAGCCGTAGTGCTGTGAAAGAAAAGAGAATTTCTTAGCTCATCATCCAATATAGGATTGTCAAGATAAGGCTTATGCCATTTGACATCACGACGCAAATGGTCGTCATCATCAACAACAGAATAAAAGTCAGATGAGAATATTCCCCATCCATATAGCAAATGGGTATTTTTTTCATTCTGCATTTTATTTGTAGTTACTACGACAATATCACCTTCTGAAACTTCTTTCATGAACTTCCAGTAGGCATCAGGAACTGATACGTCAGCGTTTCCATGATTTTTACGGTATTCCTGCCCTAATTCTTCTTTTGTCTTGAATACAGAATAGTCCTTTATTTCTTTGACAGAATCTCCCATTCCAATATAGTCATGCTTGAAAGATTCGTATGGATCACCCATACAGTTCCAGCACCAAACTCGCTTACTTTGTGGAATTGGCATTCCGTTTATGTCATGGTTCCATACTGTAAATGACAATTCTGGGAATGACTTAAACGGAAGAGTACCAGTCTCCATCATTTCTTTTATATCGTTGATTAGTTGTAGGTATCTACTGTAGTCTTTGACATCGGATTCTTTAATGTCAAGACCCATAGATTTGAGGCCATTTCTATTTCTTTCATCAAAAGCAAGATAGTTATATGGACGTAGCCAATAAAGCCACATTGTTATGTTATACTTGATGCCACTTGCCTTTGCAGCAATATTATATTCAGTCGAAAAGTCTTCTCCCTTTAAAACCTTATAAAAAAGTTCCCACAAATTTTCTATGCGCTCTTTGTTATCATTCTCCCATGAAAAGAAGAAAGAACGCATAGGATTAACTATTGGTATCCCGTCGTAATCAGATGGAATATCGGATTGTAACTTGAAACATTCCTTGAATTTTTTAAGAATCTCGGATCGGTTCGTATTTGAGATGCCTCTGTTGAATATTGCATACACTGAGAAAGGGTCAATGTCGTTTATACGCGACCCGTCTTTCTCATGTAAATAGTTTATCAAAGGCTTCCCTTTGTTGTTCAATATAGATGACAGATTGTTGTAAATCCAATCCACAAGTGGCTTGCGATTATCTTTATATTGAAGCAATGTATTTGCCAGCTCTTGATAAATAGGTATCCAAGTATATTTATTATCTTCCATTTATTGTGTTTTATATCATTGAACATTTTTATTTCTGTGATATTGCCTTTCGGCAACTTTGCGGCTTGCTCTAATCTGAGTATAAATGTCTATGCATAAATATTGCCCAATACTACTTTTTATTATAGATTGCTTTGTACTTGCAAAGATACACATATTTTTCTAAAGGTGTTTTCTTAAAATACTTAATTTTCGTGGAATCATCACAGGCATACCTGCTTTGTCAATATTAAATCATGCGCACCCTCTCTGTGAGTAGCTTTTTTGTGAAAAAGGTTGTTGGAGGTTGTAAATACGCTAATTATAACAAGGCTTGCAAGTTTCACGCTATCAGTTAGTTATGAGAATTAAGCAAAAGAGTGGATTTTTCGTAGTCTTCTTTACGGCGTAAGCGTGTGATCTTTACGGCGTAAAAAAGATTGCTTGCCGCCGTAAAGGTGATTGCTTTACGGCGTAAAAAAGATTGCTTGCCGCCGTAAAGAAGATGGCTTTACGGCGTGAAGATGATGAGGCGGCAGCATGTTGGTATGATGTTGGCTTAATTTCAGGTTTGAAATGTGGCTTTGCATTTTCTGGAATGCCTGTTTGCCGTTGTAAAGCCTTTTTACTTTTTGTAATGTCTTTTCTCTGTATTTAACTGTAAGAAAGGCTGTCAGTGCTCAGGTTTATTGCTTCCATGAGGTATTCTCTGAGGTTCTGCTCCTTCTGCATATTCAGCTTCCGCCTGATGTTACCCCTGACAGTGCTGATGTTGTTTTCCGACTTGTTGAGGATGCGTGCAATCTCTTTCTGTGTATGCCCCGCCACGACGTGCAGGCACACGGTGAGTTCGGTGGGCGTGAGCTGCGGGAAGTGCTGCCTTATCCTGTCCTCCTTTGCCAGGCGTCTGCTCTCTATGCGGTTGGCAATGTTTATGAGGTTTGCCTTGGTTTCGTCGTTCAGCCTACTTACGAGCAGGTCGGTGCTGCGTTCGTCGTCGAACGGCGAGCGCACGAGCTTTACGAGCGCCGCCACCTCGGCGTCGTTCATGCGCATGAAGCTCAGGAATGTGTTGTACTTGCCCTTGGCTTCCTCACGCTCGCTCGTCAGTTGCTTCGCTATAGACACCGACACATAGCAGTAGGCGCACAGCGCTATGTCGGCAAGGATGAGGATGGTAATGGTCATGGAGTTGACAATGTCGGGTATGAATGCTCGGTAGGCTATTGCGGCGACGAGGTTGATGGCGGTGAGGAGGAACGACGTGCGGTAGAAGAACGAAATGACGATGAGGAAAAGGACGAGGTAGCAGATGAACTCGTTTATGAAGAACTGCTGAGCCGTGATGGTGTGGGTGGTGGCGAGGTAGAGCACGCGCAGGCTCTCCACCGCCTGAGACACTAAGGATAGCGAGATGAGGGCGGTGCCCACCTTGATGCGCCGGGTGGCGAACAGGGCGAACAGCAGCCACGTGGCGCCTACCCAGCAGAGGGAGAAACCCAGCAGCACGGGGCGGCGGATGCCGAGGATGCCAAGAAAATGGAGCGACACGCCGAGAGTGATGAGCGACGTGCAAAGGATGTAGATATAGAAGCGCAGACGGTCTACGGGGTTTACTACGTTGTGAGCGTAGAGACCCTTGACGTAGCGGCGCGCCAGGGTGTATATATGTGACATGCTTTTTTCTTTACTTTATATCTCTGAAAACGGACTGCAAAGGTAATAAAAAATAGTGGCTTTGCGCTGTTTTACCCCAAAAAAAGAGTCTTTTGCCTGTTTTTAAGGGTAGTTTTTGAGGTTATTTGCGTGCTTGTGCCTTCTTGTTTTTCATTTCTTCGCCTTAATTTTGCAAAAATTTTCAAAAGTAGTACCGTAAAACATATTAAAAACATGAAAAAGTTTTTTACGACTTTGATAGCCATGCTGGCAATAGCCCTTGGCTTGCCGGCGCAGAATGTCTTCATTTCGCCGGAGACGGGGCACCTCATAGCCGCCGTGACCTACGAAAGCGAGACAGGCTTCGAAAACGGTTTCAGCGCCCTTTGGCGGCACAACCAGGTGGGTCTGAACCTCGCGGTTTCTGACGATGCCGACCTCACTAAGGGCGGCGAGATTGCCAACCCCGCGGGCAACCTGAACGTGGTGGACGGCAAGCTGACGATAACGGGTGGAACGACGGATGACTGCTATATAGTAGTGTCGCTGCCGAAGGGCTACCGTTTCACGGGCTATAGCATCACGCTTGACAACAATATGAACAACCACACCTTTGCCAGCGACTTCAGGACTCGCGGGGTGAGAAAAACATTTTATGAGACTGGGTCAAGCTTCGACTATACCAGCTACAAGGCTAAGACCGACGAGATGCCGGCAAATAATGATACAAAAGCATACACCATGAGCCGCCAGGCGGCAAACAAGTCGGACATGGGCAACAGGCTTTACTTCCGCCTGTGCAAGAGCGCCAACGTGAACGACCGCTATTACGGCGTGAGCATACGCAGTTTCGAGGTGCAGTTCTCTGCCGACGCCGCTTTCGACCAGCCTCTCAACTCCCTCCCCTTCTCTACAGCAAAGGGCGTGGCTGCATCTCCTTTCATGGTAGGAAAACTGGAGCTCGGAGCCATTAAGCCAAACACGAAGAACGGAAAGACATATATTAGCTACGACTACAGAAACGTAGACGACCTCGAAGCCAACAACCTGATATATCAGGCAAGCGCCGTCAACGGAGGCAGCGCCGCCGATGCCAATGCAGCCAACAAAACCATAACCTGCATCATAAACAGGGACGGGCTGCAGAAGGCGCAGGCATGGTATGCGCTCGCCAAGAGTTCTTCAGAAGAAGACAATACATATTATATAGAGACGCCCGTGAGCCTTACAAGCATTTCGGGCAAGGAATTCCCCATTGGCTACCGCATAACCGGCGCAAAGCTTGAGTTCGCCCTCGGAAGGCGCGAAAACGGCGGATACACCATTGGCGTGAATCGTCACGGAGAGACTGGTTATCTACACGCCGACGGCACCATTGGCGGCGGAGATCCCGAGACAGGATGGCAGATAAACCGCAACGGAGAGCTCTCGCTGAACGGCACGCGCGTGTATGTGGCAAGCAGCAACAACGGCTATTATCTTACAAACAACTCATGGATGGCGGCGGAAGCTACATTCGGCTACACTGACAACGGCACGCTCTACGCTGACGTAGTGACAAGGACCGGGATCTTCGGAAGAAGGGAGACCACAAGGATGTACATACACGAAGGCGCCAACGCAGGGCAACGCGCCGTGCTGAACACCAATTCGAAAAACGCGGCTCAGTTTATAAGATACGCCGCCTTCACCCCGTCTGCCAGCGGCTTCACCGCCACCGTCTACGATAAGACCGGGCAGGTCGTGGCTGAGACAGCTACCATCTCCTCAACAAACGTCAATCAGGTCATAACACTTGACGGGCTGAACAACGACGCCGTGAAGTTTAAAATCTCAGGCCTCGCCGACGGCAGTCAGGCGCTGGTACGCGTCACGCTGACGATGGAGCACCTCAACCCCTTCATCCACAGCATGGACATCACCGGAAGGGACGCAACTGACAACACATCTCTTACGCACAACTTCACTGCCGACAACTTCAGCGTTCGCGGAGGCCGCTTCGTCTTCAACGTTCCTGAAGGAAGGGCAGGGCACGTATGGAATTTTGATTTCGACAACCTGACAAGTAACTATACGGACGAAACCTACAAATCAGACTCCTACAAAGGCGCCACCGACGGAAACGCACGCGTGTCCTTTGTAGAGTCAAAATACTTCAAGGCAAACGAAAACCTCTATGCCGACAGCTACAGTCCCGACTATGAGCCTGCTTCCGACAAGCTGAAAGTGGTGGAGGTAGGTACGAAGCCTTTCCGCTTCAACAATGCCGACGAACTGACAAACGTCAGCACGTCGAGGGCTGAAAGGCAGCTCGAAGAATACCCGTTCTCTGTTGCCAAGTACTTGCAGGACACGGGTTATAAGGACAACAGAGGCAACGCCGTGAAGGGCGAGTTCAAGCAGGTGTCGCTGACAGCAGGGCGGGAATACATTGCCTACATCTTCATAAGCGACGAGACGCGTTATAACATTGCGCCTACATCGGCAACGCAGCACCGCTTCTACGCACACTACGCTATGGACATAGAGCTTCAGGAAAAAGAATATCAGCTGGCGGTGACACCGGTGAAAGTGTATGACAAGACTTTCTACACCGACAAAAACAACGACGAGAAAGAAGCTTCTATGTGGGGCATAAAGGTAGCTACGACCGAGCCCGACGGCTACGCTCACCTCTCTGACGTGCTTGCCAAGATTTCAGAGCTGTGCGAGAAGAACGAGAACGGGCTGAGTGAAACCGGACAGATTCTCTATGTAGACATGAGCAGCCTCCAGAGCATTGTGCTTCCTGAGAATAACAGTATTGAGTATCTTAATCAGTTCCGTAACATGATGGCTGCAAACTGCCTTGTCTATTTGCCAAACAACACTGCTTACAGGCTGGATAACTTTGCTCACAAGGCACAGTCGGAAGGACAGTTCTCTGCCAATTACAATATTGTGCTCTCTGACAAGCAGCCGTTCTTTGCGCCTTATTCCATCAACGTACCTTCTACTTCATACGCCAAATACACGCGCAACATAACCCACAGCACTACCGGCAAGTCTAACATCACAACGCTCGTGCTGCCTTTCCAGTTCTCTGTGGCTTCTGACGGCACGCACACCAACGACAACGGCGGCGACCGCGCAGGAGACGGAAAGAGTTTCAAGGTCAGCAAGCTCTCTGCCAACAACGCCATCTCTACGGACAAGGGCGAGGCTTTCGAAGACTTCGACAACAGGCTCGTGGTTTCTTACAAATACTTTGTTCACTTCGATACCTATAATCCTTCTACAGGAAAAACGGAGGCTTACAAGCCATACCTGCTCTACGTAAAGGACGCCGACCAGCTGGAAGGCATCGAAAACTTTACCGTGCTGGAGTATGGAGCCAACGTCGTGGCTACCCCCGTGGCTCAGGCTGCCTCTACACAGGCTCAGGGCATGGCAAAGATTGCCGACGCCGACAGCCGTGCAACAGGTTCCTTGGACGGCGAATCGTTCACACTTACGCCAACCGCCTCTATGGCAGGATGCAAACTGGCAAAGAACAGCGAAAAGTGCCTTTATTTCTCGGCTGACAGGTTCCGCAGCAGCTGGACCCTCACCAACCAGTATGACTATGTCTACATTTTCCCCTTCCGCTCATGGTTTGCCTACGAGGGCAACACGTCGAGGGCTAAGGAGGCAGCCTACGGTGTCGCATTCGGATTCAGCGGCGAGACAACCGGCATAGAGGAAATAACTACCGGCAAAGACAAGGCTGCACGCAAGTTCATGCGCGACGGGAAAATGTACATTCGCACAAGCGAAGGCGTGTTCACCGTAGACGGATTAAAGGTTAATGAATAAAACAAAGAAGGCTATACAAAGACATGAAGAAGAAAACATATATCAGTCCTAAGATAAACATCATACACGTAGGCACCCACGGCTTGCTTGCCGCCTCAGCCAACGACCGCCCTTACGGCGACGCAAAGCAATATCGCGGCTACAAGGAAAGGAAAAGCCGTCACGGCAATGCCTGGGATGACGACTGGGACGACGAATGGGAGTACGTAGGCAAGACACGTAAAGTGTTTGACGGCTTCTCCCTGCCACAGGCTAAGAGTCCCTGGGACGATTGACCTCTCTCG
>CAZZNO010000131.1:0-8341 GCA_964655685.1 uncultured Prevotella sp.
TTTTCGAAAGCAAGAACTGGAGGGCATTCAAAGAGCCGAAGTGGCCTTACAGAGTAAATGTCTACGTGGTGCCGGTTGCTATCATTGCAAAGGGAGACAATGGCAAGCAGGTCATCCACTTCTGTGACCTCGGCAAGTCACCTGACGGCAAGACTTACACAATACAGGCATCTAACACGAAAGACCCGGGGCCGATTCCACTGAAGTAATAATTGGCAAAAGTATAATAACGTTTTATGAAAGTAACCGACGGCCCGCCCTTTGAGAATGAGGCTAACAGGCAATATGCGAGCGACCGCATTGAGCTTCTTGAGACAATCCGGGAGATTGTGGCTCAAGAGGTGGACCGTCGTCTTAAAGGGCGGAAAGACAGTCCACGGAGAACATGATTACAAACTTTTCAATGAATTTTTTGTCCCGAACTCACATATTTAAAAACAAAAGATGAATAAGAAACAGCTTTACGTGGCGCCGCATATCATGATTATCCGTGTAGACAAAGAGCCGATACTGCAAACAATGTCTATAGACATTGGCTCAGGTGGGAACGCCGGCGAAAGCGGCAATCCTCCAGTTGACGCTAAAGAAAATCAATGGGGTGACACTTGGAATTGTTCTGATGAGTCGTCTTTGTGGGATTATTAACCAAGCTTTACCATTCCGAAAAAAATAAATATGAACAGTTTATATTACCATATTCGCATATTGTTGTTTGCCTTGCTATTGCCGCTTGCCGCAAACGCCGACAACGAATATTCTGTAACCACGGATAAGGGAGGCAGCCTTATGGATAAGCTTCCCACCATTGATTCTGTCTTGGCAAAAGTGGAGCAACTCACCGTTAGTGGTCCCATTAATGGCACTGACATCGAGTACTTGCATCAAAAGTTGCCTAATCTCCAGACTCTTAACCTCACTGAAGCGCGTATTGTTAATGGTGGCGATTCTTACCATCAATGGACGGTGGACAACAACGGTAATATATCTAAATATGGTTCCAACAGTTTCAACACGGTCAACGATGTGGTAGGTGAATACATGTTTGCCTACATGCCTTCTTTAAGGAGTATAAGCTTGCCATCTACGGCTACTAAAATACTGCACCATGCTTTTAGCGACTGCCGGAATCTCGGAGATGTCATTATTCCTTCGAGTGTGGACAGCATAGGCAACGCAGCCTTCTCGGCTGACAGAAACTATAGCTATTGCAATAAAATAAAGTCGCTCATACTGCCCGAAGGACTGAAGCAGATTAACGACTATACATTCTATGGAATGAAAAGCCTTACCTCCGTCAACATACCGGCAAGTGTAGCCTCTATAGGAAAACGAGCGTTCTACAATTGTGACTCTCTTGAAAGTGTTGTCTTGCCCGACAATCTTGTTTCTATAGGCGAATATGCATTCTACGATTGCAAAACCGTGGCCGGCTCTATTGACATTCCTTCCACTATTGCGACTATACCAACTTATGCTTTTTATGGATGCAGCAAGCTGACAGCTGTTAATTTCCACGAAGGTCTGACTTCAATTGGCAACTACGCCTTTAATGGGTGCAAATCGTTGACAGACATTTCGCTGCCAACGACTCTCACAACTTTAGGAGACTATGCCTTCGCAAACTGTTCTAAGCTTCGCAAGGTAGTGCTGCCTCAGGAAATGGAGGAATTGCGCCACGGGGCATTTCAAAGTTGCACTTCGCTTTCAGAAGTGTCTATGCCAACAAAGTTGACCACGATAGGCAGTCGTCTCTTTTTAAATTGCTCATCGCTCGAAAGTGTTACTATGCCGGGTAACCTAACTCAGTTGCCCGATTATACTTTCCAAAATTGTGCCAAGCTCTCCAGTGTTGTGCTGCCAAGCACCATAGCCAGCATTGGCAGTAATGCCTTTGAAGGTTGTACCAGTCTGAAGGAGTTCGAATTCAGCAAATTTCCTCAGCTGAAGTCTATAGACTACGGTGCATTCAAAGAGAGCGGCATCACTGAAGCCATGCTCCCCGATCATATAACAAGCATTGGAACTGATATATTCTATGATTGTGCATCTCTGCTTCGTGCCAAGCTGCCGGCGGGAGTTACAGTGGTGCCATCCAGGACATTCATTAACTGCAAGCAATTGGCCACCGTAACGCTTGGCGACGGAATAAGAAGTATTGAGTATGAAGCTTTCTCCGGCTGCGACAGTCTTGAGCTGACAGAATTACCTATGTCGTTGCAAACAATCCAGCATTCAGTGTTCAGTGGTTGTCGGAAACTGGCAATAACAACATTGCCTGCCGGATTGAAGACTATTGGGCAAAGTGCATTCTCCAATACCGGAATACAGAGTATCATAATGCCTGATAGCATTACAAGCTTTTCTTCGTATGTGTTTTCAGGGTGCACTTCCCTGGTTAAGGTTGTATTGCCGGTAAACATTACGGAGATTCCCATTTATACATTCTTGGATTGTTCTAACCTTACAGACATAGCTCTGCCCGACGCTGTTACATCTATTGGCATGTATGCTTTCTCCGGCTGCAAATCGCTTGCCACAGTGCGCTTGCCGGCATCGCTGAAGAAAGTGGATAGTAATGCTTTCCTTAATACCATATCACTTACCGAAATACAGCTTCCCGCAACTCTGAAGACCATCGGCTCAAGCGCTTTCGCAGGCTCCGGTCTCACCAGCATAGAGATACCCGACAGTGTAACATCATTAGGGAGTGATGCTTTCAGGAATTGCAAGAGTCTGAAAAGGGCAGTGGTTGGAAGAAGTGTTGACTATTCTACAAACTTTACATACTTTTACTCATGTCCCCTGGAATTGCTTCGCCTATATACAGGCACGCCACCGCAGTTGAGTTCAAACTATTACATAGATTTCCGCTCAAATTGCATACTCGAGGTGCCAATGGGAACTGACGGCAACTATGCCGCTGCCAACTACTGGAAAGAATTTAAGGAAATCAGGACTTTTGTCACTGGCGACAAGCTCGCAGCTGAGGACTTCGCCATCATGAAAGCCATATATCGGCAGCTTGACGGCGAGAACTGGACAAACAAGTGGGACTTGACCACCGACGACCGATACAAGAATAAGTGGTATGGCGTAACCACAGAAGGCGACCATATCACGGAGATAGTAATGGAGTCGAACAATCTGACAGGCGAGCTGCCCGACAGCATCTTCCGCCTTGCCAAGCTTGCGAAGCTCAGCCTTATTAACAATAATATAACCGGTCGGCTTGAAACCATACTTGGCGATTCAGTCAGTTGTCCGTCGTTAAGTTACCTGTGCTTGGCTGGCAACAAGCTTGAAGGCGACGCCGGTCCATTCTTGCGCCATTTGCTTAACCTGACCTACATCAACCTCAGAAGCAATCGTCTGACTGGCATGTCGTGCATGTACCCCAATGGTAAACTGACGTCCAACAGCAACTTCCTGCTCAATGACCAGTTTCTCGACTACAACACTGGCGAGCCGATAGTAACCGATGCCTACCCGGCTCAGAAAGTTACCTTGGGCGTTCCGTTCCAAATAGACTTCAACACTTTGCAACGCTATGACCATGCCAAACAGAACTATGAGCTCGGTGTAAATTTTCTGTACAATCGTCTCTATGGAAATAACTTCCGCAACGATGATTATCCGCTTTTCCAACTCAACGATGAAATGATGTTTGAACCATATTTCGACAACAGTCAAACAAAAGAATACAAATTAGAGAAAGGCAAGCCCGTTGCCATTTCCGGCTACTATTCTTCTTACTGTGGTTGGGGATCGGACTATTCGAGGCCGAGCATCGTAATCTTTGACTGGATAGACGGCGACATCAACGGCGACCAGAGCGTTGACGCGTCCGACCTTCAGAAGCTCATCTACTATGCGCTCTATGACAGTCCATCTCAAGGCTCTATATTCAATTTCACCTCAGCCGATGGCAATGGCGACAATCAGATTGATGTGCGCGACGCAGTGATAAATGTCAATCGCATTCTTGACTTCGGTGGAACGTCTGCTCAGGCTAAAGGATTGCGCATGAGCCCGAAAGCAATCGCCGCCCGCAACAATTGCACCATAAGCAATGGCGCATTGGCGGTGGAAAGTGCCGACGCAATAGCTGCTTTGCAATTCACTGTCGATGGTGCCCATGCTTCCAACATCACCCTTGCTACAGCCATGAAGCGGGCTGGCTACCAAATGGCAAAAAGGCAAGTGGGCAACAACGTCTGCATCGTAGTCTACAATACTGCGGGCAACTCTTTGCCTGCCGGCAATCATGATATACTTCATGGGCTGACTTCCGGCTCCGCAATCATCGATGTTCGACTTTGTGATGTTGAAGGAAACGCACTTGAGGCGAGTTGTTCAGGAGGTGAGGCTACAGGTATAAGCAATATTAATGATGGCAATCAAAAGAGCCGGAAAATCTACGACGTTGTAGGTCGTAAGGTCGTCATCCCAACAAAGGGAGTATATATCATGAACGGAAAGAAAATAATAAAATAAGGCAAGTCAGAGATGAAACGCATAATCACAACCATAGTATTTTTCTTTGCTGTGCTTGGAGTGTCGTTGCCTGGCTCCTGGGTAGACATGTTCAGTGTTTCTGCACAAACCAATAGGCTCAGCATTGGCGATGTGACTTTCCCTGCAGGAAAGACGGCAATAGTGCCTGTCAGTCTGGAGAACCAGAGTGACATTTGCGGTGTGCAGTTCGAGATTGGTTTGCCATACGAGCTTGCGGAAGGGCTTGATAGCATAATTACGTTGGACCAGACGCGCGCCGTCGACATGAACATGGCAGTGAGGAGCCGTGGCTACAGCTACATCAGATACACTTACAATGGCAAGACTTCAAACTCATCATATTATGTCTACCGTGTAATAATAACTTCTGCTGCCAATACTCCAATCAAAGGAAGTTCCGGCACGCTGGTCAACATCCGTATGCCGCTACCTGAGAATGCCTCCAATGGTACCAAGCTGAAAGCAGTCATCAGCGACGAGACTGCCATTCTTTCCGATAGGCAGGGTAACAATGTAAGAACCGGTGAAGCCGCAGTGGGCACTGTTACTATCGAGACTGTCCCTCGGCCTGATATTGTGCCGCTCTCGCCAACAATTGTTCAGTCTATTGCTGGTCCGGGCGATGAGCTGACTCTGCAATGGCAAGTGAAGAACATTGGCGATTCTATCACTGGCGGCGGATGGACTGAGCGGCTATATTTGGAAAACGAGGATGGCACACGCGCAAATATCGGCACGACAGCATATAATCAGAAACTTGCCGCCGGAGCCAACGTCAGCCGCCAGTTAGCTGTTAAGCTCAGCGACTTCCCTGGCATTAGCGGCAACTGCCGTGCCGTGGTGCAGTTGTTGCCGTCGGCAACGTGTGGTGAGGTGAAAGTAAACCAAGTAAACAATACCGCCTCAGGCTCAAGCTATTCGTTAAGAATAAAAAAGAAACTGGTACTTACGCCATACAAGAACCTGATTCCGGAGAACGGTAGTGGTTCGTATTCCTGCGAGTTGCGTCGCACTGGCGATATTAGCGAGTCGCAAACTTTCACCATAACGACACGCGACCTCAACGGCAACACCGGACGGCTGAAAGTGGGTAGCAACAACTCTCAACAGGTAACGTTCTCGCCCAAGAGCGATAAGGCGTATATCTACCTGTATCCTGTAGACAATTCCGACATCAACACCGACCAGCGTGTGCTCGTCGTTGTCAATGAGCCGCTTAACAATGGCTACGAATGTGTTATAGATACAGTGCGCGTGGAGGACGATGACCTCATACCCATGACGCTGAGTCTAAACAAAAGCGATTTCAACGAAGGCGACATAATCCACGTAACGGCAAGTGTGCCCCAGCGATATTATCCAGAAGAAGACTTGAACGTCTATCTTACGATAGAGCAGCCCAAGCGGTTCCGCATGCCACAGCGCATACACTTTGAGAAGGGCGCTACCACGGCTTCTGTCGACATTCCTGTACTACAGGACAAGTTGCCAGCCAACGATATGTCGATACAGCTCATCGGCACCTCGGATAAGCATAAGAGCGACACCGTGCTTTTCATGCTCCATGATGATGATATGCCAGCCATTGACATGAAACTCACGCCGAAAACCGTCAGTGAGGGCGCGGGACCTCAGGCAATGATGGGCACCATTACGCGTAAGGAGGTTACCAACAACAAAGTAACAATTCGTCTCAGTGATGATGGCAATGGCGACATCTATTACTCGGTGAAAGAAATTACCATGCAGCCTGGCACCACCACTGCCACATTCCCACTTGGCGTGCGCGACAACGCCATCGTCGACGGCGACCGCAAGGTTGCTATACGTGCTGCTGTCTACGTTACCGATTGCGGATGTGATGCCATCGGCGACAAGCAGTCGAGCGTAGTAGACTCTATTACAATTACCGACGACGACGGTCCTGCCCTGCAGCTCACCGCCAACAAAGCCACTATTCTTGAAGGCGACGACGCTGGGGCGACGTTCACAGTCAGCCGCAATACCACAGACAACTCGTCGGCTCTTACAGTAGCCATCAATCACGATGGCACCGATGTGGTTTGTCCGGCAAGTGTTACAATTCCTGCTGGTGCCAAGAGCGCCACTTTCCAGTATGTTGCTAATAGCAATTCTACAGCCGAAGGCGACCACATGGTTAGCGTTACTGTCTCTGCCGAGGGCTATAGTACCGGTGCTTCGTGGCTGCTCATCAGCGACCGCACCATTGCCGATGCCACATTCTCTGATATTCAGCTCTCCGACTCTACAGTGGCGGCAGGTGATGAGGTCGTTGTTACCATGACCATCAGCAATATTGGCGCGGCAGAATTGCCAGCAGGAACCGATGTGCAGGTATTCATCAACAATAAGGTTGTAAACACACAGCAGACATCTGTATCAATTCCTGCAGGTGGGAGCCAGACTTTGACGGCAAACGTTAAGACAAGCGACGTGCCTGGAACATATACTCTAAGCGCAAAGGTTAATCCTAAGAGCACGGTGCCTGAGCTGCTCTATGTGAACAACAGCTCGGAGAGCCTTAAACTGAAACTGTTGTCGCTCTACAACTTTACAGTCAGTGCCGACAGCACGATCTACAAGGAGGCCGGCACTGTTACGCTCTCAGGAAAAGTCGTTGCCAATGGCGGTGCGTCGGTGGCAAGTCTGCTCGTGGAACCGTACATAGTGTTCAGCGGTGTACGCACAAAGCTCAGTTGCCTTACCGATGCCACTGGTGAGTTCAAAGCCATCTATCAGATTCCTGCCGGCTATCGCGGACACTTCACTTATGGTGTTTGCAACAGTGGTGAGGAACTCACAGCGGAGATGGGAGCTTTCGATGTATATGGCTTTGAACGTACGTCGTCAAGTTATATTAAACATCAAATATATAAGGACGAACCTTACAAAGGCACCATAGAACTGCGCAACCTGACTTCGCTGCCACTTCACAACATCAAGGTTACTCTTAGCGGAGCCATAGAAAACTACAATGTAGAGGTTGAGAGTCTTGCTGAGCTGGCTGGCAACGCCACTGCATCCATCAACTACACTATCACTGGTATGGAGGCAAGCACAGGCAGTTATTGGGACATCATTACCCTCAACTTCACGAGCGACGAGGGCGCGAGCCTGGATGTCGTTACCTATAACTATACACGTGTGCATAGGCCAAAGATGGTGGCGTCTACGACGAGCATCAATACCACGGTAACCAAAGGCGTCAGCCGCACATATCCTATAGAGATTGTAAACATGGGACTTGCCGAGACTGGAAAGATAACCATCGATTTGCCTTCAGGACTAAAAGGATTTATAGGGCTTGCCACACCGGCAACAATGTCGAGCCTGCAGCCTGGCGATACTGCTACTATCATGCTGCGTTTTGCCGATAATGGCTATGATGTGAATATCATCCAGAAAGGAAGCTTGGCTCTGAATTGCGAAAACGGCAACGGACTGAGCGTCTCTTTCAACGTTAAGGTCGTTTCCGAGAGTAAGGGCACGCTCCGTGTGCGTGTGCGCGACGAAAATACGATCTACGGCAATAAGGATGGACAGAAGCCTTACGTTAAAGGCGCTAAGGTGCAGTTGCGCGATTATAACACTGGAGCCATAGTGGCGAGTGGAAGCACACCCGATGATACCGGCGACGGTCTGCTGCTTACCGACATCAATGAGGGGTACTATACTCTTTATGTCACTGCTGACAAGCACGACTCTTACCAGCAGAACATCGTTGTTAGTCCAGGCGACACCACCATCCATACCGCCACGTGCTCCTATCAAGCCGTATCGGTGAGTTGGGACGTGCAGGAGACGG
>CAZZNO010000132.1:0-8126 GCA_964655685.1 uncultured Prevotella sp.
TCTAAGACAGAGTATAAGAATTTGCCAATATTGTATGTTTTATATCAAATTGTGCACAATACAAAAATGGCAAAAAAGCGTACAGCTAAAGAGGGTAAAATTATTTAAATTTGCAGATAGCCAAATTGGAAATGACAGCCTTAACAGTTTTGTTATGAAAATCTAAATAATGGAAAGTAAAAAAATGACAGATTTGAAAACTTGCACGCTCGGCGTGCTCTCAGCGTTACTAATGACCGGTTCTCTGCCTGCGCAGGCAGACGGCGCAATGCAGCAGCCTTCAAAGCGCGAGCTGATGTACCAGTTGCTTGACCAGTCGAAGCCTAACAGCTATGTGCCTGCCGCTTTCTTCATGCATTTCAACAACAAGTTCGGAGAGAAGGCAATACAGGAGCATGTCAACTTCTTCAAGGCAACCGGCATGGACATCGTGAAAGTGCAATACGAAGTGAGCCTGCCGAGGCTGGACATCAAGACCCCGGAAGACTGGAAGAAGGTGCCGGTATATGGCGTCAAGACTTTCGAGGCTCAGCTGAAGGTCATTGAGGCACTTTCGGCTCAACTGCACGACCAGGCGCTCATTCTTCCCACCGTCTATTCGCCTTGGGACATGCTCAAACAAACCGTGGGCAGGGAGAGGCTCGTCAGGCTGTTGAAGCAAAACCCCGAGGCGGCTCGCCAGGCAGTGGCAAACCTCACTGAGTCTATCATCGTTTACATGAAGGCGGCCCGCCAGCGCGGCGCCGACGGCTTCTATATCTCCACTCAGGGCAACGATGTCACGACTATGGGGCCGAGCGGAATCTTCCGTTCTCTGTTGAGGCCTTTCGACAAGCGCGTCAGTGAAGTGGCTTCGGAGATAGCCCCATTCAACATTCTGCACATCTGCGACTGGGACGGCCCATACAGCAGCGTGGACAGCTATGCCGACTATCCCGTCAGTGTTTTCAATCCCCCGATTAATCTTGCCGACGGCAGCAAGGTTGACATGCGCCGCTTCGCGTCCGTGGTTAATCGTCCCGTCTTTGGCGGCCTCGACCGTAAAGGCGTGATAACGAAGGGCAATTTCGACCAGATAAAGCTTGCCGTGGACAGCATAATGGAGGCGGCTCCGAAGAACTTCATGTTCGGGGCTGACTGCACTGTCCCTCGCGGCACCGACCTCAACCTGCTGCGGCGGGTCATTGACTATGTACACACTTGGCGACAAACACACAGATGAAACATTATTCCCTGATATTGGCTATGGCACTGCTCTCGAGTGCGTCTATGAGCGCCATAGCTCAGAGCAATGCTGCGGACAACGCAGCTCCATTTCACGCACAAGAACTGTCACTTGACGGCAATGACTGGAAATGGAATCGACGGCTGGTACAGGTAGAGAATGTGCCGGCTGAGCAGACAGCAGTCTTCAATGCTGACGGAAAAACACTGACCATAGGCCCGTGGATTGCTGGCAGACAGGATGTCAGGCTCGTCTATCAAGTCTCGCTTCCGGCAAGAAAAGGCAGCATAGAAGGCAAATTCCTCACCGAGGGGCTTTATCCGCGTGAAGGCAACATCTGGGTTGCCTTCCGCAAGGGCAACCGCACAATCACGGAGACAAACTATTGGTTTGGCACCGCAAGCAAATGGCGGAAGTTCCGTTTCCCGGTGCTGGCTCCGCCTGCCGGTTGCGACAACATACGTTTGTCGTTCGGTTTTCACATGAAGACTCCGGGTCGCCTTCACGTGAAGGACCTCCGTTTTGGCGAACCAATCGACCTTAATGCCGCGAAAGCTCCGAATGCAAAGCTCGCCAGGGCAGCGAAGCCAAAGGCACAGACTGCGGCAGGAAAAGTGACTCTGCTGCGGAACGGCAAGACGTGGTGGCTCGTAGATGCCGGGGGCAAGCCCTTCTTCTCTATCGGGTGCGCCATGTACGGCAACCGGTTGACGCCAGCCGAGACCTATCCGGCTTTTCATGACATGGGATTTAACACAGTTGCCAACGGTTCAAACCTGAAGCAATGGGGTGATTTCAACAAGCAGCTGATTGCCGCTCAACAGGGTGGCAAACAGAATGACAGCCAGCAGCCTGTTTTCCAGTTTTACAGGGTGAACACAGAGGTCGGTCGCAAATACTATGCGCTTGTCGACAACGAGGGGCTTCACCCGGGCGAGACGCACAAGCCGACAGTGGATGTAGGCGGATTCAATCATGCCTTCCCTGATCCTTTTGACCCTCGTTGGGAAGCCGATGCCCGTCAGCAGGTAAGGCAGGTGGCTGCCGACATGAAAGGCAACCCAAACTTCATGGTATGGATGGCAGCCAACGAGCGCTCTCATTGGAATCTGTATCGCTATGTGTGGTCGCCGTGCTGCGCCGCAGAGTTTGAGAAGTTTCTTCGCGCAAAATACGCTACGATAAATGATTTGAACAAATCGTGGGGCACCGCCTTCACCTCGTTTGAAGACCTGATGGAGAAGAAACCTGAACCTCTCGTCATTCGCGGCAACAAGTATGACGACTTCAATGCTTTCTCACGCATCATCCTGAAGACGTTTAACGAGAAGATACTCAAAATCATACATGAGGAAGACCCCGGGCGGCTGGTCTTCTCCAACCGTTTCATGATTCACGAGGTTAGGGGCGTGTTTGACAACCTGGACCTTTACAAGGACTTTGACGGCATAGCCGTGAACATTTATCCATCGAATGAGCAGTGGGGGCTCGACGACGGCGAACGCCAGTACCTGACCCTGATGCACGAAAAGACGGGCAAACCGTTGATGATTTGCGAATGGTCGGTGCCTGCCCGCGACTCTCATCTTTATGACAATGAGCGCCGCTTGGACTGGTCTTATCCACAGCTAATGGACACGCAGGAACAGCGTGCGCAGCAGGCTGCCCACGTCATGGCAGAGTTTTGGAACATGCCTTTTGTCGTAGGCGCCCACTGGTTCTCGTGGGGAGACTTTAACAGCAGTAACCGCAAGTCAAACCGCGGCTTGTTCACCTCAGACGGTGAACCCTGGGTAGATGTACAGAAATCCTTGAAATCAATCAACTTGAAAATAATGCCTAATTCATAATGCCTAATTCATAATCAGTAAAAAGCTATGTACAAATTCCTGTTTTCCGCTATCCTGCTCTGCCTCTCTTTGACAGCCTCGGCAGGCAACAGCTACACCTTCAACGCCCAAGGCATGAAGGTGACCGTAACGTTTTTTGCACCGGGTATAGTCAGGGTCTTTAAAGTTCCTGAGAACAAGCCGGCGGATAAGCAAAGCCTGTCAGTAATCATGAAGCCTGAAGATGTCAACATAAAGGTGGATGAGAATGCAGGAAGCGCCACGCTCAGCAGCGCCACGCTGAGGCTGACGGTGAATAAGGAAAGCGGCGGCATAGTTTTCAGCGACAGTCGGGGCAACACCCTTTTGCGTGACAAAGACTACGGAACGCAGTTTACGCCTGTCAGCGATGCCGGCAAGCCTTCGTATGACGTGCGGCAGGCTTTCCTGCTCGACAAGGACGAGATAATCTATGGTCTCGGACAGCAGCAGACAGGACTCGTAAGCCAACGCAACCAGAAGCTGATGCTGCGCAACGTCAACATGAGCATTTGCGTGCCGTTCATACATTCGGAGAAAGGCTACGGAGTCTATTGGGACAACTATTCGCCCACGCTCTTTACAGACAATGCGCAAGAGACGGCATTCGACTCTGAAGTCGGGCTTTGTGCCGACTATTACTTCATATATGGCGGCAATGCGGACGGTGTCATAAGCGGAGTGAGGCAGTTGACGGGCGACGCGCCGATGTTTCCGCTGTGGACAATGGGCTTTTGGCAAAGTCGCGAACGCTATAAGAGCCCCGAGGAGCTGTGCGGCGTTGTTGACAAATACAGAGAGCTACGCGTGCCGCTCGACGGCATTGTGCAGGACTGGCAGTACTGGGGCGACAATAGCAATTGGAACGCTATGGAGTTTGCCAATCCAAGATATGCAGGCGGCAAGGCAAAGGAGATGATAGACCACGTGCATAAGCAGAACGCCCACATCATGATTTCCGTATGGCCAAGCTTTGGCTACAAAACAGAAATGTATCACAAGATGGACTCTTTGAAAGCCTTGCTTCATTTCAAGACTTATCCCAACGAGGCTACCGTCTATGACACCTATAACCCGAAGGCAAGGGAGCTTTTCTGGCAGAAGATGAAGACCAACATCTTCGACCTTGGCGTGGACGCCTGGTGGCTTGACGCAACCGAGCCGGAGCACAAGAATCCTGTTGATGCCGACTATGACCAGCCCACGTGGCTGGGCAGCTTCCGCAGCGTGCACAATGCTTTCCCGATAGTTTCAAATCGCAGTATCTATGAGAAGCAGCGTGCCGTGACCTCAGACAAGCGTGCGTTCCTGCTGACGCGTTCGTCGTCTTTCGGACAACAGCACTACGGGTCGTTCTCATGGAGCGGTGATATTGTCGGAAACTGGGATGTCATGCGTAAGCAGATTGCCGCCGGCATGAACTATTCACTCTGCGGTTTCCCATATTGGAATACGGACATTGGAGGCTTCTTTGCCCGTGACTATGGCAATGACGTGAAGAACCCGGCTTATCAGGAGATGCACGTGCGCTGGTTTGAGTGGGGAGCCTTCCAGCCACTTATGCGCTCCCACAACTCAGGGCCTGTGGCAGTGGAGATATGGCAGTTCGGTAAAAAAGGCGATTGGGCGTATGATGCTTTGGAGAAATTCACCAAGCTGAGATACAGCCTCTTGCCGTATATATACAGTATGTCGTGGCAGGTCACCAATAAGCAGGGCAGCATCATCCGTCCGCTGGTGATGGATTTCCGGCATGACAGGAAAGCATTGACGCTTGGCGAAGAATACATGTTTGGCAAGAGCTTTCTTGTGCGTCCCGTCACTGACTCCATTTATACGTGGATGGACAGCAAGCTTAAGGGACACGTCAAGGACTTCAGCAATACAGGCTCGGTGAGTGTCTATCTGCCTGAAGGGGCTCGCTGGTATGATCTTTGGGACGACAAGGTCTTCGATGGCGGACAAACAATCCGCCGATTGGTACCTATTGACATCATGCCGGTATATGTGCGTGCAGGCAGCATAGTCCCGTGGGGACCGGATGTGCAATACAGTACTGAAAAGAAATGGGACAATCTGGAGGTGAGGATTTATCCCGGGGCAAATGCCGCCTTTACTCTCTATGAGGACGAATTTGACAACTATAATTATGAAAAAGGAGCTTATACCGAAATTCCTTTCACTTGGGACGAGGCTTCGCGCACTCTTACTATCGGCAGTCGCAAAGGCTCCTATAAAGGCATGCTGAAAAACCGCACTTTCAAGGTTAAGCTCATTGGAGGACAGCAAAAGACGGTGAAATACCGTGGACAACAGAAGCAGTTGAGGTTCTGATTCTATTACGCACTATTACAAATATTATATTCAGAAAACAAAAGAGATTCATGAAGAAGAAATTCATTCTAAGTTTGCTATGCTTGACGGCAGCGCTTTGCGTGTCTGCCCAGAACATCTTTATCTCAGAGCAAAAGGGAGAATTCCCAATTGTTGCGAAGCAGGCAAAGGCAAACTTTGTTGTTGATGCAAACGATGCACAAGTCGTTACAACCGCTGCCAATGCCGTGGCTAATGACATAAAGCTCATTACGGGGCAGCAACCGTCGGTGGACAATGCTATCAGGCGAGGGCAATTGCCCATCATTGCGGGCACACTGGGCAAGTCGAAAATCATAGACCAGCTGGCTGGCAAAGGAATCATAGATGCAAAAGCTGTCAAAGGCAAATGGGAGTGCTTTGGTATGCAGATAGTTGATAAGCCGCAGAAGGGCGTCAGCAAGGCACTTGTTATCTATGGTTCCGACCCGCGTGGCACGGCGTATGGCATATTCGAGATTTCACGCCGTGCCGGTGTGTCGCCGTATGTATGGTGGGCAGACGTTGCGCCGGCTCATAAATCTCAGCTATGGGCAAACGGCTCAAAGTTTATATCAAAAGAGCCTTCTGTGAAGTTCCGCGGCATGTTCATCAACGATGAAGACTGGGGAATAATGCCTTGGGCGGCGGCAGGCATTGACAAAGACCGGGGCAACATAGGGCCTCACACCTACGAGAAAGTGATGGAACTGCTTCTGCGCCTGCGCGCCAACACTTTGTGGCCTGCCATGCACGCGTGCAGCGAGGCTTTCTTTGCCAACAAGGCAAACATACCCGTGGCAAAGAAATATGACATCGTGCTTGGCTCAAGCCACTGCGAGCAGATGGAGCGTGACAATCTTTGGGAATACGGGCCTTTCCTGAAAGAGCATGGGTTGGAAGATATTCCTGATGACAAGATTCACAACGAGGGCTATCTGGCTCAATATTATAACTGGCCAAACCACAGCGACTACGTGAAGAAATACTGGGCTGAGCGCGTAGGCGAGAGCCGTGGCATCGACGTGATGTACACTCTCGGCATGCGTGGCGTGCATGACCGCGGCATCAATGGTTACAAGGGTGCTGAGGCTACCGCGAAAGGTCTTGCTGACATAATAGCTTATCAGCGCCAGCTCATCAGTGACTCTTTAGGAGGCGACCCTACAAAGATTCCGCAGATTTTTATTCCTTACAAGGAGGTGCTCGAAGCCTATAACGCCGGTCTGAAGGTGCCGGAAGACGTGACGCTCTGCTGGGTTGACGACAACCACGGCTACATCCGCCAGCTTCCTACAAAGGCGGAGCAGGCTCGCTCAGGCGGCAACGGTATCTATTACCACCTGTCTTACTATGGCACTCCTGAATCTTACGTATGGCTCTCAACAGTCTCCCCTACGTTGGCAAGCTTCGAGCTGACGAAAGGTTATCAGAACGGAATGCGCAATCTCTGGATTATCAATGTGGGAGACATAAAGCCAAACGAATGCGAGTTTGAGTTCTGCATGGACTTGGCTTACGACATCAACTCATGGACTCCCGAGAATGCGTGGAAATACAGCCGTTACTGGTGTGCCAGGACTTTTGGTGAAGATGTGGCTGATGAGTTAGGCGACATCAAGCAAAACTATTATCGTCTGGCAGCTTCAGGCAAGCCTGAACACGTCTTTAAGGTAAACTACACAGATGGCGAGAAAAACCTGCGCATCGACGATTATCTCGGCTTGGCGCACAGGGTGGACCAGCTGAAAGGACGCATTCCGCAATCGCTTCAAGATGCTTATTTTGAGCTTATAGAGTATCCTGTGAAATGTGCAGGACTGCAAAATGTAAAGATATTCCGTGCTGAGCAGAGTCGTGAATATGCCAAGGCTGGCTATGCTGACATTGCTTTAAGGTATGGCAAAGAAGCTCAGGAGGCTTATAATCTCATCCAGAATCTTACGGCGAAATATAATACAGGCATTGCCAATGGGAAGTGGAACAAGATGATGGATTGTTACCCGACGCCCAATCGCGGGTCGCTTGGCAAGCCGCGCATTGCCGCTGAAAAAGATATAGCAAGCACAAAGACTCCTGTCAAAGAGGTGCGCACAAGCGTCGTCAAGGGTTCGGCGTTTACCTCGGCTTCAAAGGGGGTGACAATAATAAAGGGACTTGGAACTTCTGATGAGGCTGTCACGGTATGGCCTATGGACATGAAAGCATATACGGCGGCTGATACTGATATTCCATACGTAGAATATCAGGTTCCTGTGCATGCCGGCACGAACGAAATCATAGTGCGCTGTCTCTGTTCGTTCCCCGTGAATGAAAGCTATGACCTGCGAACGGCTGTCTCTATTGACGGCTCTCCAATAGAGGTGCAGTCAGTAAAGACTAAAGCAATGAGCAACTATGGCAAGAACTGGAATCACACGGTTCTGGACGGTTTCTCGCCTGCAAATTTCAAGTATGACAGCGATCAAGACAAAACCGTCACGTTGCGCGTATACTTCATGGACCCCGGTCTTGTCATTAATGACATATACGAAAGGTTTTGAATAAGAGAGTGTATCAAAAATAGCTTATAGAGCCTGGAAGGCTCATCGCTTGATAACCCCGTCTCATCCCTTAGCGTAGCGAGGGGTGAGGCGGGGTGTTGCGTAGGGTGTGCTCCCGACCCGCGTAGGGTCGCCGCT
>CAZZNO010000133.1:0-8104 GCA_964655685.1 uncultured Prevotella sp.
AGCGGATTACGATGAGAGCGTAACTTGAATAACCTATCATCAGCATAAGCATGCATAGCAATGCCGTGTTCTTGAAACGCGAAGTGACGAGATAGACAGGTCCCTTTGCCCCTATAGCCTTTGCCTTTGCGCCACCGACCTTTCGGTTAAGGAGAAAGGCTGCTATTGCAAGTACGATGATGCCTATGACAACAGCTGACCATCCGTAGCCGTAGAATGGTATGCCAATGAGGGCAAATGCAAGCAGGAAAGATATGTTCTCACGCTTCTTGCTTTTCCCGATATAGCTCTCGTAGATAGCCCAAATGGTGGTTCCCACGAGGCATGCTATATAAATGATGAGCCCGGTGTTGAACGGCAAGCCAAGGGTATTGACGAAGAACAGCTCGAACCATCCGCCCACGGTAACGATGCCAGGGATGACCCCGTAAAGCACAGCTGCCACGATGACAAAGGATATGAGCAACGCAATGAGCGAGCCTTTAGTCTCCACATTCGGGAAACGGCGGTAGCAGTATACCAACACAATGGCAGGTATACAGAGCAGGTTGAGCAGGTGCACGCCGATGGCAAGTCCTGTCATATAAAAAATGAGTACAAGCCAACGGTCGCTGTGAGGCTCGTCGGCATGGTCTTCCCATTTTAGTATTAGCCAGAAAACAATTGCCGTAAACGCTGAAGAATATGCGTAGACCTCACCCTCTACAGCAGAGAACCAGAACGTGTCTGACCATGTATAGATTAGAGCGCCTACCATGCCGCTTGCCTCGATGGCTATAAGCTTGCCAAGGGTAAGCGAGTCCCAGTCCTTAAGGATGAGCTTGCGTGTAAGGTGCGTAATTGTCCAGAAAAGGAACAGGATGGTTGTAGCCGACAACAATGCCGACATTGTGTTTACCATGCGTGCCACCTGTGAAGGGTCGCTTGCAAAGTGACTGAAGAGGTTGGCTGTGAGCATGAAGAACGGTGCCCCTGGCGGATGACCAATCTCAAGCTTGTATCCAGTGGTGATAAATTCCGGACAGTCCCAGAATGAGGCTGTCGGCTCAATGGTAGACACATAAGTAAAAGCCGCGATAGCAAAAGCCACCCAGCCCAGTATAGTGTCTACTAAACGGTATTGTTTCATCTCTTGTGGAAATAAATAATTGTGTTATTGCAATAATAATGCAAAGTTAGTTCTTTTTTTTGATGTTTATGGCTTGAAGATGGATTTTTTTCGTTTGTAAGGAAATATTTGTGTAAAGTGGCGGTTAAGATTGGATTGAGTCTATGCTGTGATTAGAATATCAGGCATACGCTATACATCAGTATGACGTAACGCAAAAACTTGCCTAAGGTTATTGACGTGATGGATATAAGCAAGTTGGCACGCATGAAGCCAAGACAAATAGTTATGGCAGAGCCAATGACGGGCAAAAAGGCAAAAAAGCCAATCCATGCCCCGTGTCCTGCCATGAAACGCTGTGCCTTGTCAAGGTTTTCTTTCTTGACATGCAGGTATTTCTCCACCCAGTCAAGCCTGCCGAGTCGTCCTACGCAATAGTTGAACATAGAACCAAGCACATTGCCTATGGTGCCGTATATGACGAGCGGCTCAGGCTTTAGTCCGGCTGCAAGCAAGCCGAGCATGACCGCCTCGCTGCTGAACGGGAAAAAGCTTCCGGCCAAAAAGGCAGCCAACAGCATGCCCCAATAGCCATAGTTGATGAGAAAGTCGATCATGAAAGCTTATAAGTTGAATATAGTTATAGCCACAGCTGCCATTGCCAAAACAAAGAAAGTGATGTTGGATACTTTGGAATGCGAGAGTGCAAGGTAATGGCCGATGAGCGGCGACGTGAACACAATTGTCATGCCCAGCAGCACATTGAAATGTTGTGTTTGTACGATTGCGAATATGAAGCAACAGGCATCAAGCACCATGAACGCCTCATAGTGCATACGCGTGCGTATGCGGTCTTGGTAACTATAAGTGAGAAAATGCACGGCTCCTATAAGGGCAAGCACGAAGACAAAAACCAATGTAAGCAGCTGATGGAAGCTGATGATGGTGAAATCGAATGCTGTGTGGAACTGGATGATGCTGAGGAAATGAGTGCTTAGGAAATCTAAGTTGTTTGTGTAGAAAAGCCATGCTGCCACAAACCAATAGGGCATTAGCAGTCCCAACACCGAGGCAAAGAGCGTGCGTGCACTGAAGCATTGTACGTAGATTGCCATTATAATCCACAAAATCGGTACGAAAAGCAACAGTTGCGAGAACACGATGCTTCCCACTCCCAGAGCACAAAAAGCATAGAACACCCAGCCGGCAGCAGTGTAATCTTGATATGAACGGAGCAACAGAAGTAGGAATACGATTGTTGAAAGCTGGACTACGTCAACGCCAATGTCCTTGAATAGAAACAAGGACATTGTTGTCAACACGAGGAAGGAGCATGACACCATGCGCGAGAATATACGGATTAAGGAATAGGCGTTGTTTAGTTCTGCCATAAGTATGGTTGAAACCAAAAGCAACGCAAATTCCAGCCACAGACCTTCCGTGACGAGTCCTCCCGCCACGCAAACCACCAATCCGTATATTACCGTCATGGGCAATGCCCATCTCGATTGCGCTATCCTGTTCTGAAGTCTTTTCATCAATTGAGCCTAAATTAGGCAAAGGCCTTTGCTAAAGGTCTTGCCCTATGTCGCCACGGAAGTATTTGCCGTCGAACTCTATCTTCAGGCTCTCTTGCATGCTCTTTTCAAGTGCCTCGTCCTTGTTTTTGCCGTATGACGTTACGGCTATCACGCGTCCGCCATTGGTCACGAGCTGTCCGTCCTTTATGGCTGTGCCTGAGTGGAAGACAATGCTGTCCTTCACTTTGTCAATGCCAGTGATAGGGAATCCTTTTTGGTAAGACACAGGGTAGCCTTCGCTCACAAGCATTACGCATACGGCTGCACGTGGGTCAAACTCTATAGTTTTAGTGTCAAGATTACCGTTGGCAACTCCTTCAAACAGGTCTACGATGTCGCTTTTCAGGCGCGGCATCACTACCTCGGTCTCCGGATCGCCCATGCGGCAGTTATATTCTATAACCATAGGGTTGCCTTTTACGTTGATTAGTCCGAAGAATATGAAGCCTTTATATTCAAGCCCCTCCTCGGCAAGGCCATTGATTGTAGGCTTTATGATGCGGTCTTCCACCTTTTGCATCCATTCTTTTGTAGCAAAAGGAACGGGAGAAACAGACCCCATGCCGCCTGTGTTCAAACCAGTGTCATGCTCGCCGATGCGCTTGTAATCCTTTGCTTCTGGCAGAATCTTATAGTTCTTGCCGTCAGTAAGGACGAACACAGAGCACTCTATGCCGGAAAGGAATTCCTCTATCACTACTTTTGCCGAGGCATCGCCAAACATTCCGCCCAGCATCTCCTTGAACTCCTCCTTAGCAGCGTCAAGCGTAGGCACAATCAGCACGCCCTTTCCTGCTGCCAGCCCGTCGGCCTTAAGCACGTATGGGGGCTGTAGTGTTTCCAGAAATTTAATGCCTTCTTCAACAGTAGTGCCGTCGAAGGTCTCGTAGGCTGCCGTTGGTATGCCGTGGCGTTTCATGAAGCCTTTTGCAAAATCCTTGCTGCCTTCGAGCTGAGCCCCTGCCTTCGAAGGGCCTATTACGGCAACGCCTTTTGTGAGAGGGTCGTTCTTGAAAGAATCGTAAACGCCTTTTACCAAAGGGTCTTCGGGGCCTACGACAACCATGTCTATGCCATTGTCGGCTACAAACTGTTTTTGCTTTTCAAAATCGTCTACACCAATGGCAATGTTTTCGCCTATCTCAGCTGTGCCGGGATTGCCTGGTGCAATGTATAGTTTTTCGCACTTCGCGCTCTGCGCTATTTTCCATGCAAGCGCATGTTCACGCCCGCCTGAGCCTAAAAGTAATATTTTCATTGCTTATGTTGGATAAATGATCCTTGTTATTCTTTACAGTATATCCAGATTTAATGGAATTGCTTTATTTCAGCCAATCGTCAAAATACTGGCTTATGCGTTGGTGCAGGTGCACTGACTGGTGGCCGCGCATGTTATGTGGCTCGCCTGGATAGACGAAGTAGTCACATTGCACGCCGTCCTGAATGCACTGCTTTAGGAACGAGAGCGAGTGCTGTGGCACGCACGTCACGTCGTTTAAGCCTATGATAATCTGTAGCTTTCCCTTAAGGTTCTTTGCCTTGGGGATGAGTGACGACTGGTGATAACCGTCAGGGTTGGTTTGCGGAGTGTCCATGTAGCGTTCGCCATACATCACCTCATACCATTTCCAGTCGATGACCGGTCCTCCTGCTACGCCCACCTTGAACACTTCAGGGTGTGTAGTCATCATGTTGATAGTCATGAAACCACCGAAGCTCCAGCCATGCACACCCATACGGTTGGCATCTACATAGGGCAGGCTCTTAAGATAGTCAACGCCTTTCATCTGATCCTCAACCTCATGGTCGCCGAGGTGACGGAACGTAACCTGCTCAAAGTCCTTGCCGCGGTTTTCGCTTCCGCGGTTGTCGAGTATGAACAGCAGGTAGCCTTTTTGCGCCATGTATGTTTCCCATCCACGGCTTGACCAGTGCCAGCGTGCGTCTACGTTGTGGGCGTGGGGGCCGCCATAGACGTAGATGATTGTCGGGTATTTCTTCGCCGGGTCAAAGTCTACAGGCATTACCATGCGATAGTAGAGGTCGGTAACACCGTCGGCTGCTTTAATGCTTCCCATGCGGTATTCGGGCACATTGTAGCCCTTCCACGGGTCGGTGGCTGTGAAATAAGGCACTCTCTTTCCGTTCTCCGTATTGACAATGGCAATCTTGCGGGGCACAGTGGGCTCTTGATAGTTGTCGTAGATAAACTGGCCGCTGCCGCTAACGGAACCGTTGTGCCAGCCTTTACCGTTGTCGTCCATGAGTGCGCGCTTGCCCGTCTCAATGTCTACAATCCAGAGATTGCGCTGTGTGGGATGAGCCTCATTGCTTGCATATACTATAGAATGATGCTTCTTGTTGAAGCCGAGGAAGTCCATCACCACCCATTTGCCCGACGTGATTTGTTTGAGTTGCTTACCGTTGGTGTCGAACAGGTAGAAATGGTTATAGCCGTCTTTCTGGCTTTGCATTATGAACTTGGAAGCATCCCAGGGCAAGAACATTATCGGATTCTGTGGCTCTACGTACTTGCTGTCGGTTTCGCGGTAAAGCTCTTTCTGTTTGTCGCCTGTAGCTGCGTCGTAGCTCACGAGACGGCAGTCGTTCTGGTCACGATTGAGCTCGAACATGTAGATGGTCTTCGAGTCAGGGCTCCATGCTATGTTTGTGAAATATCGGTCGGTTGGGTCGCCTGCCTTTAGGTAAACTATCTTTTCGGTGTTCAAGTCGTAAACTCCTACGGTTACCTTGTGGCTTGTCTCGCCTGCCATAGGGTATTTCTCAGGTGCGGCGGTGGCAATGCGCGAACCGCTCTTAGGCTCTATGTTTGGATCTGGAATGTCAATCATCGGGAAGTCGGTGACCATTGATTGATCCATGCGGTAGAAGGCAAGCTTCTGTCCGTCGGGACTCCAGAAAAGGCCCTCCCTTATGCCGAACTCGTCACGGTGTACGCTTTGACCATAGACGATGTTGCGTGAGCCGTCGTTGGTTATGGCGTTGGTCATGCGTGTGCGAGTGTTGCCGTTCTCCTTGATGTGCTCCACGAACAGCTGGTCGTCTTTCACGAATGCCAGCGCCTTCGAGGCATAGCACAGCTTAGATGCTTGTGTGCCCGGTTCTATGTTCAGCGTCCAGAGATTGCGCTTCGTCTGCCAGTTGTATGCCATGAGCTGGTTGCCCATGCGCACTATCACGATGGGTTTGTCAGCCTCGGGAAATTTTGCCGACATGAGGCTGTTTACGTTATAGTTTATTTTCTTGAAGTCGTCTATGTCCAACAGCAACGTCTCCTTACCGGTATTCTTGTCTACAAGGTAGCACCTGTCGGCATCGAGGCGCACGAGGTTGTCGCCCCACCACGTTGTCCATCTGTTTTCCGGCACCATGTTGTGATAATTGGTGCCGCCGAAATTGAGATCCTCCAGCGTAAACTGCTTGCCTGAAGCAGGCGGAGGAGTAGTTGCAAAACCACTAATGGTCATGACGCACAAAGAAATCAGTATAAATAACTTTTTCATAACGAGTAATTTTTGGCCACTAATTGCACTGTAAACAGCTGATTGCGCCCAGAGTGGTCAGTTTTCTTCGTTGAATCGGCGATTGCCGCCGAATTTGTTGCCACGCTTGAAGTCTCCACCACGCTTAAAGTCGCCTCCACGTTTGAAATCTCCACCACGTTTAAAGTCACCTCCACGTTTGGAGTCTCCACGTTTAGAGTCTCCGTGCTTGAAATCGCCGCGTCTGCGGTCATTGTCGTTGCCGCCTTTCCAGCGTCTATCTCGCTCATCGTCGTCACGCTTGAAGTGTTCTCGCCGTTTAGGCTCAAGGCTGTGGAACTTGAACGACCTTATGTCGCCAGCCTCGTTTTCTTCCTGCTGCTCCAGACGTTCTTTGAACTCACGGTTCTTTTTGAACCTGTGTTTCTGTGCCATCTCTCGCTTCTCTTCCTCGGTTTTTACGATACCTCCCTCAGAGCGGAAGTCTGCCATCTTGCCGTCGAACAGTGTGTATTTTCTGAACTCGCATTCAAGCGAGCCATTATAAAGAGGTATCTTTATCGACGGTTTCAGCCCAATCTGTTCGAAGCACTCCTCGCGATAGGACAAAATCCAAGCCTCGTTGCCTCCGAACTCATGCTTCAGCCGCTCGCCTATCATGCGGTATGTGCCCAGCAGGTCGGGTGTGGTGATGCGTTCGCCATAAGGCGGATTGGTGACGATGATGCTTTTCTCCTCCGGCTTCTTGAAGTCCTTGAAGTCTTGCTGCGCTACGCTTATGTCCTGTGACATTCCGGCTGCCTTTACGTTCTGTCTTGCCGTGTTTACTGCCTTCATGTCAATGTCGTAGGCATATATGTGGTGGTCAAACTGGCGTTCGCCAGAGTCGTCGTTGTATATGTTCGAGAACATTTCTTGGTCAAAGTCAGGCCATTTCTCAAAGGCGAAGCCTTTGCGGAACACTCCCGGCGATATGTTGCGGGCTATGAGGGCAGCCTCTATGGCGATGGTGCCCGAACCGCACATAGGGTCAATGAGGTCGCATTCGCCTCGCCATCCCGTCAGCAGTATCATTCCTGCGGCGAGCACTTCGTTGAGCGGTGCCTCCACGCTCTCCTGCCTGTAACCGCGGCGGTGCAGGCTCTCGCCGCTGCTGTCCAGGCAAAGCGTTGCGTTGTCCTCGGCTATGTGTATGTGCAAGCGTATGTCCGGGTCGCTGACCGATATGTTTGGCCGTTTGCCTGTCTTTTCGCGGAATTGGTCAACAATGGCATCCTTCACCTTGTAGCTGACGAAGTGGCTGTTGCGGAATTCGTCCGAGTAGACCACCGAGTCTACGGCAAACGTCTTGCCCTCTAGTATATACTGACTCCAGTCAATCTCCTTTACATTATTATATACATCTTCGGCGGAGCGCGCCTTGAAGTGCTTTATGGTCTTGAGCACTCGGATGGCGGTGTGCAACTGAAAGTTGGCACGGTACATCATCTCCTTGTCGCCTGTGAACGACACCATGCGGCGGCCTATCTGTACATTGTTGGCGCCTAACCCTGTGAGCTCCTCTGCCAAGACGGGTTCCAACCCCATGAAGGTCTTGGCAATGAGTTCAAATTCTTGTTCCATTATTGATTTCTATGTCAAAAAATATCGTTATTTGCTTGAATGCGTATCTCGGAAAACATTAATATGCGTTGCAAAGTTAATAAAAAGCTTTCAGAAACCGCAAGGCTTGGCATGATTTTATTTTAATAGTCATCTCTTTGTTGGCAACACATTAAGCGGCAACCACCATCGCGGTGTTTGCCGTTACTTGACAAAAAGGAAATAGGTATATTCCTTGTTTAGATGCGATTACTTAAAAATGGTATTAATTAATCCATACGATTTCATCAAAGGAGCCTGGCACATTGATT
>CAZZNO010000134.1:0-3307 GCA_964655685.1 uncultured Prevotella sp.
CTCCTTCACCCAAAGCCTCTCCCACAACCCCTCCCCAAAGTGGAGAGTGGCGGAGGCTCATTTGGGTGAAGGAGGATATTCATAAAAGATTTTCAAGCTTGCCCGCCGTTTTCTCAAATAAAATGGGTAAGTTTGCAAATCAATGAGCAATGACGATTATTTCTACACCGACGAGCCTATAGGCAAGCCCGTCGGCAACCATCACCTTGGAGAAGAAGCTGACATCAGCAATGCCTTTGGCGGAGGCGAGGTTGCCGGCAGCGCTGCAATGTGGGACTATGTGAAGGGCTCTGAGCCGCCCCGCCCCGCAGATAGTCCTACTGCCGACCCTCTCCAGTCCCTCTTTAGGGGAGGGGCCGGGGGTGGGGCTGTGGATAGTAGCGCCGACCTGCCACAAGACATCAATATGCTGCTCACCATGATAGAGCGTGACCGCTGGTCGCTCACGAGCAGCAAGTCCTTCTACGAGCAGGCACTTTTCATGGCGGGCTATGCCGACGATGCACCGATAGTGCCCTTCTTTTGTTTCTACCCCACCTACAGGCAAATGTCCGTGGCGCAGCTCCGCAGCTACTTCACCGTGCGCAAGCTCCTGCGCCAAGGCAAGCACCCCGATGTGCCCGAGTCATATCTTTTTGTCTACGCATACGAGACGCTCATGCAGATAGGCGTAGCCACGCCCGACGAAGGCTATGAGATACTGAGCGACCTGCGCGAGAATTATCCAAGCATGAACCCGCCACTTCGTCCTCACCTGACCGAGTGGCTGAAAGACTACACGGTGTGGTACGGGCTGACCAACCGCTACGCCGAAAGCTTTGCCAAGGAACAGCAAGAAGACCGCCAAGCAGACCTGATGAACGGCTACGCCAACGACACCGACGAAGAACTTTTCAGCATTCTCGACCAATACACACACCTCGGCATAAGCAAAGGCGCTCTGTATAAGAGACAGCCCCATGCCGCCGTGTCGGCAGTGGCATTCGTGATGCGCCGCCTGATAAGCCTCATAGAGAGACACTATAGCCACCGCATAGCCACTCTCTGCTATGGCACACACGTCTTACGCCAGCACGTAATGTTTGACTCCGCCGTGTTTTATTCGCCCGACCCCGTCAAGGAGCTTACGGCAAAGGTGTCTTCAGCCCATCGCTACACTTGCCACAAAGGCTTTTGGCACAAAACGGTCACGGCACAGCGCGCCACCATCTCGCCGTCCATGCTGAAAGCCGTGCTCCACGATGTCGATGCCCTCGTGCGCCGTAAGCTCGGCGTAAAACCCGCCATAAAGCCCTCATCGCCACCAGCCGCCCCATACCTTGCCCAGCCCATGCTTGACGCTGTAGACCAATGGTTTGGCGAATGGACGGCGAAGGAAAGGGAAAGAAAGGAGGAAGAAAGGCGCAAAGCTGTGGAGCAAGCACGCCGCGACGTAAGCATCGACCTCAGCAAGCTTGGCAAGATACGGCAAGATGCCGACGTAGTAAGGGAAAAACTGATAGTGGAGGAAGAAAGTAACACTCCTACAACCAGCCATACCGACGAAGACAGGCACACGAAACGGCTACAAATGCCGGCCCGTGAATCTGAAGAAACCGCTTCCGATGCAAAAGCAAAAGATTCATCCCCTCTTTCAGCCACGCCCCACCACGCTCCGTCAACCAATATCTCCTCCGCCGCCCCCTCTAAAGAGCAAGCCCCTCTTTTGGAAAAAGGCTTAGAGCAGGGAACGGAATCTGATGCCTGCCTATCCTCTTTCATCTCACTTCTGCTGTCTGGCGGCGACTACAAAGCTTTTCTCAGGAAGATACACACGCCTGCCGGAGTTATAGTGGAGAAAATAAACGACAAAGCAATGGACACCATAGGCGACATAGTGCTTGAAGACGACGGTGAGAAGATAACCATCATAGAAGACTACCGAGACGACATTAAACATTTATACGACTGATATGGAAAACAACATAAAGATACCTCGCCGAATAGCGCAAACCATCATAAACTCTCTTAAAGGCGGAGTAGTGCCACGCGTAGGTCTGCCCTACATCACCGTGGGGCGGCGCAAGGAGATAGAAGCCATGCTTCACGACGTTGACCTTGTGAGCGAAGGCGGAGCTTCTTTCCGCTTCATAGTGGGAAAATATGGCAGCGGAAAATCATTTCTCCTACAGACCTTGCGCAACTATGTAATGGATAAGGGATTCGTGGTGGTAGATGCCGACCTGTCTCCAGAGCGGCGGTTGCACGGCAACCAAGGTCAAGGACTTGCCACTTACCGCGAGCTAATACGCAACCTGTCGGTGAAAAGCAAGCCAGACGGAGGCGCGCTGACTATGGTACTCGACAAATGGATAAGCAACATACAGACACAGGTGGCAGCCGACGGGACATCCATTGACTCTCCACAGTTCAACGAGAAGGTGGAGCAGCGCATAATGGGAGTCATACGCCAGATGCACGAGCTTGTTCACGGCTTCGATTTTGCCCGTCTTCTTACATTATATTATAGGGCGTTCACCAATGGCGACGACGAGCTGAAAGGCAAGGTGCTGAAATGGTTCCGCGGCGAATACTCCACCAAGACAGAGGCAAAGCAGGAGCTGGGAGTGACTGTTGCCATATCAGATGACGACTGGTATGACTATCTGAAACTTATGGCCTTCTTCTTTAGGCAAGCCGGCTATCAAGGTCTGATGATTTTCATCGACGAGTTGGTCAATATCTATAAGATACCAAACAGCATTTCACGACAATACAACTATGAGAAGATTCTCACAATGTACAACGACGCGCTGCAAGGCAAAGCTCAGTACATAGGCACCGTCATGAGCGGCACGCCACAGTGCATCGAAGACCGCCACCGCGGAGTATACAGCTACGAAGCCCTGCGCTCACGCTTGCAGGAAGGCAAGTTCGCAACAGCCGAAGGGCATCAGGACCTCATGGGGCCGGTGCTGCGCCTGCAACCACTCACCCACGAGGAAATGCTTGTGCTGACAGAGAAGCTTGCCGACATTCACGCCCAGCTCTACCAATACCAGCGCAACATTACCGACGACGACCTCGCCACGTTCATACGCATAGAATACGGGCGCATAGGAGCCGACCAACACATCACGCCACGTGAGGTAATACGCGACTTCATCGAGCTTCTCGACATTCTTTACCAAAATCCGGGCACCGACATCAAGACTCTTCTCGAAAGCGACGACTTCGCCTATGCAAAACCTGAGACCGAAGAAAAAGCTGAAAAGAACGTCGATGAACGCTTCGCCGAATTTACAATTTAGTTGCATACGGTCAGTCC
>CAZZNO010000134.1:3407-8088 GCA_964655685.1 uncultured Prevotella sp.
CACTTAAACGGCGTAGCAGCAACACTCACACGGCGCATGACTCACCTTGCCACGCCGCGACAAACTCATAAAGACAACGTCAATGAATATCTTCCAACGCTATTCGCCAACAATACAAAGATATATATATCAAGAAGGGTGGCAGTCGCTCCGCGCCATACAGGCGGCGGCAGGCGACGCTATCTTCAACACCGATGCCAACGTGTTGCTTTCGGCTTCCACGGCATCGGGCAAGACTGAGGCGGCTTTCTTTCCCATCATCACCTTGATGCAGGAAAATCCGCCAAAATCGGTTGGCTGTCTTTACATCGCCCCCTTGAAAGCCCTCATAAACGACCAGTTTGGCAGGCTGAACGACATCTGCGCTGAAAGCGGCATAAACGTATGGCACTGGCATGGCGACGTGTCGCAGGACCAGAAGAAGAAGCTCATGCGCCACCCGTCCGGCATATTGCAGATAACACCGGAATCGCTCGAGGCTATGGTCATGCGCCGCCATTCGCAACTGCCTCATCTCTTTGGCGACCTGCGCTTCATCGTCATAGACGAGATACATTCGTTCCTACGCAGCGACCGTGGCGGACAGACGTTGGCTCTCATCGAGCGGCTCGGGCGCATAGCCGGAGTAAACCCACGCCGCATAGGGCTGTCTGCTACAATAGGCGACCCACGTGCAGTTGGTCAAATTCTTGCGGCCGGCACAGGACGCGGCACCGTAATACCAAGGATAAAAGCCCCCGGCGCAAAGTGGAGAATATCAATGGAACACTTTTGGAGCGGGGCAGCAACAGCCAATCAACAAGCAGATTCCACAGCCCCCACCGACGGCATATCTACTTCAAGCAAAGGGAATGCCACGCCTGCTGATGAAGGCACCAAACCTTACGGCAATGATGGTGCAGAAGACATAAGCATTACGGGAAGCCTTCTAAACAGGACTTATAAAGACGGAGAGAAAATAAAGTATAATCCTTTTGAAAATGATGTAGAGCCATCACGTCCGTCAGAAGCTAAGCGTGAGATGAAGGACGGCAGTCCGTTTGTAAGACCTTGGAAACAACATGCCGGCACAGATTCTACCCTCCATAAAGATAACGGACAAGGGGATGGGGTGCCTTTCGATTCATCCATTCTGTACTTATTATCCCACACTCGTGGACACAAATGCCTGATATTCACCAATTCGCGTGAAGAATGCGAAACTCTTTGCGCCACGCTCAGGCAATACTGTGATGTGCTGCACGAACCCGACCGCTTCCTGATACACCACGGCAACCTGTCAGTGTCATACCGCCAGGGAGCTGAGGAAATGATGAAGGAGGAAAACAACATAACGGTATGCACCACGTCAACGCTCGAACTCGGCATCGACATAGGGAGGCTGGAGCGGGCTTTCCAGATTGACGCGCCCTTCACCGTTTCCTCTTTCCTGCAACGCATGGGGCGAACGGGGCGGCGGGGCGCGCCGTCGGAGATGTGGTTTGTCATACGTGAAGACGCAGCCGAAGCCCGTGCCCTGCTGCCGGCACGCATCCCCTGGAAACTTTTGCAGGCAATAGCTCTCGTGCAGCTTTATCTTGAAGAAAAATGGGTGGAACCGCCTCGCAAGGGGCGATTGCCCTACAGCCTGCTCTATCACCAGACTATGAGCACCCTCGCCTCAGAGGGAGAGATGACGCCGCGAGAGCTTGCGTCAAGAGTATTGACGCTTAGCCCCTTCGGGAATATAAGCCAAGAAGACTTCCGCACGCTGTTGCGCTACCTCATAAAAATAGACCATATTGAGACCACTGAACGGGGCGGGCTTATAGTAGGCATTGCGGGCGAGAAGGTGGTGAACAGTTTCAAGTTCTACGCCGTGTTTCAAGAGAACGAAGAATACAGCGTGCGCTGTGAGTCTCAGGAAATAGGCACCATAGTAAAACCGCCACCAGTGAGCGACAAGATAGCCATTGCCGGACGCGTGTGGGTGGTTGAAGAAGTAGACCGCAAGCGGCACGTGGTCTATTGCCACCCTGTCAAGGGTGTCATCCCTGCCTATTTTGGCGACGAGCCGGGCGACATACACACGAAGATATTGGAGCGGATGCGGCAGCTGCTGGTTTCGCCGCCAGCCACGCCCTACCCTTATCTCTTGCCCCATGCGTGCCAACGCCTCAGCCAGGCACTTGACGGCGCAGCCCGCTCGCGCCTCGGCGTGAAGTGGCTGCTGCCTATGGGCGGGAAAATGTATTGCCTCACGCCGTGGCTTGGCAGCTACGCTTTTCTTGCCTTGGAGCGGTTTCTGCGCATACGGTGCGGCAAGAGATTGGGGCTGAAGGGCTTCGACTCGCAACGGCCTTACTACATGCTGTTTTCGATGGACGTAACCCCCGACGAGTTCTTCGCCATCCTTGCCGACGAGGCAGGCAAGCCGCTTGACCCTATGGAGCTGCTCTACCCCAATGAGACTCCAATATTCGACAAGTATGACGACCTGCTGCCTGTTGAGCTCACGCGCAAGGGCTTTGCATGCGGCGTGCTCGACATTGACGGTATGCGGCAAAGGGTGAAGCAGATGACGGCGGACGCCATGCCCGACAGCTTGCCCGATCTGACTTAAATTTCGATTTGAGCGCAAAAATCATGGAGAAAGAAGCACGGATGTGGTTTTTTTTCAGTAACTTTGCCCACAAGTAAACTTTTTATTAATCTCACACAACAGTATATGCAGAAAATGCTTGTATTGGCCGCAGCCATGCTGTGCGCCGCCTCAGCAGCGGTGGCGCAGGAAGACTCGGTCAACGTAGGCGAAGCGGCTTTCACCTTCACCGAAGCGCAACTGGGCGAGGACGACGACATGAGCCAGAACGTGACCATTGTCCACTCCAACACCAATGTCTACGCCTCGGAGGTGGGCTATCTGTTCTCGCCCACGCGCTTCCGCTACCGCGCCTTTAATCAGAAGTATAACGCCGTGTACATAAACGGCGCGCCGCAAAACGACATGGAGTCAGGGCAGTTCCGCTTCTCCTCCGTGGGCGGACTGAACCGCTTCACGCGCGGCGTGGACTATGCGCTGCCCTTCGAGAGCAACAGCTTCGCCATGCCCGACATGGCGGGAAGCAACAACTACGACTTCCGCGCCGGCTCCATGCAGACGGGCCACTACCTCTCGCTCGGCGCCGCCAACCGCAACTACGTGGCTCGAGGGCTCTATACCTATGCCTCGGGATTCAACAGCCGCGGATGGGCTTTCGCCGGCGGGCTAACCTACCGGTGGGCTAACCGTGGCTACGTGGAGGGCACGTTCTACAACGCCCTGAGCTATTTCCTCGGCGTGCAGAAGCGTTGGCAGGGCGGCCACTCGCTGGCTTTCACCACATGGGGCAACCCCACGGAGAGGGCGACGCAAGGCGCATCGACCGACGAAGCCTACTGGCTTGCCAACGATTACTATTACAACCCCTACTGGGGCTACCAGAACGGCAAGAAACGCAACTCACGAGTGGTGAACGACTTCGCCCCGTCGGCTATCCTCACATGGGACTGGGACATCAGCGACAAGGTGAAGCTGACGACGTCGGCGTTCGGCAAGTACAGCATGTACAAGTCGACGAAGCTAAACTACAGCAACTCGGAGAACCCGCAGCCCGACTACTGGAAGAATCTGCCGTCGAGCTACTACGAGGTGTGGGACGGCGACACGCGCAACAACCAGTACACGCTCGACTCATGGCAGCGCGCCGTCAACTTCTGGCAAAGCTCCAAGGCTAACCGCCAGATAGACTTCGACCGCCTCTACGCCGCCAACCGCACGCGCAACCTCTCAAACGGCGACGCCCTATATTATATTCAGGCAAAGCATAACAACACCCTCATGATGAGCCTCAGCTCCACGCTGAAGGCACAGCTCGACGCCAAGAAAAACATCACCGGCGGACTGGTGCTGTCGCAAAACCGAGGTCGCCACTACCAAACGATGGACGACATGCTGGGCAGCCTGTTCTATCACAACATAAACAACTACGCCCTCGGCACCTATGGCATAAGTGACCCACGCGTGCAGTATGACCTCAACAACCCCAACGCCATCGTGGAGGAAGGCGACAAGTTCGGCTACGACTACCAGATAGAGGTGCGCCGAGGCTCGCTGTGGGCAAACTACACCGAGGACTTCGGAAGAGTGCACTACTTCCTTGCCGGACGGCTCAACTACGACGACATGCGCCGCAAGGGATACATGCGCAACGGCATGTTCGCCGACAACAGCTACGGCCACTCCAAGCTTGCCAAGTTCCTGACGGGCGGCATGAAGTTAGGCGCCAACATCGACCTCGGCAGCGGGCAGGTGTTCACCCTCGGCGTAGGCTACGAGCACCGCGCCCCGCAGGCAAGCACAGCCTTCGTAGCACCGGAGATGAACAACGACTTCGTCTCCAATCTCGTGTCCGAACGCCTGTTCTCCTCAGAAATAGGCTACCAGTACCAGAACTCGTGGCTCCACCTGAACGTGAACGCATATTATAGCAACGTGAACCACGCTACGGAATGGCAGAACTTCTACTTCGACGACATCAACTCCTTCTCCTACGTCTCCATGACCGGCATTGACAAGAGCTGGTACGGCGTGGAAGCCGGAGCAAGGGTGAAGCTCGCCTCGTTCCTCGACTTCAAGGCGCTCGGCACCATAGGCGACGCC
>CAZZNO010000135.1:0-8023 GCA_964655685.1 uncultured Prevotella sp.
GCATTATGCATTAATTAAGCATTACTGGTCGGTATTCTCTACATACCCTTGGTATTCGGCTGTGAGGCCGCTCATGACGGCTTGGTAGCTTTTATCTTTCAGATAGTCGATGTTCTCGCGCCCTTTGCCTATGGGCTTGATGGGTTTGTGGATGGTGAGCGTGAGGGGATGCCACTGCACCCAGTGCCAGTCCTTGGTGCGCGGCATGATGTTGAAAGAGCCGTTGATGGTGAGGGGGCAGACGGGCAGCTGGAGCTCGTCGGCAAGCATGAAGGCTCCGCGACGGAAGAAGCCCATGTGCCCGGTGAACGTGCGGGAGCCTTCGGGGAAGACCACCACGGACATGCCTTCCTTCAGTATCTCGCGCGCTTCGTCGTAGGTCTTGCGTATCTTGGATGGGCCCCGCTTGTCTACGATTATCTGATGGGAGTATTTGCAGGCTATGCCCACGACGGGTATGGAGATGAGTCCGCGCTTCATCATCCACTTGAAGTTGCGGTTCAGGAATCCATAGATGAGGAAGATGTCGAAGACGCCTTGGTGGTTGGACACGAACAAGTAGCTCTGCCCCGGCTCGAGGTTCTCTCTGCCTTCCACCTTGACGGGCAGGAGCAGCAGCCTGACCGTAAGCCATGCCCATATATGCCCGGGCCAATAGCCCCAGAAGTGGCCGTTGCCGAAAGTGCAGCCCAGCACGCAGGTGAAGCCGAGGAGGATGGTGTAGACAAGGAACAGGGGGATGACGATGCAGAGCTCGTATAGACGATAGAGGTATTTCATGGGTGCAGTGTTTAGTTTTTATAGCCCGGGTTTTGGTTCAGCTGTGTGTTGAGCTGAAGCACGCTGTAGGGGATTGGGAAAACGGTGGTGTAGCCGGTCGACTCGTTGTCGAGCTGTGGGCGCAGGTCGTAGGCGTTGGTGAAGACGCGGTAGCGTATGAGGTCGTTGCGCCTCCAGCCTTCCCACATCATCTCCATGCGCCTTTCGGCAAGTATGTTGGCGAGCGTGGCGGGGCGCGGCGGCATGCCTGCGCGTGAGCGAATGGCGTCGAGGTCGGCTTGTCCGCTCTGTCCGTCTCTCACCTTTGCCTCGGCACGCATGAGCACGGCGTCGGCATAGCGGAAAAGCACGATGTCGTTGTCGGGGTTTTTGCCGTCGTTGTAAGCCGTGCGGTCTACTTCGTATTTCTTCATTCGTGCGCCGGCGGTGCGGATGTATGGGCTGTAGGTGAGGTTCACTTCCACTTCGAGCGGATAGTAGATCAACGGTTCGCCACTGTCGAGTGTTATGGTGTTGCCGTCGACATAGACGGTGTCAGAATAGAAGTCCTGAGCCCATCGGTTGTCCAAGGAGTCGGTATGATAGCCGTATGCCTTCACGGTGGCTATTGTGGCGCAGGTGCCGTTCTCCGATGCTGTGCCGTAGGCTCCGCCGTGCGCGTAGTGGCGTGAGCGGAAAAGGTACTGAAACTGTGTGGCGTACAGAGCCTTGTCCATAGGGATGGTGAAAATGTTCTCGGTTGAGTTTTCGTTGTGCACGGCAAAGTTGTCTGTCCTGTTCGGCATGAGCGTGTAGCCGTCGGCTGTCAGCTTGTCGCAATAGTAGATGCATGTCTGCCATGCGTTCATCTGCTTTCCGCCTGCTGTGAACATGATGTCCTTTCCGTTGGGGTGGCTGCTGTCTGTCCAATTGTCGTCGCTGTAGATCTCGGCGTTCAGCGCGAGTTTTGCCAGCAGGAAGTCGACCACGGGGCGGGTCATCCTGCCATAGTAGTTGCCGGGCAGGTTGCTCTTTTCGTTTGGCAGCAGCGGCTCTGCGGCTTGCAGCTCACTGACTATGAAGCTGAAGACCTCGGAGCGGGGGTTCTGCCTGGTGTCGGCAAGTGTCTGCCCGTCTTTGGTTATGAGCGGAATGCTTCCCCACAGGTCCATAGTGTACCAATAGTACATCGCCCTCAGCGCCCTCACCTCTGCCGTGTATTCGACAAGCTGCTCATTCGTGAGCAGCGAGGCGTGACGGTCTATCGTCGCGATGGCTTGGTTGCACATGATTATGACTTTGTAGAGGTAGTTCCAGGTGTCTTTGAGCGCGCTGTCAGACGGTTTCCATGTGTGCAAGTACAGGTCTTGCCAGAAGCCGCCGTCATACCAGTCGCCGCCGCGTATCGGGATTATAGCCTCGTCGGTGGTCAGGGTGTTATAGTCGTAAACGCCCCGGTAGGTGCCCTGCAGGCCTTGCGACTGCTGTGTGCCGCCTATGTAATAGTACAGGTTGCCGAGGGTGTTGCTGTAGAGCGTAGATGCCGACGTGTATGCCAGCTCCTCATCAATCTGGTCGCGCGGATGCTCGGAGATGCAGGAGGCGAGGGAGAAAAGGAACAGGAAGGCGGAGAGCAGGCAGCAGCTTGAGAGCCTCCCCGGGCACAAGGGTTCATGATGTCGTGATATATTGCGCGCTTTTTTCATTGCCTTTTATATTGTTGTCTTCGTTTTATGCTTTTGATGCTTTGGTTCGTGAAGCCTTTTGCGGCACCCACGGTAAAGCCCCTTTAGAACTGTATGCTCACGCCCATTGACCAAGTGCGGAAGCATGGGTAGGAGCGTTTGTCGTCGATGCCGAGGGTGGAGGAGACGATGTAGTTGTTTATCATAGGCGTGAGCCCGCTGTAGCCAGTGATGGTGGCGAGGTTGTTGACCGACGCCGATATGCGCAGGGCGGAGACATAGCGGCTCTTGACGGGCACGTTCCAACCGATGGTGAGATAGTCGAAGTTGAGATAGTCGCCGCTCTCGAGCCAATAGTCGGAAACGTTTTGGTCGACGATTTTACGCTTGGGCGCGTCCTTCATGACGTTGTAGTCGGGGAAGCTGGACATGTTGAGATAGGCGAGCGATGTGCCGTTGAAAATCTTGTGGCCGAAGGCGCCGTTCATTTGCAGCGAGATGTCGAAGTCCTTGTAGCGGAAACTGATGTTTGAGCCGAGCGTCATCTTTGGCGTGGCTTGTCCGCAAATGCGTCGGTCGCCTCCGTTGTCGCTGAGGTCGATGGTGCCGTCGTTGTTAAGGTCTTCAATGTCATACATCATGTATCCGTTGCCACGGTCGATGATGCCTTTGCAGTGGGGCAGGTAGAAGACGCCGAGCGGCTGCCCCACTATCTGGTAGAGCACGTTGGCGTTGCCGCCGTGTTGTCCCGCGCCGTTCAGTCCGCCTATCGCCGTAATGTCTGATGCAGAGAGATAATAGCCCTGGTAGTAGCCGCTGAGCGACAGCAGCTTGTTCTTCTGCCACGAAATGTTCACGTTTACGTTGAGCTCCATGTCACGCTTTTGCAGCGGCGTGACGCCCAGTCCCAGCTCTACGCCGCTGTTCTGCATGGAGCCGATGTTTGCCAGGAGCTTGTCGAAGGCGAACGGGGGCATGGGCACGTCATACTGATAGAGCATGTCCGTGGTCTTGGAATAATAATATTCGATGGTAAGCAGTAGGCGGTTGTTGAACATTCCGTAGTCGGCACCTATGTTAAACGTGGAGCGCTTTTCCCATTTCAGGTCGGGATTAGAGTTGCTCAGCGAGCCGAGCGTTATGGTTGGCGCGCCGTTTATTGGCACTACGCCTACCGGCTCCACGGTGTTGAGATATGTATAGGAGGTTATGGCTCCGAGGTTTCCGGTCACGCCATAGCCCGTGCGCACCTTCAGCATGCTTATCGTGGGTTTGAGCGACTGCATGAATGGCTCTTGCATTACGTCCCAGTTAGCCGACACCGACGGGAACACGCCCCAGCGATTGTCCTCGGCTATCATGGATGAGCCGTCGGCGCGCAGCGTGGCTGACAAGCTGTAGCGTTTTAGCAGTGTGTATGTGGCGTTTGCCATGAAAGAGCCGAGAGAAGGGTCGGCATAGTCGGAGCCTGTGCCGCCGTATGGGCGGAGAGAGGCTGCGGCAAGGTTGTTGTAGCCGAACTCGTTGGTAGTGAAGCCCTTCACAAGAGTCCAGAAGCCTGTCCGGCGGCTCTTTTGATATTCGCCGAGAAGCTGGGCTCCAATGTCGTGGATGCCCCATGTGTGTTTCCAGTCTACGGTCACGTTGGCGAGCCAGTCTTCGCTTTTATGCTGTCCGCGGTATGCCTGTCCCTGTGCCCAGACCCACGTTGGGCAGAACTGCCCGTTCTCGGTGTTGTTGAAAGCGTAGGAGCCGCGAGCCGTGAGGGTGATGTCGTAGGGCAACGTGAAGGTCATGTTGAGATGAGTGTCGAAGTTCATGTTCTTCGTATCGTTCTTCTCGCTGAGGATTGTGCGGGGCGGATTAATCTCCGATGCGGTGCCGTTCTTTGTCCTTTCGTCCCTTCCGATTGTCGGGTTTTGTGCTGCGGCAGAGTAAAAAAGAATCTGCTCGTCGAAGATGCCTTCCGTCTTCTGTGATGAGCCGAATACGCCAAAGTCGATGCTCAGGTGGTTGTCGAAAGCCTTTTGCGAAATGTCGAGCTTCGCCACGAAGTTGTTTTGTCCCTTCATGTCGAGCACGGTGTTGTGGTCCATGAAAGCCAGTGAAGCGCGGTAGCTGGAGTTTGCGCCGCCTCCGCTGAAGGCAACGTGGTGGTTTTGCACATATCCGGTGCGCGTTATGGCGTCGCGGAAGTTGGTGTCTGAGCCGAAGTCTTTGTAGCTCACGCCCATCTGTTGTGCCGTGGCAATGTATTGTCGGGCATTGAGCATTTCTATGTTCTTATAGATAGACTCAAAGCCGAAGCTGCCGTCGTAGGAGATATGGAAAGCCGCGCCGCTGCCCTTTTTGGTAGTAACCTCAATGACGCCCGATGCTCCGCGTGAGCCGTATTGGGCTGTCTCGGCAGCATTCCTCAGGATGGCGAAGCTCTCGATGTCGGCAGGATAGATGGTTGAAAGGGTAGCGAGATCAGAATAGACACCGTCTATGATAATGAGCGGGTCGTTGCCGCCGGTGAGCGAAGTTGTTCCGCGGACGCGTACCGATGACAGCTGCGCCATGCGGTCTTCGCCATTGCTGATGTTCACGCCTGCCGACTGGCCGTTGAGTGCCGACAGGGCGTTGGTGACAAGGCCTTTGTTCATGCGGTCTTCGGTGACCACGTCTACAGAGCTTGTCCCGATGGCGTTTTCTTTCTTTGCGATGCTGTCTATAGTATTTACCATCTGCTGCACCTGGGCATGCATCGGCGTGAACGCTGTGATAAAAAGTGGAAGAAAATAATACTTTCGCTTCATCGGCTTCCGTTTTTTTGGTTTATAGAGGCAAAAATACACAAAAAGATTGGAAGCCACAAAGGAAACGGCAAAAAAATGAAAATAAAAATGCCCTTGACCATTTCCGTGGGGGAAAGAAGCCAAGGGCTAACCTATTAACGCTTATTGGTTGATGTATTTTTCAGCCTCGATGGCGGCTTTTGCTCCGCTTCCGGCAGCAACTATTGCCTGCCTGTAGGTGGGGTCGGCGCAGTCGCCTGCGGCAAACACGCCTTCCACATTGGTGCGGGGCGAATTGCCTTTAGTGATGATGTATCCGGTGTCGTCCATGTCTATCTTGCCACGGAAAATATCGGTGTTGGGCTTGTGCCCGATGGCAAGGAAGAAACCGTCGATAGGCAGGTCGTACTTCTTCTCGTCGGGCTCGCCTTTGCGCCATACAAGATGCGCTCCCTCTACGCCGTTGTCGCCATAGAGACCGAGGGTGTTGGTCTCGTAGAGGATTTCAATCTTCGGATTGTTTTCCACGCGCTTCTTCATGATGTCTGTAGCGCGGAGGTATGGCTTGCGGACAATCATATAGACTTTCTTGGCAAGTCCGGCAAGGTAGACTGCTTCCTCGCAGGCGGTGTCACCGCCGCCAACCACTGCCACTACCTTCTTGCGATAGAAGAAGCCGTCGCATGTGGCGCAGGCTGACACGCCCTGGCCGTTGTATTTCTGCTCGTCGGCAAGTCCGAGATACTTAGCCGACGCGCCTGTGGCTATGATTATGGTGTCAGCCTCCAGCTTGTCGCCATTGTCGATGGTCACGACGTATGGCTTTTTCGACAAGTCCACGTCAGTCACAATTCCGTCGCGTATGTCAGCGCCGAACTTTTCTGCCTGTTGGCGTATCTCCATCATCATTTGGTTGGCGTCAACGCCATCGGGATAGCCGGGGAAGTTTTCCACCACTGTTGTCTGCGTAAGCTGTCCGCCCGTCTGAAGCCCGCAATATTCCACAGGCTGCAAGTTGGCACGTCCGGCATATATGGCAGCAGTGTAGCCCGCAGGGCCGCTGCCGATGATAAGGCATTTTGTGTGTTCCATATTTATAACAAGTCCTCTATGTCTTTATAGCAAATTCTTTATGCTTTATAGCAACTCCTCTATGTCTTTGGCAATGTTTTCTATTTTCTCCGTCGGCTCGTAGCGTTTCACCACTTGTCCCTTCTTATTGATGAGGAACTTGGTGAAATTCCACTTGATGTCAGGGTTTTCTTTGTAGTGAGGATCCGCCTCGGAGAGCATCTTGTCGAGAATGGGGTAGATGGGGTGGCTTTCGTCCCATCCGGCAAAGCCCTTTTGCTCTTTCAGGAACTTATAGAGAGGGTCGGCGTCGTTGCCGTTTACCTTAATCTTCTTAAACTGCGGAAAGTCGGTGCCGTAGGTGAGCTTGCAGAAGTTGTGTATGCTCTCGTCGGTGCCCGGAGCCTGCTGCCCGAACTGGTTGCAAGGGAAGTCGAGGATTTCGAAACCTTGCGAATGGTATTTCTTATAGAGATTCTCAAGCTCCTCATATTGTGGAGTGAAACCACATTTGGTGGCAGTGTTTACAATGAGCAATACTTCGTTGGCATACTCTTTCAGCGAAACCTCGTTGCCTTTGCGGTCTTTCACTGAGAATTCATAAACAGTTCTCATTTTTGATTTTTGTCCTTTTTAATGTGATTGAATGGTTTGCGGTTGCAAAAATACAAAAAAGATGCCATTTGGCAACTTTGTCAGAGATAATTTTGTTTTTTTAAGCAGTTGGCGGTTTTCCCTTGCATGAATAGGGAAAATCCTCTGCGGAATAGGAAAATTATCTTGGCTGTAAACAATAGTTTGCTTAACTTTGCGACAGAAAATAAAAAAAGACATACGACTATGAAAAACTTCAAGTTTATGATGGCAGTGGCGCTGATAATGGCTGCGCCTGCACTTTTGACCAGTTGCGACGATGACCCTTGGGACGAGCCTTGGTATTATGACGAGTACGGCGACGACGGCCCGTGGTGGTGGGGCTACGACAATGGTGGCTGGGGTTGGAATGACAACACCTGGAACAACGGCGGCTATTACAATGGCGGCGACGACGACAACCAAGGAAACACGGTGCTCGACGAGGCTGAGGTGCTTGAAGGAGAATGGGACGGCACCATGTCTTACACCAATGGCGACAATGGCAATGTGGACAAATTCTACGCCAACATGACCTTCGTGCGCAACAACAGAAATGCCATTAAGGGAACGGGAACCGAGGTCGACTATACCTTGAACAGCAACAACCAGGTGGACGACCAGCAGACTTTGAAATTCAACTGGTACATCGACGAGAAGACGGGCGACATACACATACACTATCTCACGTCGAGCAACTCTACGTTTGTAATGGACATTTCGGCAGGCTACCGCGGTTTCCAGCTTGTGGAGAACGAATTGTTTGAGGGATATATGCTCGGCACCAACAACAAGGACATGATCTACATAAACCTTAAGCCTGTGCAGAACAACGAGGCAAAGAAGCTAACGAGGGCATCGGCAACGCGCAGCTTTGGCTTTGCCAGCATAAAGGGCATAAAGGGCGGCATGGAAGCCTTGAGCAAGAGAAGGTAAAAGCATTTTACCAGAGTTTGAAGGCATTACAACGCGATAGCGAGGGTGTTTCAAAAATAGTCTATAGAGCCTGGAGGGCTCTCCGCTTGACTAACGGGGGTGTTTCAAAATGAGCCCAGCGGGCTCGCCGCACTCATAACCCCCACTCATCCTCGAAGC
>CAZZNO010000136.1:0-7903 GCA_964655685.1 uncultured Prevotella sp.
ATCTTAATTGTCGTAGCCATCTTCGTCATCGCCACCGCTTTCGCCAAGCACTACGTTGTATGGCTGGCGGTCGGGACGCTCATTGCTGCCAATGGAGTTTTGAAAGTCGCGTACATTCTTTGGTATGTTGAGCGTGTAGGCTTCGTCGTTTTGCTCCAGGCGGTAGTAGCGTGTGAATTGCTTGTTATATGAGTAATTATAAGAATCGTAGGCGTAAGCGGTGAACGTATGCTCTATTGTTTTGGTGAACGGGTGGCGGGCGTCTACCATGTATCGACGGAGGTCGAACCAACGGTGGCCTTCGAAGCAAAGCTCCCTTTCGCGCTCCTCGCGTATGGCGGTTATAAGGCCAGAACCTGAGAGGTTGATGGTAGCGGCATTGGCTATGCGTGTGCGGCGAAGGCGGTTGAGGTATTCGTTTGCCTCTTGGTCATTGCCGAGCTGTGCGTCGGCTTCTGCGAGATTGAGGTAGGCTTCGGCGGTGCGCAATGAGAATACGTCGCTCACGGTCTTGTATGTGCCGAGATTGGCTCGCGAGTTGTCAATCTTGTGATATGACCATCGGTGATAGGTGGGGTCGTCTTGGTTGGTGATATATCCGTTTCGCCGCCCGTCGCCTTGCTCGAACAGCGAGACGAGGTGGTCAGAAGCTTCGAATACTGGCGAATAGGTGCTGTAGCTGCTGCTTCTGCGCCCCGGGTACAGGTAGATGAGATTGCCGAAGCATGATGCTCCGTTGCTGTAGATCACCTCGGGGTTTGAGGAGCTTATGGGGTAGTTGTCAGAGCTCCAGCCTACCATGTTTTGCAGCTGTGAGTTTTTCTCCAAAGCAAGCGTGGCATAGTGGCGGGCTGTGTCCCAGTCTTGCATGTAGAGTGCCACGCGGCTGCGGAGAATGTAGACGGCGGTGAGGCTCACGTGGTAGATGCTTTCTGCCGTGGTAACGTCGGCAAGCTCCTGTTCGGCTGCCGTGAGGTCGCTTACGATTTGCCGGTAGCACTCAGCCACGGATGCGCGGCTGTAGGCTTTGTCCTCGATGTAGGGTGTGGTCTTTATTGGCACTCCTGGGTTTTGCGATGCCGTTGAGGGAGTGTAGGGTTTGCCGTAGAGATTTACGAGCATGAGGTAGTAGCTGGCGCGCAGATAGTGGCACTCGCCCTTGACGTGCTGTGCGAGCAGACGGTCGTCGTCGCTGTTGAAGTTCATCTCGTCGGCTTGCCCTATAATCATATTGCAATGGTCAATCTTCTCATAGGCAAGGTCCCAGTACTTTGCCTCGCGCGAGGTGTAGGAGGCACGGTCTTGATAGTCGACGTAGGTGTTTTTCTGCCATGTGAAGAAGGGGAAGTAGTTTTGCGAGGTTGTCTCGGGTGCGGGGCGGCCTTCGACGGAGATGTTTTCTTGCAGCTCGTCACCCATGAAGTGGAGCACGGCGTAGTTTTCGTTCTCAGTGTTCAACATAGAGTTGTCGATGCCTATGTATCCCAATGGCATGAGGCAGTCGCCCATGAGCAGCTCCTCAAGATCGGTGGCAGTGGTTGGTCGGCTCAGGTCCTGCGAGTATTCCTCAAGAAAGTCGGAGGAGCAGGAAGCTAACGTAAGGGCAGCGGCACCGAGCATTATTATATTTCGTATTTTCATGTTTTTGCGTAGTATTTTATGTCTTAACCTTTTAGAATTGTACGTTCAGCCCGAGTGAGAAACTTGGGCGGTCGGAGAGCTGTATGGTTGAGAAGCCTCCCTGCGTGGGTGTTTGCCCTTTCAGCTTGCTGTCGCAGATGGTGAACAGGTTGTAGGCAGAGGCGGTGATGGCGAGGCGCGTAAGGCGCATCTTGTCAAGCAGGCTGTATGGGAACTCGTAGGTCAGTGAGAGGTTTGACAGCTTTACGTAGTCGGCGCTCACGACGCGTATGTCGGAGTAGTCGTACATCTCCCAATAGCTGTCGCCGAGGTCCTGTATCTCGTCAGTGTTGCTGCGCCCTGTCCATCCACTTGAGTATTTCATAGATGCGGGGTCGTTGCTGGAAATGATTGCTGGCAGGTTTGTGTATTTCTCGTCGCCTGGTTTCTGCCATCGCTTCATGTAGTCGCGGCTGTAGTTCTTTTCCGAGTAGATGGTTTCGCCGTAGCCTCCCTGTGCTTGGCTGCCATACATGGCAAAGAGGCGGGTCTTGGCTCCGAAACTGTAGGTGAAGACCGCCGATGCGCGCCACTGCTTGTAGCGGAAGGTGTTGGTGAGCGAGCCTTGTATGTCGGCATCACGTTTGCCTGAGGCAGAGAGTACTTTGGTGTAGGTGTCGTAGAGGCTGAGACCGCGCAGGGCTTCCTGATTGTCGCGGTAGTCGTCGATGAGCGGGCCTCCGTCTATTGGGCTCAGCCCGATGAAGCGGTAGCTGTAGAAGGTGTTGACGCTCTTGCCTTTGACCAAGGCGGTGCCGTTGAGGAACTCCTCAAGGGTGTAGGTCTGTGCGTCGGGGCGCGAGTCGAGGGTGTTGATGACCTTGGAGATTGACGTAGAGAGCGACCAGCGGAAGTCCTTGTTGCGTATGGGCGTTGCCGTGATGTCGAAGCTGTAGCCTTTGTTGGTGATGTCGCCGCCGTTAATGACATAGCTGCCTGTACCGTTTATGGTGGAGATGCTCTTGTTCATGAAGGCGTTGGTGGTCTTCTTCCAGTAGGCAGAAAACTCTATGGCAAGGCGGTCGTTGAACAGGCTGGTCTCAAGTCCGAGATTCACCGAGTGGGTTTTCTCCCATTTGAGGTCTGGGTTGGGATGGTTGACGATGGTTGAGGTATTCTGGTTGTAGTAGGTGCTCATGGTACCCTTACGTATGGTCATGATGGGGCTTTCGGTGTCGAGCATGTTGCCCTGGAAGCCGTAGGAGGCTTTCAGCGACATGAAGTCTATCCACTTTGCCTTTATCCAGTGGCCGAGATTGTAGCTGCCTGATACTGACCAGATGGGCAGGAACTTGTCGTTGCTGCGGTCGCCGAACTTGTTGCTGCCGTCTATGCGCCCATTGACGTTCACGCGGAATTGGTCATGGTAGGCGTAGGTCATGGAGAGGTAGGCGGACATGCTGTTGGTGAGGTTGTCTGTGAGCGTGGGCACGTTGCTGAGCACCCACGTGGCGTAGGCAGGGTATAGGTTCTTGTCGATGTCGCTGACGAAGGTTTCGCCGCGGTCGCGGAAGTAGCCGCGTTGCGAGGTGGCGTAGCTGCGGTACTTGTTGGAGTTTATCTCAAGTCCGAATGTGGCATAGACGTTGTGGTGATCGTCGGTGCCGAAGAACTTGTTTGCATCCACTTGCAGGCGGCCTGTGTAGCTACGGTTGGTGGTGGAGGTACGGTTGAGCTCGCCTCCGACGGGTGCCGTCGACTCCTCAGGGCGGCGTATGGCTTCGCCGTAGTTGCTGCTGCGCAGCTTAGCTATGTGGTAGCTCTTTTCGCCCCACCAGTTTTCCTGGTCTGTGTCCTGGTAGGTTACCGAAAGTATGGCGTTTGCCTTCAGCCAGTCGGTGAAGGTGAACTGGAGGTTGGAGCTGAAAGTCATGGAGTTGACTTTCTGGCGGTTGTAGCTGTTGTCAAGCTCGTTGAGGATGTTGTAGCGGTAGGTGTAGTCGTTGCTGCGCTCACGGTTGTAGTAGTAATACTGTCCATCGGTGTTGTAGACGGGTATGACGCGCGATGTGGTGTAAGCGTAGTTGAGCGGGGCTATCTCGTCTTGATAGTAGCTGCGGTTGGTGTGGTAGCCGTTGAAGGTGAACGAAGCTTTCAAGAGCTTTGAAAAGGTGTTGTCGATGTTCATAGAGAATGTGTAGCGCTCATTGCCGTTCACTTTCACCACGTCGTTCTCGTTGTTGTAGCCGAGCGATGCGTAGTAGCGGCTTTTGTTGGAGCCACCGCTTATTGAGGCTGTGTGCTGCATGGAGAGCGAGTTTTGCGTCAGCACGTCGAACCAGTCGGTATTCTGCGTTTCTGCTGCCGCCACCTCTTGTTGGAATTCGGTGAAGCTTGCCTTGCCAGAGTAGAGGTCGTCGAGGGCTTTTTCATAGCCTACGGTGGACATGTTGACGGGGTAGGTATAGTGGTCTTGGTAGAGCTCGCGCGAGAATTGTACGCGCTCTTTTGAGTTCATCATGTTGACCGAGCGGTCGCTGTAGTATGGGCGGAGCTTCATGTTTGCCGACATGCTGTAGCTGACGACAGGCTTGCCCTCATAGCCGCGCTTGGTAGTGACCACTATCACGCCGTTGGCAGCCTGAGTGCCGTAGATGGCTGTGGCAGCGGCGTCTTTCAGCACGTCGATGCGCTCAATGTCCTGTGGGTTGAGGCCGGCTATGGCGTTGCCCACGCGGTTGACGAAGTCGGGGTCGTTGAGCTCCTCAGGAGCTATGCTCACTGGGTCGTGGACCACGATGCCGTCGACCACCCACAACGGTTCGCGGTTGCCCACGAGGGTGGATGTGCCGCGGATGCGTATCTTCGGGGCTACGCCAACTTCAAACGAGTTGTTGCTTACGAGCAGGTCGGGCACCTTGCCGAGAAGCATCTGGTCGAGGCTGTTGAAGTCGGTGCGCTCAAGATCTTCCATCTTGACTGAGGTGACGGCTGAGGTGAGCGAACGCTTGTCGAGGACTTGGTAGCCGGTCACCACCACCTCGTCGAGGCTCTTGTGGTCCTCGTGCATCACGAACTTGTGCTCTTGGCTGTAGGGGGCGGAAATGGTTTTCTGCTGGTTGTTGTAGCCGAGGTAGGACACTTCGAGCGTTACCCTTGGTGCGGTGACCCAGAGGCGGAAGCGTCCGTTCTCGTCGGTGGTGGTGCCAGTGTTGGACCCTTTTATCTTGACCGTGGCGTATGCCAGCGGCTGCCCTTGCTCGTCCACAATGACACCGTTCACTGCCTGCCGCTCACTGCGCAGCTGTGGCATTTCGAGGTTGGCTCCACGGGGCTTCAGCACGATGGTCTCGCCCACGATTTCATAGTCGAGTCCGGCGCATTCGCGCAAAATCATGTTGAGCGCATTGTTGAGCGAAAGGTTCTTGCACTTGCAGGTGATGGAGGGCACGTCGTCGAGGAGCTGCTTCTGGTAGACAAATTCGTAGCCCGTACGTTTTTTCAGGTCGCGCAGCACTTGCGTGATGGGTTCATCGTGGTAGCTCATGGTGTAGCTCTGTGCCGAGAGGGGCGCGGGCAACAGCGTGAGCAGCAGGGCGAGGGCGGCTGCGATGAAAAATCTCTCTTTTCTTTTCATAAGCGGTTTCGTATAATTTTTTAAAAATCTCTTGGCTTTGGACGGGAAAATGATGTTTAGTTTCGGTTCTTTATTTCCCTATGACCACTTCTTTGCCTTTCTGCGTGAAGCGTATGCCACCGCTCTTTTCGAGTATGGCGAGCACTTCGCGGAAGTCGCCGTAGCGCGGCACGCTGCCCATGAATATGGTAGAGGCGAGTGAGCGGTCGGTGAAGCGGTAGCTGAAGTCGTACCATCGGCTGAGCTCTCTCATGATGTTGCCGAGTGGTTGGTTCTCGAATACGAACCTGCCGTGCAGCCAGCCTCTCACGGCTGCCGTGTCGGCATCTACGCCGGCGAACGTGGCTGTGGAGGTGTTGAAGTTGGCAGTCTCGCCTGGCGAGAGCACGAAGCCTTGTTTGTCGCCTGTGGCGCTCACGGCAAGGCTGCCGCTGAACAGTGTAGTCAGGATGTTTGCCTTGTCGTAGGCATTGATGTTGAACTCGGTGCCGAGCACCCTTGCCGTCTGCCCTCCTACTTCCACTTCGAACGGCCAGCTCGAGCTGTGCCTCACCTTGAAGTAGGCTTCGCCCGTGACGGCAACCTTGCGGAGCTGGGGGTTGAACGTCGTGGGGTAGGAGATGGAACTCTCGGCGTTGAGCCAAACCTCGGTGCTGTCGGGCAGGGTCATGGCGAACTCGCCTCCACGCGGCGTACGCATGGTGATGGTGCCTTCGTAGTGGCTCTTGCCGATACTGGTCAGAGCTTGGCGGTCGGCGTTGATGTCGTTGCCGAGGGTTATGCGTTGGCCGTTGTCCAAATAGACGAAGGCGCATGTGGAGCCGTGGCTTATTTGCGAGGGCTGTATGGTGGCTATGGTGTCGCTGTCGGCATTGCCGAAGTAGACGAACGTGGCCACGACGGCTGCTATGAGTAGCGCGGCGGCTGCCGAGAGCCATCTGAGCATGTGGGCGGGGCGGCGCGAGACGTTGAGGCGGCGAGTCATGCTATGCATGGCGGTGCTGCGGTCTACGCTGTCCATGCGGCTGAGCTCGCGGCCGATGTTGCCGCTGTTGGCTATCTCGTCGTAGAGGCGGCGGTGGCTCTCGTCAGCAGAGAGCCATGCGTCGAGCTCAATCTTGCCTTCGGAGGACAGCTGTCCAAGCAGGCTGGCGGCTATGAGCCTTGATATGCGTTGGCTTTTATCCATATTTTTCGTTCCTTTTGTATCCTTTAACGCAAAAGCTGCGGAAAAGTACCTTGCGGAAGATGGATTTTTTGGATATGGAGGTTTTGTGTTAAATTGTCTACTTGTTTTCGCTCGTTCGGGTAAAAATATTTTGTTTGTAAAACAAAAATCATTAATTTTGCACTATGGACAACTTTGAGCAACGCCAGCTTGATGTTTATTCGCAGTTTATGGAGGGTCGCATAAAGGCTTTCTATAGGGATGCTTACGCTGCGCTAATTGTCTATGCCGAGCGCTTGCTTGGGCGGGGACTTTCCTATTTGGCGGAAGACTGTGTGCAGGATGCCGTGTTCGAGACCTATGGCAAACGCGGCGAGATGCGCTCTGCCGCCCATCTGAAGCAGTTTCTCTACCGTTGTGTCCACAACAACGCCGTGTCGTTTCTCCGCAAGGACCGCAGTCGCGACCGCTATCTATCCGCCGACCAGGGAGACGTGGAAGACGACTGCTCGCTGGAGCTTGTGAGACAGGAGACGCTTGAGAGGCTCGCCTTCGCTCTGGAGCAACTGCCGCCCGAGTTACGAGAGATGGCGCGGCTGGTTTTCCAAGAGGGACTGTCGGGACAGGATATTGCCGCGAGGCTCGGGCTGTCGCTCAGCGGCGTGAAGAAGCGTAAGGCTCGCCTGCTGGAGCGGTTACGCCCGCTTGTCGAAGACGAGGGGCTGATGGTGCTGGCAGGCATCCTGCTTGCGTGAGCTTCTGTGTGGCGGTTCGTCAGGATGGCTGCTTGTTCGGGTGTATGCTAGAAGATTTTTAGTGTGTCAGCAAGTCAAGAAGCGATTTTGTGGTGATTCCGTAAGGTATATATTGGGTTCGCTGTTTTCTTGCCGCAAAGTTATGGGGAGTTAGCCGAAAAGCAATGGGAAATGGGTGGTGTGGAACAACAAGTTATAGGATAGACTTGTAAATGGTTAGCTATAAGAGACTTAATTAAACGTACGTGAATGGCTCTTAGTGACAAAACAAAAGATAGAACATGGAATTATTGTGCACCAAAAATCTCATTATCTCAAATCTCATTATCTCATTAAGGTCTGTCAGACTTGCGGAATTTTTCCTTCACGAACCTTATTATATATAATAATTAATAATGTATCTATTCTCCGTGAATGTGTGAGGGAGCTTAATGAGATAATGAGATTTTTCATGCCTCATTTGTTTCGCGAGAATTATTCATGTTGTGTAAAAAATCTTTCTACCCGTTCTCGTCCATGAATTTCTCCACGGCATCGATTATAATGTCGTTCAAGGTGATGCGGTTCAGCTGCGAGTCGTTGAGCGCTTTGTATGTCAACATTCTTGCATATAGCGACTGTGGCATGCGGCAGCCCACGCTCTTGATTGGCTCGCCGGCATACTTGGCGTTTCGGTCAGGCACTTCGTGGCGCTGTGCCGCATTCAATATCCTGCCTTCCTCG
>CAZZNO010000137.1:0-7889 GCA_964655685.1 uncultured Prevotella sp.
CGACATATATTGGATTCACAATGATGACGATGTTGAGAAATGGACTCCGATGTTGATACCTTTGCTCAAATCGGGCAAAATTCGCCGTGTGGGAGTCTGCAACCACACCCTTGCAGAGGTGAGGCGGGCAAACGAGATTCTTACAGAAGGCGGGTATAAACTCAGCGCCGTGCAGGTTCATACATCCCTGCTCTACCGTGAGAATATCAAGAACGGAATGCTCGACTATTGCAAGCAGAACGGCATTGAGTTTTGGGCATTTATGGTGTTGGAGCAAGGCGCGTTGTCGGGAAAGTATAACGCCAATAATCCATTGCCTGCCGACAGTTTCCGTGGGAAAAAACTCAATCCTGTCCTTGACAAACTTTCGTCTCTCACAGATGGGATGAAGGAGATTGGAGAAAGACATGGAATAAGCACGGCGCAAGTCGCGACGGCATGGGCGTCGACCATTGGAGCCATTCCTCTCGTAGGAGCGACAAAGGTTAGCCACGCCATTGAGGCAGGCGAGGCAGCGGAAGTACGGCTTACTGATGCCGAAGTAGAACAATTAGAACATCTTGCCGACGCTACAGGCGTTGACACGTGTGGTGGGTACGATAATCCGCCAGATAAAGGAAATAATTAAAATGGAAAATCAATATATAAAGCAGTACCCTGAATTGATGAAGGGTAAAAAGATAATGTATAACCACGGATTCGGCTCGGCAGCATCGTCGGGTACCGTGAAATTTATCAAACAAACATTTCCTAATGCGGAAGTCGTGGCTTACGACATTCCACTGCATCCCTCTGAGGCGATGACAATGCTGAGAGAGAAGGCTGAACATGAAAAGCCAGACTTGATAATCGGTACGTCAATGGGGGCGATGTACACGGAGATGCTCTATGGCTATGACCGAATACTTGTCAATCCTGCTTTCGGCATGGCTCAGACGATGAAGGACTACGGACTCACCGGTAAGCAGACTTGGCAGAATCCGCGAAAGGACGGCGAGACGGAGTTCTTGGTAACCAAAGCCTTGGAGAAGGAATACAAGGAGATGAACGAGCAGAACTTCGCTGTCTTAGAAGCAATGTCTGAAACTGACAAGGCAAAGGAGAAAGGTCGTGTGTGGGGATTGTTCGGCGATGAGGATAACTATGCAGCCGATTGGGATTCATTCACCAACCATTATCAACAGGCTGCATTCTTCCACGGCGGCCACCGCTTGGACGACAACACTTTCCTAAGAGGCATCGTGCCTGTCATCCGTTGGATTGATGACAAGCAGGAAGAGCGTGAGCGGCAGATAGTCTTTATCGACAGCAGTTGCCTTACTGAGAACTCTGAGACATCAGAAGATGTTTGGAACAATGAGCCTAAGCCCAGTCTTCAGAAGGCTTTCGAATATCTCATTGAGCAATATCAAGTCTATATCGTCGTGCCATCGCCGACCAACGACCACGACTCCTATTCCAACTCGGCTTCGTGGATAGAGAAGTATCTCTCAACTCCGGCGCATGACCGTGTCGTCTATACAAATCAAAAGCAACTCCTTTACGGCGACTTTTACATCGACATGCACCCAGTTGACGGGATGCTTTCTACGACCATTCAACTTGGCAGCGACGAGTTCAAGACTTGGGAAGAGGTTATAACCTATTTCAGCCGGTTACATGAGTAAGAATAAAAGGCAATCTCTCAGTATCAGAGGTTGCCTTTTTCAATGTTTTTGTTTTACAGAAGGATAATATTCTGAACATTTATTGCTGGAGCATCAGAAAGATTTTTCCTTCACTTTTTATTTACTTCATATTGAATGCAATGTTGCTGCCACTTGTGAGTGTAGAGTGTTCGAGGAAGTTGCTATCGTCGATCATGCCGTTTATAGTCTTGGAACTGATAAAGCGTTTTGCAGGATTATCAGAAGTGATAGTAGTGGTTTTGCCATTCTCTAAATGCAATTTTACCTCACGGAAGTAAGGAGTGCCGATAGCATACTGAGTACTGCCAGGGCAGACAGGGTAGAACCCCATTGCCGAGAATATATACCAGGCAGAGGTCTGACCATTGTCCTCATCACCACAGTATCCGTCCGGATTGGCGTTATATAGGTGGTCCATGACTTCACGAATCCAATATTGTGCCTTCTGAGGTTGCCTAGTCCAGTCGTAAAGGTAAATCATGTGTTGGATAGGCTGGTTGCCATGCGCATAGTTGCCCATATTCATAATCTGCATCTCACGAATTTCATGAATGACTTGCCCATAGTAGCTATCGTCAAAGATTGGAGGCAGATTGAATACAGAATCGAGCATTCCCACGAATGCTTTATCGCCTCCCATAAGCTGTTTCAAATCGTCAGGACGATGGAAGACCGACCATGTATAGTGCCAGCCATTTCCTTCGGTGAATACGTCGCCCCATTTGAACGGGTTATAGGGAGTCTGCCATGTGCCATCACTCTGACGGCCACGCATAAGGTTAAACTCGTTGCTGAAGAGATTGCGGTAGTTGAAACTACTGTTGTAATAAGGCTCTGTCTCTTTTTTCTTCTTTCCTAAAGCTCTACCGAGCTGGTAGATGCACCAATCGTCGTAAGCGTATTCCAATGTTCGTGCCGCGCTCTCGTTGATGCCTACATCGCAAGGCACATAACCTAGCTTGTCGTAATATTCCCAACCCAGTCTGCCGGTACTCTTTATTTGCGGATGCACTGCATGAGCATCGTGGCATACGGCCTTCCACAGAGTCTCAACATCATAGCCACGGATTCCCTTTATGTAAGCGTCAGCGACTACACTTGCTGAGTTGTTGCCTATCATGCAATCACGATGCCCGGGGCTAGCCCATTCCGGCAGGAAGCCGCTTTCCTTGTACGCATTTACCAGTCCTTGCTGTATCTGACTTGCAATGGATGGATATATGAGGTTCACCAGCGGCATTAGGGCACGGAAAGTATCCCAGAAACCAGTGTCCGTAAACATTGTGCCCGGTAATATCTTTCCATTGTAGGGACTGTAGTGGACGGTGTCGCCGGAAGCCGCGATTTCATAAAACTTACGTGGAAAAAGTGTGGAACGATAAAGGCAGGAATAGAATGTGCGTAGGTGGTCGACGTTGTCGTCGTTGACCTCAATACGCCCGAGGACATCGTTCCAAGCTTTTTGGCCTTCTGCCTTGACGGTCTCAAGGCTTTTATCGCCTATTTCCTTGAGGTTCTGCCATGCCTGCTCGTAGCTTATAAAGGATGATGCAACCCGCACACAGATTTGCTCGCCACGCTTAGTATCAAACGTGATAATGGCTCCACTATGCTCGCCATGATTTTCATAGCTGACCGTGAAGTCGTGGTCGAAAGTCATCACGAAATAATTGCGGAAATTGTCGGGTACCCCGCCACTGTTCCTGACCGTATATCCCGTTATCGTTCGCTTTGCCTTGTCAATATTGATTGCAGACCCCTTGTCGAAGGCATCAACGACGATGTTTGCTTCCTTGGTCTCCGGCATTGTAAAGCGGAAAATGCAGGCTCTTTCTGTAGGCGACATCTCAGCCGTAATGTTATAGTCGGCAAGATAGACACTATAATAATATGGCGTTGCCTTCTCGGCCTTGTGCGAAAACCATGATGCACGCAGGTCTTCGTCAAAGACCGGTTTGCCAGTTGTAGCCATGATGGAGAATTGTCCGTAGTCGTTCATCCATGGACTGGGCTGGTGGGTCTGTTTGATGCCACGAATCTTATTGGCAGTATATGTGTAAACCCATCCATCGCCCATCTTGCCTGTTTGGGGAGTCCAGAAGTTCATGCCCCATGGCCGTGCTATAGCTGGATAGGTGTTACCCGAAGATAGTGCAAGTGTAGACTCTGTGCCCACCAATGTACTGACATAATCTACAGGATTATTGACAGCCAAAGCCACAAGTGTAAAAGCAGACAAAAGAATTAGCGCTATAGATTTCTTCATATTAATGTCAATTTGTTTGGTTATACTAGTTCGAAATGAGTTATTTCGCTACAAAATTAATATTTTTTGTTTGGTACCAAATTTTTATTTGCATTTATTTTCAAAAGATATAAGTAACGGAATAATTAAGTTATGCGATTAATATTTTTTGAGAAGGGGGAATGGCAAGAAAAGTATTATTATTAGACCTTTGATGAACAGCTAATGTGGTAAAGTATGGGCGTTGTACGCTGATACATAATATCAGAGCCGATAGTGATATTGTGATAAACAGATTGTAGTACCTGAAAGCAGTAATGGCGGAGTTGCCTCTTATGAAGACTATTCACTGGATCCTACAATATTTTCTGGATGCTAAAGTAATTCTTTCCTTTAGTTATGGACATTTTCACTTTCAATTTGATAAAGGACATGCGGTAAAGTAGCAGTACCTTTGCAATTCAAATTGGAAGAGGATGAAGAAGGAACCAGATTTACTGACAGACCCGATACCGCAGTTGATAAGGCAGTTCGCAATACCGGCTATAATAGCTTATATCATAAGCTCACTTTATAATATTATTGACCAGATTTTTATCGGTCAGGGCATGGGGTATCTTGGCAATGCGGCTACAAATGTGGCATTCCCTGCTGTTACTATAGCAAACGCGATTGCCCTTACCATCGGGTTGGGCTGTGCGTCGAACTTTAACCTCGCTATGGGGCAAGGCGACAAGGAGCGTGCCGGACACTTTGTTACAACGGGAATAACAATGCTCATAGTTTGTGGCGTTCTGTTTACGATTGTCGTGCAGCTTTTCATGCAGCCTCTGCTGTATGTCTTTGGCGCTACGCCACAAACAAACGACTATGCCACCACTTATCTCGGCATAACTTCATTGGGATTCACGTTTCAGATGCTCGCGCTTGCCGGCAGCAATATCATTCGTGGTGATGGAAGCCCGAAACAGTCTATGACTATCCAAATCACCGGTGCGGTCATCAATACAGTCCTCGACCCAATATTCATCTTCACCTTCCACCTTGGCATTGCCGGTGCGGCATGGGCTACGGTCATAGCACAGTCTGTTGCAGGAATAATGACGCTCGCCTATCTTCACGGATTCCATACAGTCCATTTGCCATTGCACGACTTCCTACATCCGAGCTGGACACTTTTCAAGAGAATATTCGCACTCGGATTCTCGTCAATGATTTTCCAGGCATCGGTAATCCTCGTGCAATTGGTCAGCAACAACCTGCTTCGCTCTTATGGTGCGCATTCCGTTTACGGTAGTGATATACCATTGGCAGTTGCGGGCATCGTGGCGAAGGTCTTCACAATTTTCTCCGCATTTCTTCTTGGAGCCAGCAGCGGAGGGCAACCAATATACGGTGTCAACTATGGGGCTGGCAACAACGCACGTGTGCGTCAGACTTTGAAGACAACCATGACAATATCAATAATCATGGGTGTTGTTGCCACAGTAATATTTGAAGTATTCCCGCGGCCAATAATATCTCTGTTTGGTGGTGACGAACTGCTTATGAACTATGCTGTGAAATACATGCGCGTTTACTTCTCCACAAGCATATTTTGCGGCTTGTTCGTCTGCATAAACACCTTCTTCCCTTCTGTCGGCGAGGCTAAGGCGGCCGCCACAGAGTCTCTCTTCAAGCAGGTTGTACTGATGGTTCCATTGCTTGTCATTTGTACGAAGATAGGCGGAGTAGATGGCATTATGTTTGCAACACCTATTACGGATATCGTTACCTTCGGTATGTGCGCCTTTATGCTGCGCAGATTTCTGATGCATTGTCATTTTCAACAGTCGCCTTCTTCTGCAAGTTCTTCAAGAAACACATCGGTATGACACCAATGGAATAAAGAAAGTCGTTGTTGAACCGTACAATATCTTGTTTAAAGATAAAGTGTCTAATAATGACTATCTATGAGATACTTTGCCGCGGTTAGCGCATGCACCGCGGCGACAAGATATATCTCGTCAAGTGATGCGGACTCGTTTGCAGCTGAGCATTTGAAGCTGTCAGGACCAAACCAATAGGAAGGGATGCCTTTGTAGCGCCAGTAACGGCAATCGCTGATGGCTAGGATTGTCTTTCAGGCAGACTTACAATCACGCTTGTTTCTGATGAAGAGACGGGGTGGGGCCAAGGTACGGGCTACCTTTTCAGACATATTCCTGAAGAAATGAATGCAGATTTTGTTCTGTCGGCAGAGCCTTCCGGTACCAATGCCATCAGTTTCTCGTCAAAAGGATACGCCCAGTTCAATGTGAGCGTATCCACACGTGGTGCCATTGCCGGTTATTCCAATGAGTCAAAAAGTGCAATCCACATTGCCGCAAGCATTATCCACGAACTTGACGAATTGGAAAACATCAAGGTGAGTCTTCCTAAAACACTCTCCGACCGTCTTGCCGATAAGGAATGGGGCAGACAGCACGAATTGCTCAGAGGAAAGGAGCATGCATGCCAGCTTGGAAAAGCGACAACAGACATTCGTACTATAAACGGCGGAAGCCTTAATGGTGTGATAGCTCCTGATTGTTCTTTCACGGCATCAACGGTTATTCCTGTAGGCGTAGCCCCAAAATCAATTTATAGACGCGTCAGGAGAATTGTGTCCTACTACCCGGAAGCAAAGCTTCATTGGGAAGGTGCAGATGCTGGAGATCTCTCAGACCCAGATTCAGAAGCAGCCCTCCTACTGCAGGATACCGTGGAAGAACTCAGCGGACATCGTCCTGTGATGACTCCCGATATGGCGTCTTGACAAGTATTTGTAAGCAAACAGCATTGCCGTTACGCCCCCTTTCATATCTGCACTGCCGCGTCCCCAAACTTGTCCGTCTTCAATCTTTCCACTCCACGGATCGTCTTTCCATCCGGGTTCATCGCCCGCCGGACTCGTGACTTTTGATACACCCTCTGCCACCCTCTCAAAACATTATAGACCCATTTTTGTCAGAAAAGAATTACTTCAGCAAACCTATTTGCAGATAGCTCTGGTATTTGCCACCGCAATGGATGATGTGACGTCCGTGGTTGTCGGGCTTGTAGAAGGTGTTCGGGTAATAACCTCCATTGGGGTTGTCGCCGCAGATGTGCAAACGGAGGGTTTCTCCTTTATAGAATGTCATGCCTATTGGCGCCAATGGAATCTCCACTTCGACTATCTGACCTTTTGAGAGCTTCTCCTCACGATCCTCACTTAGTACAGGGATTATGTCGGTTGATAACTTTTTGTCAATATGGCGGCGGCTTACACGCAGACGACCGTATGCTCCGACATATTTCAGGAGCCCACCGGCTGGCTCAAGCATATCGAGCGAGCGTGCATCACGACAAGGGAAAGTGTACTGGTAGCGGAGCGTGCCCTGGCGGTCGAGTTTCTGGACATAAACGAACAAGTCCATATCGTCTGCACCGTCAGCCTCGACATACAGCTTCACCTTTGGATAGCCTATGAAAGATGTGTCTTGGTCGAATGTGAGATGAAATGATGCACGGTTGAATACTCCGCCCTCGGTCTCATATACGGCTGGAGTGTCGGTGGCAGGAGACTCAGAGTCCAGTTGTCTTGTGGCGCCATTGATATAGAACTTTTTATACTCTGTTCCGACTGGTGGAAACTCTGTAGCTGGCTGATCAACCTTGTTTCCGCCTTCCATATCGTGAAGGGTGTAGCGCACGCGCGGAGTCTTCTCCCAACCATTGTCTATGCCCTTAAGGAAATGGTCATAGAAGCGGCGGCGGTCCTCGATATACTTCGGATTGTAGTAGTCCGGCCACTCCAGATTGTCGTGTATGCGAAGCCACTTGTCCTTGCTGCTTATGCTGCGCCATCCACGGAATGTGCCGTCGGTGTGAAGGACATTGGAATAGCTTGCGACCACATAGACGGGAACGTTGATGTTCTCAAGTTTCGCTAT
>CAZZNO010000138.1:0-7803 GCA_964655685.1 uncultured Prevotella sp.
GGTATGTTATATAGGGGACTATTATGGACTTCCATTAGATGTCTTAATAGCTGTCCGCACTTGTAGAGAAGTTGTTAAACGGCATAAATACAATGAGCTGATGATACAGCTTATCGTGAGTCTGTATGTCTTCTGCAACATTGACTACAGAAGCGTGATAGATGTCGTTGGTGTAATAAACCAGATTCTGTGTTTGGGCTTCGAGAAGATTTCTGCATACACGACAGTCAAAACATGGCTGGGAAAATGTGGTCTTGATAGTTATAAGCGTAGTCTGAGAATGTTCAGGGACAAGAACTATTCCATTATTTTTGACGAGAGTATGGTGATGGGTGGAGTAAAGCTTCTTCTTACACTTGTTGCACGGGAAGAATGCAAAGCCCCGCTTAACGCCGGAGATGTACGTATCGTTGATATTGATGTAGCATCAAGCCACAAAGACGTAGATGTCAAGGCTGACGTTTGTTGAACTATGGAGAAGATAGGGAAGAAGTCAGCAGTCGCACATACAGATAATGGTGCTTCTGTAACCTATGCTACCAGTGAGTCTGGTATTACAAACCTGTTGGATGTGGGGCATAAGTATGGGCATGTTCATGGATCGCATATTCATGGACGATGTCGACTTCTGCTCCTTTACAAAAGAGCTTGGATTGCTTAAGTCATGGGAGAACATGAAGGCCAATATGTTTCTCCAGCCTCCAACCCAAAGAGCAAAACAAAGGTTCAAGAATATAAGCTTCTGGGTAATGTGGGGCATGGAAAAATAGACATGTGACATAAACTGTCGAGAACAGAGGCTTATGCTTAAATGTGTACAGCAATATGCCTTGCTTATAGAAGAACTTGCAGAAGATAACGAATGTATAAGGAGAGATTGATAAGTTGTTATTGCACGAAGGGATATCAAAGAGAAATGCGAGCAAATGCAAGAAAATAGTCAGGAACCGGCTATGTTTAGAAAAAAGATACAACTCTGGCTTTCAGACTTGATTTGTGATTATCTTGATCGTGGAGCTTCCAAGCTTTAGAGATCCAAAAAGTAGAATCTGTAAAACTATGGAAAAAGCAGGATTTGCCTTTAGTACCAACAGGCAGATATCGAATTTAAAAGCTTCCCTATACGGAATTTTAAACAGCCTACCTAGTAGGTCTAAATATTAATATGAGTAGTAGGAATAGTGTGATTATAATTATTCTTAGAGCTCATTTTGTTTGTTATTTGTTCTTTTTTATGAACTCCATGACTTTAGGCATCTTTACCCATTTACGATTGCGAGCTATTTTTAATGTACTGCCACTCTCTTGCCTTAATTCGTATGTAGTATCATTGATCTGCTTAATGCTTGCGTTAAGGTCTTCGCTACCGTAATCGTTTATTATTTGCAACTTGGCTGTTTTTGAATTTGAAATATCGACATCTGTAATGAGCCATTTGCGGCCGTCTTGTCTATCACCAAAATATCCTGGTAGTTCTCCATATATTTCTTGGTAGGGGACAATTATGTTTTTGTGATAAAAGTCCATTTGAATGTAGACATCAAACTTGCTGTTGTATAAGTACCCTTTAAAGATTGTAGAATCTTTTCTGCCATTTTGATTTTGTGCAATAGCGCCAATGGCTAACGAATATATGATAATAGAAAGTATTACTCTTTTCATGTTTATGCTTTAGTTTAAATCATTGATATGTGCAAAGTTAATTATTTTAGTCAAGAAAATGCCTTTTTTCGGAAAAATATGCTTGTCATTTTGCGATTTTCGTTATTTTTATATTACCTTTGCCGCAAGGTAATATTTAGTTTATGGCTAAAGAAAGATTGTTTCCAGACTACATTTTTGAGTCAAGTTGGGAAGTTTGTAATAAAGTAGGAGGTATATATGCGGTGCTTTCTACGCGTGCGAAAACATTACAGGAAAGATTGGGCGATAACCTTATCTTTATTGGACCTGATTGTTGGCATGAAAAGGTTTGCCCTTTTTTTATTGAAGACAAACATTTGTTTGCATCTTGGCAAGAAAAGGCTTCTCGTGAAGGTTTGCATGTAAAGGTTGGTCGTTGGAATGTCCCAGGTAATCCAGTTGCGGTTTTGGTTGACTTTACGCCTTATTATAAGGAAAAAGATAAAATATATGCAAGTTTATGGGAAGATTTTAAAGTAGATAGTCTTCATGCCTATGGCGATTATGATGAAGCTTCTATGTTTTCTTATGCAGCCGCACTAGTTGTCAAGAGTTTCTATTACTATAATATAGACCCTTGCAAGAAAGTTGTCTATCATGGTAATGAATGGATGACAGGACTTGGCCTTCTTTACATTAAAAAATATGTGCCTGAAATTGCCACCATTTTTACTACTCATGCTACAAGTATTGGTCGTAGTATAGCAGGTAACAACAAACCACTTTATGATTACTTTGAAGGCTATAATGGTAATCAAATGGCGGTTGAGTTGAATATGCAAAGCAAACATTCAATAGAACGAGAAACTGCTGCAAACGTGGATTGCTTTACGACTGTCAGTGAAATTACGGCACGTGAATGTAAGCAACTTCTTGACAAGCCCGTAGATGTAGTTTTGCCAAATGGATTCGAGAACAATTTTGTCCCTAAGGGTGCTTTGTTTACAAAAAAGCGCAAGGAGGCTCGTAAGCGGCTTCTTAGTATAGCAAATGCCTTATGTGGCACAAAATTGAGTGATGAGACGTTGATTGTGTCAACAAGTGGCAGATACGAGTTTCGCAACAAGGGTATTGATGTCTATATTGATGCTATAAATAGGTTGCGTCATGACAAACGATTAGAAAGAGATGTCGTTGCTTTTATTGATGTACCTGCTTGGGTTGGTGAACCTAGAAAAGATTTGCAAAAGCGTCTTGCGTGTGAAGATAATAATGATACGCCGCTTGCAGTGCCACAACTTACCCATTGGCTCAATAATATGGACCAAGACAATGCTCTTGGAATGATGCGTCATTTTGGCATGAACAATGCAAAGAATGACAAAGTTAAGATTATATTTATACCATGTTACCTCATAGGTGATGATGGAATTGTAAATCTGCCATACTATGATGTACTGCTTGGCAATGATATATGTGTTTTTCCTTCATATTATGAGCCTTGGGGATATACTCCTTTAGAAAGTATTGCGTTTAAGGTTCCTTGTGTAACAACTGATCTGGCTGGATTTGGCCTTTGGGTTAATTCAGAACTTGGCCGTTATGGTGAGCTTATAGATGGCGTTAAGGTAGTGCATCGTACTGACAGTAATTATGATGAAGTGGCAGATGCAATAGAGGAGGCTATATTTGAATATTCACAGTTTACGGATTCAAATGTAAAGGAGGCTCGCTCTAATGCTGAAAAACTTTCGAAGAAAGCTTTATGGAGCAACTTCATAAAGTATTACGAACAAGCTTATGATATAGCTCTAAGAAAGTCTCAGGCAAGGAAAGAACGATAAAAGTAATAATAAATTAACACTGTATAATTCAACGAATTTATGAAAATCAAAGCTGATTATGCCAATGCCCCTCAATGGAAGGAACTCAACATTAAGTCGAGTCTTCCGGAGCAGTTGGAATGTTTGAATGAGCTCGCTCATAACATGTGGTGGGCTTGGAACTATGAGGCACGCAATCTCTTTAAGAGTCTTGATGAAAAGCTCTATGAGGAGGTGGGGCACAACCCAGTGTTGCTTCTCGATCGTCTTGGCTATGACCGTAAGGAGGCTATAGTCAAAGACAAAGCGTTGATGAAAAAGGTGAAGGACGTGTATGCTAAGTTTCGTGCTTACATGGATGTCAAACCAGATACAAAGCGTCCTTCTGTGGCATATTTCTCTATGGAGTATGGCCTTAATCAAGTGCTCAAAATCTATTCTGGTGGACTTGGCATGCTTGCCGGAGACTACATGAAAGAAGCTTCTGACTCAAACGTTGATATGTGTGGCATAGGCTTCCTTTATCGCTATGGTTACTTTACACAAAGCTTGAGCATGGATGGTCAGCAAATTGCAAAGTACGATGCGCAAGATTTCAATTCACTGCCTATTGAGCGAGTGCTTGATGAGAACGGCAATCAAGTTGTTGTTGATGTTCCTTATATGAACTACCAGGTTCATGCTCTTGTTTGGCGTGTAAATGTTGGTCGTATAAAGCTGTATTTGCTTGATACAGACAATGATATGAACTCACAGTTCGACAAGCCCATTACTCATAGCCTTTACGGAGGTGATTGGGAGAACCGCTTGAAGCAAGAGATTTTGCTTGGTATGGGTGGCGTGCTGATGCTCAAGAAGCTCGGCATTAAGAAGCAGCTCTATCACTGCAACGAGGGTCACGCAGCACTCTGCAACCTGCAGCGTCTTGTTGACTACGTTGACGGTGGCTTGACATTCAACCAGGCTCTTGAGCTTGTACGTGCATCTTCACTCTACACAGTTCACACTCCAGTGCCAGCTGGCCATGACTATTTCGACGAAGGCCTGTTTGGTAAGTACATGGGCGGCTATCCAGCACGTCTGGGTATCTCTTGGGACGAGTTCATCGGCATGGGCCGTCAGAATCCTGATGATCATAGTGAGCGTTTCTGCATGAGTATCTTCGCTTGCAACACTTGCCAAGAAGTTAATGGTGTTAGTAAGTTACATGGCTGGGTAAGCCAGAAGATGTTCGCTCCTATCTGGAATGGTTACTATCCTGAGGAGAACCATGTGGGCTATGTCACTAATGGTGTTCACTTCCCGACATGGTGTGCAACAGAGTGGCGCAAGCTCTATGACAAGTATTTTGACTCTACGTTCATGAAGGATCAAAGTAATGAGCAAATATGGCATGCCATTTATAATGTACCTGATGAGGAAATCTGGAAGACACGTATGGCACTGAAGGAGAAACTCATAAAGTATATCCGTGACAAGTTCACGAAGCAATGGCTTCGTAATCAGGGTGACCCTGCACGTGTTGTATCTCTGCTTGAGCGAATCAATCCAAATGCTTTGATGATAGGCTTCTGCCGTCGTTTTGCTACTTACAAGCGTGCACATCTGTTGTTTACAGACCTTGACCGTCTTAGTAAGATAGTCAATGACCCTGAGCATCCTGTGCTTTTCTTCTTCTCAGGTAAGGCTCATCCTGCTGATGGTGCAGGACAAGGACTTATCAAGAAGATTTTCGAGATCAGTCAGCGTCCTGAGTTCCTTGGCAAGATAATATTCCTTGAAGATTATGACATGCAGCTTGCACGTCGTCTTGTCTCTGGCGTTGATATTTGGATGAACACTCCGACACGTCCTCTTGAGGCATCTGGCACATCAGGAGAGAAAGCAGAGATGAACGGTGTTGTCAATCTCTCCGTCCTCGACGGCTGGTGGGTTGAAGGTTACCGTCAAGGTGCAGGCTGGGCACTTCCACAGGAGCGTACATACCAGAACCAAGCTTATCAGGACGCACTTGATGCTGCAACCATCTACTCATTGCTTGAGCACGAGATTGTTCCTCTGTACTATGCGAAGAACAAGAAAGGTTATAGCGAAAATTGGATAAAGGTAATTAAGAACTCCATAGCAACTATAGCTCCGCACTATACTATGAAGCGCCAGCTTGACGACTACTACAGCAAGTTCTATAACAAAGAGGCTGCACGTTCTGCTAAATTGCAGGCCAACGATAATCGTCTTGCCAAAGAAATTGCTCAGTGGAAAGAGACTGTAGCAGAGCGTTGGGATAGCATACATGTAGTCAGCAAAGAGACAGAGCTGCTTGAAAGTGGAGGTCAGACAGGACAGAAGTATGTGCTGCGTTATACCATTGACGAGCAGGGACTTGACAATGCTGTAGGGCTTGAACTTGTCATTCTTAAGCCAGACACAGACACAAGCGACCGTCGCGTCTACGATGTCAATGAGTTTAAGATGGTAGGCCATGAAGGTAACAATTATCATTTTGAGCTTGTTGAGGAGCCTGAACATGCAGGCACATTCAAGACTTGCGTGCGCATGTTCCCAAAGAATGCGAATCTGCCTCATCGTCAGGACTTCTGCTATGTGAAATGGCTTGATTGATGTTTTGCGGTTTGAGCCTATAAAGCTCATGCCTGTAATTTGATATTAGCCTCCAGTTATGCTGTTGTAAGCATGTCTGGAGGCTTTTTGTATGAATATAGTAATAAATATCCGGCAAATATGAAGTAATAATGTCAAAATGATAAAAAAGAAAGGATTTATGTTGCAATGTGGATATTTATTGCTAAATTTGCAGATGGATAACACCATAAGTCTTTAATAGATAGAAAGAGAAGGCATAATGAATAAAGAATATTTGGTTTATAAGCTCAGTGACGAAGTTAAGGAATCGTGTAAGATACCTCGTGAGGACTTTGCAAAATACGGGGTAAAGCGTGGCCTTCGTAATGAAGACGGTTCAGGCGTGCTTGTAGGTCTTACCAACATAGGCAATGTTATAGGATATGAGCGTGGAGACGATGGAACATTACACCCGTGCCCGGGTCGTCTCTATTATCGTGGATATGAGCTCGACGATCTTGTGTCTCCATTACTTAAGGAGAAACGGTTTGGTTTTGAAGAAATAGCCTATCTGTTGTTGTCTGGCAAACTGCCTGACAAGGAAGAACTGCAAGCCTTCAGTGAGCTGTTGAACGACAACATGCCGCTTGACCATCGCACTATCGTCCATTTGATTGATATTGAAGGCAGTAATATCATGAACATCCTTTCGCGTTGTGTGTTGGAGATGTACACCTTGGATCCTAATCCTGATGACATAAGCCGAGATAATCTTATGCGGCAAAGCATAGAGCTCATAGCCAAGTTTCCTACAATCATAGCTTATGCATATAATATCTATCGGCATAGCGTTCAAGGCAGAAGCTTGCATATACGTCATCCAAAGGAAAACACCGGCATCGCTGAGAATTTCCTGTATATGCTAAAGCATGACGATTATACAAATCTGGATGCCAGAATGCTTGATTTGTTGCTTATTATACAGGCAGAGCATGGCGGTGGCAACAATTCCACTTTTACGGTACGCGTCACAAGTTCTACACGTACTGATACCTATTCGAGCATAGCTGCAGGTATAGGCTCACTAAAAGGACCGTTGCATGGAGGAGCCAATATCAAGTGCATAAACATGTTTCATCATCTGAAAGAGAATATTGCCGATTGGACTAACATTGACGAGATTGACACTTACCTGAACAGAATGTTGCGTAAAGAGGCCTATGACAAGACAGGGCTTGTTTACGGCATAGGTCATGCCGTTTACACAATGAGTGACCCAAGAGCCGTGGAGCTGAAAAAGCTTGCAGGTGAACTTGCGAAAGAAAAGGGTAGGGAGAAAGAATACGAATTCTTGAAGCTTATAGAGCAAGAAGGCGTAAAGTGTGTTACGGCTTTTCGTAAAACAAAAAAGCCTATTTGCGCAAATCTAGATTTCTATAGTGGCTTTATTTATGAGATGCTTGGTTTGCCGCAAGAGATATATACGCCCATTTTTGCTATGGCGCGTATTGTTGGTTGGACTGCGCATCGCATAGAGGAACTTAATTTTGAAGGAAGGCGCATCATTCGTCCAGCGTATAAGAATATACAGGAGTCTAAGGTCTATGTGCCTTTAGCAGATAGATAAATGGTTTCCACCGCGTATAAAAGACTCTATCGTCTCTTTTGTACACATTATTTTTTCAGTTTCTTGCCAGCTCTGTTTTTATATATAAAAATAGGGTGTATCAAAATGAGCCCAGCGGGCTCGCCGCACTCATAACCCCCACTCATC
>CAZZNO010000139.1:0-7743 GCA_964655685.1 uncultured Prevotella sp.
AGGCGGAATAAGTTTCAAGGAGGGGCAGAAGATTTGGACACCGCAGGCTTCGAAATCTTTTTCAAGGAAAACTATGACAAGGCATTTTACCTTGCCTATCGCATCACCCACGATGATAAGACAAGCCAGGACATCGTGGGTGATGCGTTTGAACTTGTGTGGAAAACCGCCCATGCGCGCAACGTGTCCAATGCCCCGTCATACCTGTTCACTACCGTGCGCCATCTCTGCACCGACCATTTACGAAAAAAGACAGTGCGCGACCGCTATGCCCGGATGCAATTGTTGACGGCTGAAATGTCGTCAACCTCTACCGATGACCTGCACGAGGAGCGCATCGAAAGACTTATGACAGCGCTTGGTGAGCTCAGTCCGCGCACACGCTACATCATCACCGCCTGCTTTCTCGAGCATAAGAAATACAAAGAGGTTGGCGAAGCATTAGGCATAAGTGTCAGTGCTGTGAAGAAGCACGTCATGAAAGGTTTGCGCCTGTTGAGGGCGCGTCTTAAAGGCAACGACTCTTAATAAACATCAATAAAAATTAGAACCGGTATCTTTATACGGAATATAAACGTCTTAATAGGTGTAATGAATACGACATCTAACGACAAGGGCCAGGCTTTTGACGGTCTTCTAAACATAATCGACGGCACGCAGGATGCTACTGTTGACGACATGCGCTCTTTCCTTTCTACAAAGGAAGGCGGTGAGGCATGGGCCGACATGCAAGACATAGGCGATGCCGTGAGGCGCAAGTATGGCGTGGCTCCCGACAAAGACAAGGCGTGGAAGGCTTTTGCCGAAAGGGTAGGGGCGAAGCCGCGAAAGTCACGTCTTTTGCGCATTGCCACAATAACGGTTGCCGCAGCTGCTGCTGTTTTGTTGTTGTTGACGTTGATTTTGCCGTCGTCTGAGCCTGTTATGACAACCGTGAGACATAAGATAGCTCTTAGCAAACCAAAGGTTGCACCCGTCGCGTCTACTGTTGAGTCTACTGTTGAAAAGACTGCTCGCGAGACGGATAAGCCCGTAGTTATGACAATAAGCACTCGTTCCCATGAAACACGATATATGAAGCTTGCTGACGGTACAGAAGTTTGGCTCAACGCTAAAAGCTCATTGTCATATCCCGAACGTTTTACTGGCATGGAACGCAAGGTTAGCTTGAATGGCGAGGGGTATTTTAAGGTTAGCCACGACGCTCGCCATCCGTTTATTATAGAGGCTGGACACCTGCGTACGAAAGTACTTGGTACAGAGTTCAACGTGCGGTGCTATAGCCAGGATAATGCTCATGTAACCCTCGTGAGCGGACTTGTAGAAGTAAGCACAGGCGACAGCAGTGTGCGTATTAATCCGAGTGAAGACGCAACCATTGAGAACGGAAGTCTAAAGGTAAGTCGGGTAAACACAAAGGATTTCACCAGCTGGAGGCATGGCATCATGTATTTTGACAATGCATCATTGCGCGCAATACTGCAAGAGATGGGTGGCTGGTATGGTCTTAATGTAATATGCAACGACAACGGATTGCTCGACCGCAGGTTTCACTTTATGTATAACCGCAATGAGCCTGTTGACGAAGCACTACGGTTGCTCAATGCTATTTCAGATATAAACGTGACATTGGAAAACGGTTCTATCGTAATAAAATAATCAAGTTTTAGAACCTAAAGAGTTTGCGAATTATTCTTATGCGGCGCAAGGATTTGAGATCTTTGCGCCGTAATTGTTTTTTATAAGTCGTATGAGCGTCCCTCGTACGGCGTATGTGTCTTTCTCGTACGGCGTATGAGCGTCCCTCGTACGGCGTACAAGTGATGGTTATGTGACCTTTGAGCATTGCAGAGTGGAAGAAACCGTGTAAAGCTGAAAGCTTTTATTTCCTGTTTTGTCAATTTTTGAAGCCTCTGTTTCTTGTATGCTTTCTTTAACAATCCAACGCTTGGTGTAATTTTTCTTTCTTTTTTTTAAATTTAAAGGTACCCAAATTTTAATTTGAAACGTCTTCGTGTTATGAAAAGGTAAAATTAACACGGATGAGAGCAATTCATCTAAAAAACTATAAATTAAACGTGTTTACAAAATGAGAAAAAAGCTTATCGCCTTTCCTTTCCTCGTTTTTGCTTTAGCACTGCCACCAACAGCTTCTGCACAGCAAAGTAGTGATGGCGAGAGACTGGAGCAGTCTGTTAGTAACAGGCCTCTAACGGAGGTTTTGAAACTGATAGAGGAGAAATTCAACATCAAAATCAGCTTTTCTTATGATGACCTTGCTGGCTACCGCGTTAGTGCACGCATAAGCGCAAAGAACATCGACGAAGCTCTTGCTCAAGCCCTAAAAGGGCTGCCTGTCAGCTACACTGTCAGCAATGGCTTTTATTCGGTAAAAGCCAGCAAAAAGCCTGTCACAACGCAACAGGTGCCACAGAAAGATAATCACGTAAGCGTGAGTGGTAAGGTTGTGGACAAGGCAGGCGAGCCTATTGTCGGGGCTGTGGTAAAGGTAAACGACAATGCCAAGGCTGGTGCAGTTACTGACATAGACGGACATTTCAACCTCCAGCTTCTCAAGGATAGGGGCGTAGACCTTGAGTTTACTTATGTCGGCATGAAAAATGCCAAGTATTTTGTTAATTGCAAAAAGACTGAGAGTGACATTCTCATACGCATGGAGGACGATGCGAAAAGTCTCGAGGACGTGGTCGTGACGGGCTATTTCCAACGCAAGAAAATAAGCCAGACAGGCGCAGAAGTAGTGGTAAGTGGTGACGACCTTCAAAAAGTAGGCTCGCTCAACCTCCTTCAAGCCATATCATCTTTTGATCCTTCGGTGCGTACGATAGAGAGCAGTGAGTTTGGCAGTGACCCAAACCACATGCCGGAAATTACCGTTCGTGGTGAGAAAGGCTTTGATTTGAGGTCGAGTGCTGACGATTCGCGAACAAACCCTAATGCCCCGCTCTATATCATGGATGGTATTGAGGTATCGGCAACGACGGTCTACGATATGGACATGAACCGCATATCACAGTTTTCCATTCTGAAAGATGCCGCTGCCACTTCGCTCTATGGCTCTCGTGGTGCCAACGGTGTGATACTTATAACCACGAAGCGTCCTGAAGCAGGCAAGATAAGGGTCACGCTGAATGCCAATTTCAACATGTCAATACCCGATTTGCGTTCATACAACCTTATGGATGCACGTGAGAAGCTTGAATATGAGCGCCTGGCAGGCCTTTATACAAACCGCTATGGTAACCGTGAAGAACAAACGCAGCTTGACGTGAGATACAACAATGTGCTAAGCGAGATAGAGCGTGGTGTGAACACATATTGGCTTTCAAAGCCGCTTACCACTTCGCTTAACCAGCGTTACAGCGCATATCTTGAAGGAGGCAGTCAGGATTTCCGCTATGGATTGAACGTGAAATACGACCATGATAAGGGTGTCATGAAGAAGTCGGGACGCGAGCGCTACGGCATAAGTGCTTACCTCAGCTACGAGATTGCCAACAAGTTTGTAGCTCGTAATGATGTCTCCATCGACGATGTGACAGCAAACGACTCGCCTTATGGCTCATTCTCAAACTATGCCCAAATGAACCCTTATGAGCGCATTTATGATGCTGAGACAGGAGAGATGAGGCGTGAGTTTACCTCTAATGGGCAGACCATACGCAATGCTCTCATCAACTCTCTGCTGCCGAACAAGTCGGAAAACAAGTACACACAAGTTCGTGACAACTTTCAGATGCAGTGGTGGGCTACGCCGCACCTCATGTTCCGTGGCAATGCTGCCATCACCAAGCAAATCAATCGCTCTGACATTTATAAGTCACCAGAGTCAATAGATTTCCAAGGTATCACGGACAGCGCACAGAAGGGCAGCTATACCGTGAGCAATGGCACAGACATAAACTTCGAGGGTAACATTACTGCCAACTACAACACCAACTTCTTTGAGAAATTGGCAGTCAGCGTAGGTGTCGGTAGTGAGATTATAACCACTAAAACTCAGTCTGATGGCTATACTGCCACGGGATTCGTCAACGACAAGCTTATCTATCCATCATACGCTATACAGTACCTGAAGAACAGTGTTCCGTCGGGCAGTTTCGACAAGTCAAAGTCAATAGGTTTCTTTGGCAATGCCAACTTCATTTGGGACAACCGCTACATACTCGACCTCTCCTACCGTACAGACGGCAATAGTCGTTTCGGGCGCAACTCGCGCTTTGCCCCATTCTGGTCGGTTGGCGGTGCCTGGAACGTAAATCAGGAGAAGTTTTGGAAAGGTAAGGGCTATATGAAGCTGCGCGCCTCGGCTGGTAGCACTGGCTCTACCAACTTTTCAGCTGACCAAGCTCTGACAAGGTATGTCTATTCGAGCAGCTCTGAGTACAATGGCATGTATGGTGCCGTGCTTAACGCATACGGCAATCCTAAACTGAAATGGCAGAACGTGATGAAATACAATGTAGGACTGGATATGTCTATATTGAAGAACATCATTGTTCTTAACTTTGATGCCTACCTTGAGCGCACAGAGAACCTTCTGCTCAACATAGATGTTGCACCGTCTACAGGCTTCACGTCTTATACCGAAAACATGGGCTCTATGGACAACAAGGGCTTTGAGGCTCGCCTGCGCTTTAACATCATCAACGACTATAAGAACGACATCAATTGGAACGTCACTCTCAGCACGGCTCATGAGACTAACAAAATTCGCAAAATTTCTAATGCTATGCGTGCCATGAACGACGAAGCACTGAAGCTTGAGAACAATGCTGGAGGCAGTGTTTTCCGACTTTATGAGGAAGGCCGCTCGCAGACAGCCTTAATGCTCGTACGCTCAGCTGGTATAGACCCACAGACAGGTAATGAGATTTACATCAAGCGAGACGGCTCGTTGACCTTCGAGTATGACCCTAATGACAGGGTAGAAGTTGGTGATACATCGCCTAAGTTCAAAGGTTTCTTCAACAGTAATCTCAACTGGCACGGCTTCAATCTCTACCTCAATTTCCGTTATGAGACCGGTGCTAAGAGATACAACAGCACCCTGGCGCAGAAGGTGGAAGGTGCCAATCCTTATTACAACGCCGACCGCCGTGTGCTCTACGACAGATGGAAGAAACCGGGAGACGTGGCTATGTTCCGGAGAATTGACGACCGCTCGACGGTGTACCAATCGACCCGCCTAATGCAGAAGGACAACTACCTGAATCTCTCCAGCCTTTCTCTCTCTTACGACGTGCCGCGCAAGTATTTCAAGGGCACCACCTTCGAGCGTTGCAAGGCTATCTTCTCAATGACAGACATCTTCCGCATCTCCACAATCAAACAGGAGCGCGGTACATCATATCCCTTCGCACGTACAATGTCGCTGGGACTCAATATAACTCTATAATCAAGACATCGTATTATGAACAAAATAAGAACAGCATTCCTCTGCTTGTTTGCAGCCCTTGCCATGACGTCGTGCAACGACTGGCTCGACGTAGAGCTTGACAATAGGGTTGACGACAACAAGCTCTTTTCTTCTGCCGAGGGCTTCGAGGAGGCATTGGCGGGAGTATACAGTGAAATGTCGAAAAGCGATATGTACGGGCAGAGACTGACTATGGAATATCCTGACCTCATGGCTCAATATTACTCATATAACGCCATCTCCAACTCGTATAACTACTGGAAGGACTTCGACTATACCAATGCTGGTGTAAAGTCCACAATATCAAGCATTTGGACACGTATGTACCACAACATTGGTCAGGTGAACAGCATACTGATGTGGGCAGACAAGAACAGCAAAGTGCTCTCCGATGCCGAGCGCAACCAGATACGCGGAGAGGCTCTTGGGCTGCGCGCCTATCTGCATTTTGACCTCTATCGCCTGTTCTCGCCCGACGTGAAGCGTGAGCCTAATGCCGACGGCATACCCTACAACAAGGAGTACGGAGTGTCGCTGCCGCCGATGTATTCGGCTAACGAAGTGGTGCAGCTCGTGATAAATGACTTGCTTGAGGCAGAGTTGTGCCTTTCTGGCGACCCTATAAAAGACGTGGTGCCTTATGCCATACGTTCCACCACAGAGAATGCCACCAACGTCATTGATGCCGATGCCAAGGACAAGGCTGACAAGTATGTGGCGCGCATGAACCTATATGCCGTGAAGGCTATGCTGGCACGCGCCTATCAGGCAAGGGGCGAATACGGCAAGGCCGTGGAGAAGGCGAAAGAAGTCATAAATAGCGGCAAGTTTCGCCTGCTTGACTTTTCAAGCATCGACCAGAGCAGCACCAGCTCTGATATATTGTTCTCCGATGAGCATATCTTCTCGCTACGCAATAAGGAGCTAAGCACTTACAGCCAAAACATACATTACAACAAGGTGTCGGGCGGCGTGACGACGTTTGCGGCCCTGCCGTTCGGAAACGTTGCTGCTACATACGAGAGCAACAACGACGATGTGAGGTATTCGAAATGGTTTAACCTGGGCGACTTCGTAAAGTTCTCGCCGGACTCCACCAGCGTCTACCCGCAGAAGATGCCTATGATAAAGCTTTCGGAGATGTACCTGCTCATTGCTGAGTGCTCCTACCAGACCAATCCTACAGAAGCCTTGCAGTACATCAATGCGCTGCGCGACCACCGCATAAGGAACAACAAAGGATGGCAGTCGATAACCCAGCAGTATATTATTGACGAGATGAGGCGAGAGTACGTGGGGGAAGGACAGTTATGGTATGTCTATAAGCGCAATAACCTCACCGTGCCGAGAAACGGAGGTACAGCAGGAGATATTATGCCGAGCGATGACGTTTTCGACTTCCCTTATCCTGACAGCGAGATAGAGAACGGGCACCGCACGCAACACTGATGCTACTGAAAGAAAATTGGTTAAAAAACAAGGTACAGGATTATAATCTATGAAAAACATAAAATACTTGCTCATTGCCGTTGTTGCGCTGCTGCTTTACACAGGTTGCAACCAGGACATTGACTATCCTTACACTGGCAAGGACCGCATACAGTTTCAGCATTACACCACCGACTGGAACAACACCCGACACTACAGTGACTCGCTGGTGTTCTCGTTCGGACTACTGCCTGACTCTATAGAGATTGACACGGCAAAAGTGGTGATGGAGTTTCTTGGCAAAGGTTCGGACATGGATCGAACGTACAAGGTGACGGTGGTGCCAGACTCGACCAACGCCGCAGAGGGCGTCCACTATGAAGCCATCGACGAGATGCAGCGCTTTCGCGCCGGACAGCAGACCGACACGTTGCGCATAGTGATTTACCGCAAGAACCTGAGCACGAGTTTTCGCCACCCGGTGACGACACGCATTGACCTGAGGCTGGAACCGACAGAGGATTTCGACCTCGGACTCAGAGGCGGTATAACGAAGAAAATATTGCTGAATAACTATCTATCGGAGCCCGACTGGTGGAACAACAACACTGGCCTCGGTTATTACCATCCCGAGAAATGGAAGATTCTTATATCCTTCAACGAGAAGTATGCTAACCAACACACATGTCCATTCGACATCAACAACGAAGGGCGTACCTACCGCAACGGGCTCGCCAACTACCTGCAGGATATTCCTACATTCGACAGTGAGACTGGCGACCGCATATATATGGATGATATGGTTCCGCAAGAATAAACGTTCAAAACATGAAAAACTTTATGAACAAGAAAATAATTATAGCGTTTGCCTTGCC
>CAZZNO010000140.1:0-7670 GCA_964655685.1 uncultured Prevotella sp.
TGCTGCGCAAGACTAACGAGGTGCACTACGTCAAACACGGCGATGAGAAGACGGGCTTGTTCGAGAGCCAGCTCTTTGCCATCAAGGACGACCTGCTCAAAGACTTTCTCACACAACAGAACGTAAAGATTCCGAAGATGAGCGAGGAACTCGGCATACGTGTCAGTCCGATGAGCGATAAGCTCGTGGCTTACTGCTGGTCGCTGGCGCCTTACTTCAACGAGCCTACGAAGACAAATCCAGGACTTCTCCGACTGAAAGTCATGGAGCTGCTCTATGATGTTTCTGAATGTTCACGCAACATCTTCATGCAGATGCTTCAGCTCCGCCAGCCTGTTAGGGCAGACGTTCACCGTGTAGTGGAGGAACATTATACAACACCGGTAACAGTCGACGACCTTGCTTATCTGTCTGGCAGAAGCGTTTCAAGTTTCAAGCGTGATTTCATGGCAATCTATCATGAGACGCCTGCACGCTGGATTCGTGAGCACCGTCTTGACAAGGCGAAGGAAATGCTCAGCTCAACAGCAATGTCAGTTACCGACATCTGCTATTCGCTCGGCTTTGAGAACCCGACACATTTCTCGCGCATCTTCAAGGATAGGTTCGGAGTAGCGCCATCAGTTATGCAAGCATAATCTAACCAGAGACTTAACATCCATTTGCAGAGCGCAAAACTACCGATGCATCCATTAATACGATATTATTTAAACAAAATAAAAGCATTATGAAGGTTTTATTAGTAAGCGCAAGTCCGCGTCGCAACGGAAACACATTTACAGCACTCAGCGAGGTGCAGAAGACATTGGAAAAGGACGGCATTGAGACAGAGCTCATCGAAATTGGCGCAAAACCCATCCGTGGCTGCATAGCCTGCAACTGGTGTAAGAATCATCCTGACGAGCACCGCTGTACATTCGACGACGACATCACAAACAAGATTTCAGCCAAAGCAAAAGATGCCGACGCATTCGTCTTCGGCTCACCTGTATATTATGGTGTTCCAAACGGAAGCGCACTGGCTCTGATCCAGCGTATGCTCTATAGCAACCTCTCTGCATTCCAGTATAAGCCAGTTGCCAACGTCTGCGTAGCCCGTCGTGGCGGTGCTGATGTCGCATATCAGACCATGAACATGATGTTCGAGATGTGCAACATGCCTGTTGTTACATCACAATATTGGAACATCGCCTACGGCAGAGAGAAGGGTCAGGCAGCTCAGGACATAGAGGGTATGCAGACCATGCGCACCCTTGCTCACAATATGTCTTGGATGCTCAAGAAGTTCCACAACGTCCAGACAACTGACAAGCCGGAGCAGGAACTTCCTTGGACTCCGATGCACTTCATCAGATAATAAAAACAAAACGGATACAATAATGAGAAAAATATTGCTTTGCCTGTCATTGCTAATGGGCTTGGAACGGCGTCCTCATTGGCAAGGTCATCAATACCAGCGCCGACAAGAGCGTTCTCGATGCTGAAGGCAACATAGACATGGGCAAGATGCAGGTCGTAGCCTTCGACCAGATCACCAATACCTACCGCACAGTTGGCGGAGTAGTCGGCAAGGCTTGGAACATCGGCGGGAAGTTCAACAAGTAAAACATTCACCCAAACATATCAAGAGGCAGTCATTATTTGGCTGCCTTCTTGTGTCGTTGCCAATTAATTCATTATCTTTGCAACCGGTTAATACACATACATTATGAATGATAAAAAGGGCAAGAATAGAATCATTTTCTACTTTACGGCTACAGGCAACTGCCTCTATGTAGCAAGACAACTGTCAGGAAACACTATCAGTATTCCACAGGCTTTCAAGTCTGGCGAGCTATCTTATGAAGCCGATGAAATAGGAATAGTATGCCCGACATACCGTGGCGACCCTCCTGAAATGGTAAAAAAGTTCTTGGCAGAAGCTACACTTAAAGCCGGCTACCTGTTTGCCGTCATGACTTTCGGAGTAGCCCGTACCTCCATTGTGCGCGAATTTCAGAAGTATGCAAAGGAAGGAGGCAAGAAATTCGACTATGTTGCTACGATGACAATGGTAGACAACTATCTTCCAGGCTTCGACATGAACAGCGAGACAGCAAAAAAACGCGATGTAGAGGGCAGACTGGCAAAGATAAAGTCGGATATTGACGGACATAAGAAAAAGATAGAACGTGTCAGCATCTTAGACCGCATCCTTTACTCCTATGCAGTGAAAAAACTGGGCGATATTGCTCCTACAAGGGCAGAGAAGGTATTCACCATCAGCGACGCTTGCATCAGTTGCGGTACTTGTGTCCGTGTCTGTCCACGTGGAAACTATTCCATTGTCGATGGCAAGGCTACTTGTAAAGGCGAATGCGAATTCTGCCTGTCTTGCATTCAGAACTGCCCGAAGAAGGCTATAACCCTCACCGCCGGTGAAAAGAATTCCAATGCCCGTTACCGCAATCCCAACGTGAAATTGATTGATATTATACGAGCAAATAATCAGGGATAGTTTTCTCAAACGCATTTTTTTACAACTTTTGTCGAAATAAAAATACGACAGGAACATTATGAAGAATATACTTGTAGTCTTGGGCGGAGGTCGACCACGCGGTAATACGCGTCAGCTTGTAGACTCCTTTATGCAAGGAATTGAAGAAGCTGGCAATAAAGCCGAACTTATCAACTTGAACAAACTTCATGTCAATGGATGCCTCGGCTGTAACGCTTGCAGGTACGGCAAACCATGTATACAGAAAGATGATTTCAATGACCTTGTGCCAAAGATAAAGGCAGCCGATTGCATCGTTTTCGCATCACCAATGATGTTCTGGACAATCTCGGCTAAGATAAAGGCTTTCATTGAGAGATTCTATTGCATTGCCGAATATGACGACAATCCGCCTTATGGCAGATATGAGAAATATCCAGTTCACGACTCGGCTTTATTGATGACTTCTGCCGACGAAAACTTCTGGACTTACGCTCACGTAGAAAGCTATTACAATCTTCTCGTTAAGTATATCGGCTTCAATGACCTCGGGCATTTGTATGCAGGAGGATGCGGCGATACCAACGGCAGACCTCAAATCAAGAATACCAGTCATCTGCAAGAAGCATTTGAATTTGGTAAGAATTTATACAAATAGAAATGCGGTTATTTGATAAAATAGCGCTATATTCGCAATGCCGTTATCACTACTTCCATCACTGCTGTTGGCAATACTCCTTGTAGGCTACACGCCCGGGCCCGCCAACCTATTCTCTCTCCATTGCTCAATGAAGAATGGGGCGAGAAAGGCTATGACTATGTGGTTCGGACTGCTAACGGGCTTCACTATTGCGGCAGTTATTGTAGCAATCATCACTCATATTGTCGGAGCAATGATGGGTAGGCAGATTGACACTGTCATGGCAATACTTTTGGCAGCCTGCGCTGTATATATTCTATTGAGTTAAGGTAATATTTGCTGGTTTCAAATAATTGTATTAACTTTGCACCCACGTCCTCAGAAGGAGACGCCAGGTATTGCTGCAGCCCTCACGTAGGATAGTCAAAGACAATAAGTTTTATGAATTGGATTATTCTGATTATTGCCGGACTATGCGAATGTGGGTTCACATTCTGTCTCGGCGAGGCCAAGACAAAGACGGGCTTAGACCACACGCTTTGGATTGGCGGTTTCATCGTGTTCATCATTCTTAGTATGGCACTCCTCATGCGTGCCGCCCACCATCTGCCGCTCGGCACTGCCTATCCCATTTGGACCGGCATAGGAGCAGTAGGCACTGTCGTTCTTGGAATCATCGTATTCCACGAGCCTGCATCATTCTGGAGACTTTTCTTTATCACAACATTAATCCTATCCATCATCGGGCTTAAAGCAGTTTCAGCATAATGACTACACCATTCGAATTCCGCCCTATGCGCCGCAAGCGCCAACAACTCTCAGAGGAAGATTGCATTGACATTCTCAACAGCGCCACATCAGGAACACTCGCCCTGCTCGGTGATGGTGGCTATCCTTACTCACTTCCCATTAGCTTCGTTTATTCCGATGCCAAAATATTCTTCCACTCGGCTTTGAAAGGGCATAAGATTGACGCCATCCGCAATTGCGACAAGGCTTCGTTCTCAGTCATTCAGAAGGATGATGTAAAGCCAAAGGAGTACACAACCTATTTCCGCTCCGTCATCTGCTTCGGTCATATCCACATATTGGACAATGACGAGGAAAAGATGAAGGCAGCCCGTCTTCTTGGAAACCGATACAATCCAAACGACGACGAGGCTTTAGCCGCTGAAATCCACAAGAGCTTCAAGACAATGTGCATGATAGAACTCGACATTGAGCACATGACGGGCAAAGAAGCTATTGAACTAATGAGGATGCGAAAATAATATGTCAGGAATAACAGACTTACAGAAACTTATTGACTCAATGGAGCCGGTACTAAAACCAGGCGAGTATGTGTTTACTACATTCGGTGATATTGACTGGAGCCAGATTGCTGACCTCCAGCCAATATCAGTGTTCAAGGAGGACGAAGGTATTTCTCTTGTTGTAGACCGTAAGACAGCCGATAAATATGATATACCTTACGACTCTGCTTTCCGTCTCATTTCCCTTCACGTCCATTCCTCGCTTGATGCAGTAGGACTTACTGCCGCATTCTCTACGGCACTCGGTAATGCCAGTATCAGTGCGAATGTGGTTGCTGCATACTACCACGACCACATCTTTGTGCCAACAGATAAAACAGAGAAGGCATTGAAAGTTTTACAGAATATGCGGAAATCAAACTAAATTACTTCCACGATTTCTTCGAAGGCAGGCATGTATATAAATACCACGTCTCACGATATTACAATGAGATGTAAAGGACTAAGGCAGTCATTATTTGGCTGTCTTTCTTTGTCTTTGCCAAATAAATTCATTACTTTTGCGGTCGAAAATAAAGAAGAATTATGAAGAAGAGCATTTTTACAATAGTTTTCGCACTCGTTGCAATCATCGCGAGCGCACAGACAGGGTTGAAGAAAGTCTATGACGAGACCATCAACCCGATGGAGCAGATTGACAAGGCAGTAGCTACGGCAAAGGCTGCCAAGCCTGAGAAGTATGTCATTTGTCAGGTCGGTGGCAATTGGTGTCCGTGGTGCCTTCGCTTTGCCGACTTCATCAGCAAGGACAGCGATATAGCAAAAGTCGTCAACGACAACTTCGTCTATATCCACGTCAATTACAATCCGCGAAAGTCTGAAGGAGAAGAACAAGTAAAAGCAGCCAAAGCCTTGATGCAGCGTCTTGACAACCCACAGCGTTTCGGTTTTCCTGTCTTTGTCGTACTCGACCAAGACGGTAAAGTGATCCACATCCAGGACTCCAGTTTCTTGGAAGAAGGTCAAGGCTACAACAAAACCAAAGTCCTCCGCTTCTTCAACAACTGGACTCCAAAGGCTGTAGAGCAGAAGTAAAGATGCAAGCAAATCGCACCATAAGAAAGGCAACCGTAGAGGACATAGAAACAGTTCTGAGCCTCATCGATAGCGGTCGGAAGATTATGATTGCCACAGGAAATACGCATCAATGGGATACCAACCATCCATCGAAAGAGCAGATAGAGGATGACATTGCAAACGGCAACAGCTATCTTCTCTCGGAAGACGACAAGCCTATTGCTACATGGGCTTTCATTGAAGGTCCTGACCCGACTTACGCTATTATCTATGATGGCAAGTGGCTCAATGATAATCCTTACCACGTTATTCACCGTGTTGCAAGCCTGCCACAGTATCATGGGGTAATGAACGACATACTTGACTGGTGCTTCTCAAGGGATAGCAACATCCGCATTGACACCCACAAGGACAACAAAATCATGCAGCATTGCCTTGAAAAGTATGGCTTCTCCTATTGTGGTATCATCCATTTGCTGAATGGAGATGAAAGACTTGCATATCAAAAGACGACTTCTGTTTTATAGCTCATACATCAGATAATGGCTCTCATGCATACCAAGCGACTGGTAAACTTTCTGAGCATTCACGTTATGACGGTCAACATAGAGGCGAAGAGCACCAGCACCTTCTGACTGAGCTATCGTCTTTGCAAAGTCGAACAGTTCTTTAAACACACATTGATGTCTACTCTCAGGACGGACATACACACTCTGTATCCAATAGTAGTTGCAGTTATTCCAGTCGCTCCATTCCGTTGTAAGCATCAATGAGCCAAGAACCTCATTATTTTCATCACGAGCCACAAGGTAAGTAGCCTTGCCATCATCAGCAATGCCAGCCTTCACACCCTCACGTACTGTTTCATAATCCAGTTCTGTTTCCTCAGACTCCTTTGCCATAGCCAACTGAAACTTCACTATAGTCTCGGTGTCTTCAATATTCGCAACGTCTATCTTATACTTGTATTCCATACATTTATCCAAATTTTCGTCAAAGCTACAAATAAAAAGTGGAAAAGGCATCACGCATATCTATATTTTTACTAATTTTGCCACAGAATCCTAAAAATTGGGTTATGAGAGTTATTCTTATCATCTTATTGGCAGCATGTATGGTTGGACAACCCGCTTTTGCACAGGAGTTTACAAGGACAAAAAGAGCCATTGACACAATCCCTGTCAACAGTGTTGCGATTTCGTCACACTCTTGGAATGTGCCACATTCTCAGCTGCCTTATTCTCAACCAATTTCATCATTCTCTAATAATAACCAACCAGCTTTTCTCAATGACAGTCTCCTTTCACGGGGCTCTAAAGACCCATTGCAGACTATAACGCCTTTGCCGTCCAACGGAAATTATAATGCAGCATCGGTAATGTCTATTGGCGGATGGAATATCGTAGGCGCAAGAGAGATTAATTCTTACCCTGGACTGATGGAGACAGGTTCAGCAGGAGTCGGACTAAACCGTAGTTTTGGAAACCTCACTGTAAATGTTGGCGTGGGAGCAAATCGTTATCGTGCCAATATGATGGACAATCCTGTATTGGCAAGTCAAGGCATCCATTCAATGTCAACGCAATATGGTGTGGGAGGCGCTTTGTCCATGCGGCTCAATGACTATTGGATTGTAACCGCTTTTGGACAATACTATAACAGAAATCCATATTTCTTCATGGCGGCTTTTCCTTATGTGCAAACTTCAACATACGGTGCATACGCGACGTATAGAAATGGGATATTCGGTATGGATCTTGGAACCAGACGCTATTATGACGCTTTTGGCAGGAAATGGACTACCGAACCTATTATTACTCCAAAGTTCAAGTTAGCAAGCAAGGTGTGGCTTGAGTTACCAGTTGGCGGACTTGTAAGAGAAGGACTTGAGAACGCTATCCACCATCGCCATAACGGTCCTACTATTATGCCTCCGATGAGATGATAGGAAATCACGTTTAACATTCATATATCCGGCAATTCCTTCACCAGGATGTATTGTATTTTTCTTCAAATATACTTCATCCCGAACTTTTCGACCTATTGTAGGAACGTATGTCGTTTGATAAGAAGCTTGGCTTTTATTGATTCCAGTTGCAATACCCAAGAAGAACTGGGCCCATGCTTGTTCGTTTTTTATCTTCTTCTGGAAAGAGGGTGTATCAAAATAGCTTTATAGAGCCTGGAAGGCTCTACGCTTGCTTAACCCCGTCTCATCCTGCGA
>CAZZNO010000141.1:0-767 GCA_964655685.1 uncultured Prevotella sp.
GACCAAAGCGTCACGCCTTCTTATGACGGACAGCTTCTGGGTGCAGACGGGTGGTGATGCCAACGGCAACGGCCAGAGCATCCTCATTCCGGCTGAGTTTGTCAGAGCCTATATTGCAGGGTTCGTGAACAGCAACTTCCGTGTAGGGGACAATGGCATTGAAGCCAGTTTTGACGGGGGCAAAAACTGGAAAGAGGTCCTTCCGTGGGGGGACATGCCTTTCAAGTTCAAGAACCTCAATACGCAGAAGGAATACGACGACCTTGCGGCATCCGGGAAAGTTGACGACAAGACATACTATTGTATCTTTGAGGAATGATATACAAGGAAGGCAAAGAGCTATCTGCTCTATACTACGGCTCCAAGGCGATAAGCGCTGTGTATTGCGGCGCACGCCTTGTCTGGGAAGCCGTCACCAGCTGCTTTGGAAGCGGTCGTTGGATTGACATGCGACCGTGGAGCAATACGGACGGTTGGCACAACTCTTAATCTAAACTTACAACTATATGGCAAAGAAGACAAGTCCAAACGCAATAACAAGCCTCAAACAGGACTGGGGCAACGATACTGCCAACAACCTGCCGTTCAGCGGACAGGCTGTGCAGGACTTTATAAAGGAACAGTTCGGTTCAAAGTGTGGGTGCATAAAGTTCTCTCCTAAGGCAGACGCAGATAACTACTATCATGTATGGGGGTTCGCTACGGAAGAAGACTACACTGCATATATCGCAGCACCGGAGGACAACGCCGCATTGCTGCTCGTGGAC
>CAZZNO010000141.1:777-4612 GCA_964655685.1 uncultured Prevotella sp.
CTATACCTATATCGACCATACAGGGCGACAGCTACGGGGCATACCTGTTCTCGGACGCACAGGCTTCCGCCAATTTCATTGTGAGCGGAGACAGCTTCAAGGTGAGGTTGCGTTTCTCCGCGGTGAGGACATCCAGCGGCGAACGCCTTAACATGGGCACGATGGGAACACTCATAATACAGCGAAAGGTTGGAAACGGAGATTGGGTGACCGTTGACTCCAGAAAAGATGCTCTCGCAAGCTCTGATTATTCAGACACCACAACCTTTACGGATGTGGAGATTGGCAATTGCCTTGCAGGCGGCAAGCAGCAGATAAGGATAAGCGCACAGTTTGAATACACAGCGGAAAACGGGAATACGCAGACTGCTACTTCCATCTATGTCCTTGTAGGCAGCTCAGTCACCAAGACGCAGCTTGACCTCATTTGCCAGCTCAACTGGCAGACTCCTATCCTCGCAAGCGCATACGTTGGTAAAGGCTATCCTATATCATACATGGTATACGGAGCCGTAGACAAGACCCTGCACGTGGAGGTCACTGGCGGCAACGGACAGACTATCTCTGTCAACTATCCACTTACTGCCGGTCAGGACTCCGCAACAATAAGCAAGAACATAACAGACGCTACTGACACGTACAAGCTGTTCCAGCACGGCGTGCGTACCGTGAGGGCATGGCTCACGGCTGACGACGGCAAAGGCGGCGAGATAACCTCAAAGGTGCTTGTAAACCGCTTCATGGTGATAAATCCTACCACTGACGCTGACAAGGTAACACCGTATATAATGCTACAGAATGTCATCGCCACTGCCGACAACTACGCACAGGCTGACATCTGCCAATATGCCGTGTTCTCGCCAAAGGTCAACGACGACGGAACCGTCTCCAACGGCGGCAACCCCGTATCGGTGATATTCTACCTCACTGCTTATAGTGAGAACTTCCCAGCCGACAATCCGACGGAATACTTCCGCATAGAGGAAAACGTGGAGCCGGGCGTACAGAAGACGCTCAACACCACCATTGAGATTGAGAGCGAGACGGAGCAGAAGAACATACCTGCCTACTTCCGTATATGGCGCAAGTCGGGTAACACTGAAGTCAACTTCCTAAAGGAGAGCCTCGGACAGAACAACCTCGTCATTCAAGTTGATAACTCGGGAAGCTATGCGCCGAAAGCCGGTGCCGACTTCGTGCTCAACCCTAAGACACGTAACAACTCGGAGTCTAATCCTATGTCCATAATCAACGCACAGACGGGCAAGGAGGTGGAAAGCACATGGAATGGTTTCGGTCTCGTCAAGGATGGATGGATAACATCTGACGTGGACGGTCAGAGGGTATTGAGAATACCTGCCGGTGCAAGAGTGAACTTCAAGTACAATCCGTTTGCACAGTTCCTCACCACTCCAGACTCTGCATGCGAGATAGAGTTGGACTTCATGGTGCGCAATGTCACCAACGAGGACGACCCTATAATCTCATTGTTTGAGAACTTCACCACCACCGACACCAACGGTCAGACCGTGAACACGTTCCGTGGCTTGAAGATGTGCCCTATACACGGCGAGCTTCACACAAAAAGTAACTTCGTGAGTGACGAGACCGACTTCAACTGGCGTGAGGGCGTAAGGACGCATGTCTGCGTCAACATTCACAACGCAGTGGCTCCGGACAAAGGCGATGCGCTCGTCCCTACTTCAAGCACTTACGACACGAAGGCTACGAAAATAGCGCTGGTAAGGATATTCATCAACGGCGACATAGAACGCGAGTTCAAGTTCTCCATCACCGACTCAGAGGAGTTCTGCACTGGCGAAATGTCCAACGGCGGCTTCACCATCGGACAGGACGGTGCCGACATTGACATCTATTCCATACGTGTGTATCAAAACAACGCCTTGGAGCCTAACGAGGTGCTCAACGACTATATCTCCACGCTTCCTACTACGGCCGAAAAGCAGGCTGTGCGCAAGCGTAATGACATACTCACGAGCGGAAAGATGGACATGCAGAAATGCCGTGACCTGGGCATACGCTGCCTTATATGGGTGGGCACAGAGCCTTACAAGCTGAACACCTCCGGTCAGAACGGCTATTACCGTATATACCAGTATGACAAGCAGGGCAACTACCTACCCGAGTATTCGGGAACGCTCTGCAAGGCATCCGCTTCGTTGAAGGCTACAAGGCAAGGCTCTACTGCCAATACTTACTACTACAGTAACCTACAGACGAAGATGAGTGACGTGACAGACACCATAACCGTGCCCCTCACAGACCTTCATTCTTCCATCACTTACGAGGTGAAGGAGACCGCCAATGCGGACGGCACAACGGCAAAGGTTGTGAGCTTGAAGGGCGGCAACCTCGGCAAGAACTTCCCCGTGGCTGAGACAGCCGTGGACTACCCTTATACGCAGGTTGACGGTGCTGACGCAGTTATCGTCCCCGACGGTTGGGTGGACGGCAACGGCAAGTACCGTGGCATTGGCTATATCGTGGCAGAAGGCACCCCTATGGCACAGAAGCTCGTCAACAAGATTAACTACGCTTCTTCCATGCAGTCACACCTTACCGGCGTGAACAATCTGTACAATGACTTGCACAAGGCTATCGTGGGCAAGAACTCATTGCAAGAGGCTTACTCTCTTGCACGTGTGTCGAAGTACACCGAGCCGTTCCTGTTCTTCACGCAGGCTCCCGATTCCGACACACCCGTCTATCGTGGTCCTTGTACCTTTGGAGCAGGCAAGATGGACAAGCCGACATGGGGATACGTAAAGAAGCTGCACCCGATGTTCACGATGATAGAGGGCTCGGACAACAACTATGAGCTTACCGACATGCGCGTGCCGTTCACGTGGAATGAGCCTGACTGCCCCGAGAACATCACGTACAAGGGTGACGACGAAGGTTTCTTCTATGGGGACAAGCAGTGCCTCGACTTCGACGCGGGCGCAACGCAGGATGACGAGCAGGCGACACCTTCTGAGGACTTGATAACGGCGATACAGGACACATGGAACTTCATCTATCTGCACTCTCCTTTCATCAGCTACTATAAAGGTACGTTCGACCAGTTCCAACTGTCAGACGCTGCAAAGAATACTTTCAACAAGTACTGGTGCACGGACGGCGATGACGCATACAAACTCAAACGCTATGACTTTGTGAGTGGCAGATGGGTGGACGCAGGACTGTGGAACTCATCTACCAAGGCGTGGAATGCTTTCGACTTGCGTATTGAGAATATGACGAAAAGCACCTACGACAATTCTGCCAACCAAAGCGAGTATGCGGCACTCAATACTGAACTGCGTGGCGCAATAGTGGCTCACGCAAGGAAATACATCGGCTTCTACTTCCGCGTGGACTCGTTGAAGCTGTACTATACTGCGATTATCCATTTGCTTGCGGGTACCGACTCCTGTTCAAAGAACACATACTATGTTCTTGACCCGAAAGCCGTGGATGTAACCATTGACGGCGAGACACGTTCATGTTATCTCTTTGAAATGCACACAGACGACGTTGACACCATGCTGCCTATCGACAACAACGGACGTGCCACCAAGGCTTACTACCTCGACCGTATGCACCCGTACCTTGACGGAGACAACACCACTGAGAAGTACGAGGGCATGCACAACGTGCTATTCACTCTCTGCGAGCAGATGTGGGAGGGGACAAAGGAGATACAGGGTATGTTACAGCGTATCTTCACCGCTATGGAAAGCCTCGTGTCGGACAAAGACTATATAGAGGGCGCACCGGCAGACTTGCAGAAGACATCTGTCTACGGTTGTCTGTGGAAGTACGTCTACTATGT
>CAZZNO010000141.1:4622-7568 GCA_964655685.1 uncultured Prevotella sp.
ATAAGTACATTCCGCAGGTGGCATACAACGAAGCGGCACGTATCAGGTATGAATATCCCGAAATGATTGGCTTTGTGTCTTTCGGCTCGGGCGCAAGAAGCGTGAGACCTATCACGCAGTCCAACGGCTCACTGCTTGAATGCGAGTTGCAGTTTATCGAGAGACGGCTCGTGCTGATGGCTTCATACGCCGCATGGGGACCGTTCGGCGACGGTAAGAGCGGGAACCTCGGAATAGCTGACGCTACGGAGGGCTTCGCCATGCAAGCGTTCCACTTGCCCGACTCAGCGACAAGCACTAATTTGTATCAGTTCACTGTTACACCACACCAGTACCTCTACCCCACTGGAATGCTCGGACAGACCGTTGTAGACCCCCACACACGTGTGAGACCAGGTCAGCAGTTCGACCTCGTGCTTGGCTCTACATCTTCCAACGATACAGGTATGAGCATCAACGGCATCAACTACTACCGCTCCATCGGCAATGTCGGCGACCTCTCCACTACTCCCGCAAACACCATCACGGTGAACGGCAGCAGACTTGTAGAGTTCATTGCCGAGCCGTCGAAGTATTACGACGACATGAGTAATACGGGCTCTACTGCCCCTGCCTTCCGTCCGGGAGCAATAGCCATCAACGCAAGGAACATTCAGAAGCTCTCGCTGAAGGGCTGCACGGGTACGGCAGGAAGCATCGACATATCGGGGCTGTCACGATTGCAGAGCGTGGATGTAAGGCAGACAAGGCTCAGCGATGTGATACTCCCCGAAAGCCATGCGCTGACATCGGTGGAGCTGCCATCGACGATAACCTCTGTCAACGTCACCAATCAGCAGAACTTGTCGAAGCTGACCTTGGAAGGGTACTCAAACCTCGTAAAGTACGTGGTGAAGAACAACACGCTCATCAACACCTATACGCACGTGATAGGCATGTACAACGCGAAGCCTGCGGGACTGAAAACGGTAACGATTGAGAACGTGGCATGGAACACGGTAAGCACTATGCCTACCGCCGACATCCTTATGTGGCTTGCGGACATTCCAACCCAGCTGACGGGCAAGGTGAAGATGCAGAGCTACAAGGATGACAGATACCTTACCGCAGTGGAGGTGATACTGCTTATAGACTTGTACGGGGACATAAGCAATGAGACTAACCCTCTGTATATCGGCTATGACAAGAAAGACATCGTGAGCATACAGATTAAGGGTCAGCACTACATGGATGCCGTGGGCGACTACCAGATGGGGCTAAACATCCTGCCAACCAACGGCAACAACATAGCCGTGAAGGACAACAAGCCGTGGGTGCTGTGGGCACTTGACGAGAGCGCAACGGAGAATGCGGTGTTCAAGGATGATGTAAAAGGATTTTTGACGGTGGTAAAGCTCAGCGACGCTTCATTAAGCCAGCAGCATACCATCACCGTCACCATGCACCTCACGGACAGCACTACCGTCACGGCAAGCTTCAATTGCGGCTTCTACAGACGCATTCCGAGAGTAGGTGACTTCGCTTACGCCGACGGCTCTTTCGACTCGGATTGGGACAATACAAGGGAGTGCGTGGGACTGGTGTTCAAGAGGGACGAGATAGAAAAAGAAGGAAAAGTCGAGGGATATGACATCTTTGTTACAGCATTGGAGGAAATTGAGATAAAGTCTGCCGACGGCACTTCATTAATGTCATGGGGACTTTATAACGACGATTCCAATAATGAAGGTTTTTCATCGTCTATTGAAGTAGAGATTAAAAATGCTACTGGATTAGTGAGTGTGTTTGACATACCTACAATTCCTAATGAACCCTCTTTTAGAAATAGAATCCAGGACTATACTGACGATGCAGCGAAAGATGGTTTTTCTACTAAAGTAATAAGCTCTGCAAAAAACTTCCAAGGGGGAAAACAAACAGAAATGATTATAGCGCATGCCGATACAATCCTTACCAAATACATTGGTATGAATCGACCAACAAGTTTGTCTGACCTTAAAGATAAAATGACAGCACTAATTGAGGCCAATGGAAACCAAAGCCGTTGGGGACAATTCTTTTACCCTGGAGCTTACGCGTGTCATCTGTATGAGCCATCAGTAGATGGTTCTCTTGATGGGAACTATAGGGCTGGTCATTGGCATCTTCCTACATTAGGCGAGATATATCGCATATTTTACTACTTTACTCTTGGATATACGGTAGACAAAGCCAACGAGGAATATTCCAACGATGCGCATAATCCTATTTTTGCTAATGCTTGGAAAAGATCTGGCAAACAGATTTGGTCAAGTATAGGCAATGGCAATATTAATAATTTCTCTTTCTCATCAAATTCTTCTACTGAAATAAGTGGCAAAGAAATAGAATATATTTATTATCCTTACGGAGCTATTCCCTGGGACAGGAGCTATAAAAAAGCAAGCACATATCCAGTACTACCATGTGTTACGTTGACATTCAATCTTTAATACTATGGAGATATACAAGACCCACATCTACGGCTTGAATCCGCGGGACATCTACACGGTGTCGTGGGATGACAGCGAATACGTAGAGATAGAGTCGCCAGCGTTGGAAGTGTTGGCGGAGAAGCTTGGAGAGAGGTTCATTCCTCAGAACGAGATAAAGAACACCATCACCGGCTTGGAGAAGTATGGCGGCATTTTTGCGGAAGAAGACAAGCTCGCCTTTGCAAAGGAAATGGTGCTAAGGGCAATCACTGCCTACGACTCATCATCAGATGTCAACGGCTTCACTATCCAAGGCGTGAAGCTTTGGCTTGACAGGAACACGAGGGCGGCACTCATGCGACGCTTCGAGGCAGAGAAGGCAAGCGGAGTGAAAGAAACTACGCTTTGGTACGGCACGGGTAAGTTTGACATGCCCGTTGACACTGCCATAAACGTGCTGAATGCCATTGAAATCTATGCCTGCCAGTGCTTC
>CAZZNO010000142.1:0-7562 GCA_964655685.1 uncultured Prevotella sp.
TATTAATAAACCTAAATCAATTGGTTTGACGGCGGTCAAGAATTGGCTCCTTTACAGCTTTTACCGTGCCCTCTTGCTTTGCCATGAAGGCGCAAGGCATTAATTTTGCAGCATGAAAGGCAGGACAGAGGTCCTGTTGAGAGAACATTGTATAACATGATAACGCGGAACTAAAGGAACCGCACTTGACACGTTAATCAATTAAAAAGTAAGAGAAAGGATAACAATTATGAAAAATATAATGAATGCTATAAAGAGGCTGTTCAAGAACTTAGGCCACGATTACCTTGAAGCAATGGAAATGTACGGAGAGGCAATAGGCAACTCACGTGGCTTGGTGGGAGCTTGAAAGCTCACGTGAGTTGAAAGTTTAGAGAGAGGGGTTGGGATATAAGCGCTGGCTTATTTCTCAACCCTTATTCTTGCGTCTACCGCCACAACGTCGTTGCCGTCGGCAAGCAGCGGGTTGATGTCCATCTCCTTTATCTCCGTAGCGAAGCGCAGGAGCGTGGAGAGGCGCACTATTATTTCCTCATACTTGCGCTCGTTGACACCTTTCTGTCCGCGCGTACCTTTTATTATCTTGTATGCGCGCAGGGAGTGAACCATCGACTCGGCTTCTTCCATCGACAGCGGAGCCAGTCCGCTCGACACGTCCTTCAGCACTTCTACGAAGATGCCGCCCAGCCCGCACAGCACCACGTGGCCGAAGCGAGGCTCGTATTTCGCGCCGATAAACAGCTCAGTGCCTTTGAGCATCTTCTGCACCATCACGGCGTGGGCGTCTTTTATCTTCATCATGCGGTCGAACTCAAGCAGCAGGTGCTCGCGGCTGCGTATGTTAAGCGCCACGCCGCCTACGTCGCTCTTGTGTACCGGCCCCACCACCTTTGCCACGACGGGATAGCCTATCTTCTCGGCAAAGGCGGTGAGCTCCTCCTTCTTGTCAGACACCATCTCCGGCGCTAACGGTATTCCGGCGCAGCCGAGAATCTGCCTCACGAGCTGAGGCTCTATGTATCCGCTTTCCTTTATGCCGTCTATGATGGAGCGTATCTTCATCACGTCCACGCCAAAGAGGTTTACCCCTTCCTGCGCAGGGCGCGGTGTGTTCATCACGCGCACAAGGCATCGGGCAAGCGTAACCTCGTCGGAGAAGTTGACGTGCCCCTTCTTCAGAAACTCATTAACCTCAGGTCCGGCGGTCACCACGCTTGGCAGAATAGGAAAGATGGGCTTGCGGCACTCCCGAATCTTCTTGTCCAAGACATCGTAAGCCTCATACAGTTGCACGAGTCCCGGCGTGCCGAATATGACGAACATGGCGTCTATGTTGTCAAACTTTTGCTCGCAATAGTCTATGGCAATGCCAAGCTGTTCGGGCGTGCCTGTGGCGAGTATGTCTATAGGGTTTGACACGGCGGCACCTTGGAAAAGCTTCGATTTCAGCTCCTCGGTCAGAGGCCCTGAGAGCTTCGGCACGTTGAGCCCGCCCTTCGACAGCGCGTCGGTGAGCATCACGCCGGGGCCGCCGGCATGGGTCACAATGGCGAAGTTCTTGCCGCGCAGAGGCGGCAGGGTGAAGATGCAGCCCACGGTGGTTAGCTCCTCACGCGAATAGCAGCGCACGATGCCCGCCTTTCGGAAAAGAGCGTCGACGGCAGAGTCGCTTGACGCTATGGCTCCCGTGTGAGAGCTTGCCGCGCGCGACCCGCTCTCGGAGCTGCCAGCCTTGATGGCGGCTATGCGGCAGCCTTTGCGTATGAGAGAACTGGCGTGGTAGAGCAGCTTGTCGGGGTTGCTGATGTTCTCGATGTAGAGCAGCTTGATGTGCGAGTCGCGCTCAGCGTCGAAGTTCTCGTCCATGTATTGCAGCACGTCCTCAATGCCAATCTGCTTGCCATTGCCGATGCTCCACACCGAGTTGAAGGGCAGGCCCTTGATGACAGCCGACTCAAGGATGAACACCGCCGTGGCGCCTGAGCCGGATATAAAGTCGGCTCCCTTGGAGTGGAGCTGAGGTATGGGCTTGGTGAAGACACCGTGATACCACGAGTTCATCATGCCTATGCAGTTGGGGCCGATGAGCGCGCAGCCATATTTCTCGCAGGTGTCTATGATGTGCTGCTCGTGGCGTGCGCCTTCTTCGGTCTCCTCGCCGAAGCCGGCGGTTATTATGATGAAAGCCTTGACGTTTTTTTCAGATGCGAGATAGTCTACGTAGCCCGGGCAGAACTTCGCCGCCACGGCAAGTATAGCCATGTCGGTGGGAGGCAGCTCCTTGACATCATGGAACACCTTGATGCCCTGCACCTCGTCTTCTTTAGGGTTTATGATGCGCAGCGTGCCTTTGTAGCCGCCGCTCAGGAGATTGCGAACCAGCGCGCCGCCGGGCTTATGAACGTTGTTGGAGCCGCCAATGACGACGATGCTCTCGGGATGTAACAGTTGATGGTTTATCATAGCTGATTTTTAGTTATTTAGTACCGGTCACAAAGGTACGAAGAAAATGCCTTTCCATCATCATAAAAAAGCACTATACAATAATAAATAATGTGTAAATGACCAAAAAATCGTTTCCTGGCAGCCGCTTCACCAGCTTGTCAATCTTATGTTTCCGACCTGTCAGTTGATAATTCATTTGCAAGGGTGTAAGTTTTTTGCTTTAAGCTTTATATTATTTTGTAAATTCTGTGTAATTTTGCAGTCGGAACACAATCCTTATCGCAAAAATGATTTATCATTACGATTTCCTCATCATCGGCGGCGGCGTGGCCGGTATGAGCTTTGCATTGAAAGTGGCCCGCTCGGGCAAGGGAAGCGTCGCGCTGGTGTGCAAAACCACTCTTGACGAGGCTAACACAGCCAAGGCGCAGGGGGGCATTGCCTCGGTTACTAACCTGAAAGTGGACGACTTCGATAAGCACATTCACGACACGATGGTCGCGGGCGACTATATCAGCGACCCGAAGGCTGTGGAGCATGTCGTGAAGAATGCGCCGGCTGCCATTGCCGACCTCGTAAAGTGGGGTGTCAACTTCGACAAGCGTGCCGACGGCACCTACGACCTGCACCGTGAGGGCGGCCACTCTGAGTTTCGCATACTGCACCATCAGGACGACACGGGCTTCGAGATACAGCGTGGACTTATGGATGCCGTGCGACACGAGCCTGGCATAACCGTTTTGGAAAACCATTTTGCCGTGGAGATTATAACCCAGCACCATCTTGGCTTGGAGGTGACGCGCCGCACGCCGGACATAGAGTGCTATGGAGCATACATACTGAACCCCGATACGGGTAAGGTGGACACATATCTGAGCAGGGTGACGCTGATGGCGACAGGAGGCACGGGTGCCGTCTACGCCACGACATCGAACCCAGAGATAGCCACAGGCGACGGCATAGCTATGGCTTATCGTGCCAAGGCTACGGTCAAGGACATGGAGTTTGTGCAGTTCCACCCGACAGTGCTCTACAACCCAAAGGAGACACATCCAGCCTACCTCATAACCGAGGCAATGCGCGGCTATGGAGCCATCCTGAAACTACCCGATGGAACGCCGTTCATGAAGAAATATGACGAGCGAGGCTCGCTTGCCCCGCGCGACATCGTGGCTCGCGCCATAGACCACGAGATGAAGATAAACGGTATTGACCACGTGTACCTCGATGTGACGTTCAAAGACCCCGAGGAAACCAAACACCACTTCCCACACATATATGAGAAATGCCTCAGCATAGGCATAGACATCACCAAGCAGATGATACCTGTCTGCCCGTCAGCCCATTACATGTGTGGCGGCATAAAGGTAGATCTCAATGGCGAAAGCTCCATCCATCGCCTCTACGCCGTGGGCGAATGTTCTTGCACGGGGCTGCATGGAGGCAACCGCCTGGCAAGCAACTCGCTCGTAGAGGCTGTGGTCTATGCAAAGAGCGCTGCCGAACATGCCATTGAAAACATCGGCAATTACTCGTTTAACGAGCTGGTGCCGGAGTGGAACGACATAGGGACTCTCACCAACGAGGAGAAGGTGCTCATAACACAAGACCGCAAGGAGGTGGGGCAGGTGATGTCTACATACGTGGGCATAGTGCGCTCAAACCTGCGCTTGAAGCGGGCATGGAAACGCCTTGACCTGCTCTATGAGGAGACCGAGGATCTTTTCCGACGCGTAAAGCCTACGCGGGACATCTGCGAGCTCCGCAATATGATAAACGTGGGCTATCTCATTACGCGCCAAGCTATTGAGCGGCATGAGAGTCGCGGCCTGCACTACACCATCGACTACCCCAAGCATGCGCTCGACTCAACAAAATAATGATTTATCGTCAACGAATTTCTCATATTGATCGAATTATTAAAAGTCCCAATGTCTAACAGTTTCTGACTTATGCCAATGCTATTTCCCGAATTGTCATATCAAGTGGTTGGTGCAGCAATGGCTGTACACAGAGAACTTGGAAGCGGTTTCATGGAAAAAGTCTACCAGGAGGCATTGGCGATAGAAATGGCAGAGAGGGGAATATCTTTTCAAAGGGAGCTCCCTATACACATCTCTTATCATGGTCATGTGTTGGCGTGTCCTTACATTGCTGATTTTATAGTTGACAATAAAATCATAATCGAGCTGAAAGCATAGTCAGACATGGACAAGGGAAAGGTGAAGGCTCAGGTGTTGAACTATCTAAAGGCAACGCATCTACAGTTGGGCATAATTCTTAATTTTGGAGAGGAATCCTTGTTCATGGATCGTGTAGTCAACTTTGAGGAATACAACAAATCAAGGTCAGGCAGAAACACATGAATGTGCTTAAGAGGTAGCAAATAATTTGAGCAATAAAAATTTGATAAATAAGAGCAATTCGTTGAAAATATAATGAAGATAAAGATGAATATAGAGGAACAGAAAGCTGAAGTGAGGAGGCTGGCTCGTGAACGCCACGCCGTCATTCTCGCTCACTATTACACTCGTCCCGAGATACAAGAGGTGGCTGACTTCATAGGCGACTCGCTGGCTCTTGCGCGTAAGGCGGCTGAGACCGATGCGCCGGTGCTCGTGATGTGCGGCGTACACTTCATGGCTGAGACGTGCAAGCTGCTCTCGCCGGGTAAGACGGTGCTTGAGCCCGACCCGTCGGCAGGCTGCTCGCTTGCTGACAGTTGCCGCGCCGAGGACCTTGCCGAATATAAGCGAGAGCATCCGGGATATAAGGTTATAAGCTATGTCAACACCACGGCTGCCGTCAAGGCTCTTTCCGACTGTTGCGTCACCAGCGGCAATGCCGTGAAGGTGATGGAGCAATTCCCCAAAGACGAGAAGCTGATCTTTGGGCCCGACTACAATCTTGGCAACTACATCAACAGCATTTCCGGGCGCAACATGCTGTTGTGGCATGGCGGCTGCCATGTCCATGAGAAGTTCTCGGTAAAGGCTATCGTGGCTTTGAAACGGCAATACCCCGACGCCGTGGTGATGGCTCATCTGGAGTGCAAGGCACCGGTGCTCGCCATTGCCGACGTTAAAGGCTCCACTGCCGCAATGCTTTCTTATGCCCAAGGCCATCCTGAGACTAAGCAGTTTATCGTGGCAACCGAGGCTGGAATACTTTTCGAGATGCAGAAGCGTTGCCCCAACCAGCAGTTCATCCCCGTGCCGCCGGAGGTCACCGAGGGCGAGAGCGGAGTGGGGCAGTCGGCTGACGACGGCGGCGTGCCCGTGAGCTGCACATGCAACGAATGCGAGTTCATGAAGCTCAACACCCTTGAAAAAATAATCCGGTGCTTAAAAACCATGCAGCCGCAAGTCACCATCCCCGAAGACATAGCGCGCGAGGCTGTCAAGCCGATAGAGAAAATGCTCAGCCTCTCATAGCTGCCCGCCCCTTTTCTCGTATCCGCTCGCGCCCCGTCTTTCATAGCCGGCCCCGCCCGTCTCTCGTAGCCGCTGGTCCCGTCTCTCATAGCTGGCCCCGCCCGCACCCCGTCTTTCATAGCTGGCCCTGCCCCGTCTCTCATAGCCGTCCGCGCCCTGTCTCTCGTAGCTGGCTCCGCCCCGTATCTCCATTCGTTATGTACGATGCTGCATTGCAGCATCCTTAAAAATAAAACACCATGACTTACCAAGAAAAAGAGAAAGAACTCACCGACCGCCTCATCGACCTCGCCTTTGCCGAGGACATACAGGACGGCGACCATACCACCCTTTGCTGCATCCCTGCCGACGCAATGGGCGAGAGTGACCTTATGATAAAGGAAGAAGGCATCTTTGCCGGCGAGCGCGTGGCGAAGGAAGTCTTCCATCGCTTCGACCCAACGCTGAAGGTGACGATGCTGATGCACGACGGAGCCCACGTGCGCCCCGGCGATATAGTGATGCGCGTCAGCGGCAAGGAGCAGAGCCTGTTGCAGACCGAGAGGCTCATGCTCAACTTCTTGCAGCGCATGAGCGGCATAGCTACTATGACCCACCGCTACCAGCAGGCGTTGATAGACGCAGGCACCAAGACACGTGTGCTTGACACTCGCAAGACAACGCCGGGCATGCGAATGCTTGAAAAGGAAGCCGTGCGCATTGGCGGAGGCATGAACCACCGCATAGGACTTTTCGACATGATACTGCTGAAAGACAACCACATCGACTTCTGTGGCGGTGTGCATAATGCAATCACTCGTGCTAAGCAGTATCTTAAGGACAAGGGACTTGACTTGAAGATAGAGTGCGAGGTGCGCGACTTCAAAGAGCTGGAGGAAGCAATCAAGGAGCAGCCCGACCGCATAATGTTCGACAACTTCACGCCAGAAGACACGCGCCGTGCCGTTGAACTTGTCCATGCCGCTCCCGTGCATATTGAGACAGAGTCGTCGGGAGGCATAACCTTCGACACGATGATTCCGTATGCCAAGGCAGGTGTCGACTTCATCTCCTTCGGAGCCCTCACCCATTCGGTCAAGAGCCTTGACATGAGCTTCAAGGCAAAAGGCAGCTCAAAGCTTAAGATGTAGCGACAAATCTTTTAGTATAAGCGTCATGAAAGAGTTGGTAATAGTAATGATAGGCTCAGGCATTGGCGGCGGCATGCGTTACCTTGTCTCAAAGGGCATGTCGCTCGTCGTGGCTTCGCCGTTTCCGTTAGGTACCTTCACCGTCAACATCCTTGGTTGTCTGCTGATAGGTTTCTTTTCGTCATTACCCTCCACGCATGGCTGGCTCACCCCGCAGGCACGCCTGTTGCTCACGACAGGTTTCTGTGGCGGCTTCACTACCTTTTCCACTTTCATGAAGGAAAGCGACGGCATCCTTGCTGCCCATCTACCCCTCACCCTCATCGCCTACCTTGTCCTGAGCCTCGCTCTTGGCATGGTGGCAGTGTGGGGTGGAAGCCAGCTCGCCAAGGCAGTGTTTTAACCATAGTTCTGATGCCGTTTTTCATTTTATAGTAACTTTTTTCCTAAAATATTTGCTTAATAGCAATAAAAGCATTACCTTTGTAACGTACTTCTTTTCATCTTTGGACGTAAGTCCTTGATTCTCACCATGATGTGCTTTTATCATGGA
>CAZZNO010000143.1:0-7391 GCA_964655685.1 uncultured Prevotella sp.
TAAGCTTATGGTTGGCGTGGTCGAAGAATATGTTCGGATTGATTGTGCGGCCCTTAAAACGAATCTCAAAGTGAAGATGCTCTGTCGTGGCGCGTCCAGTGCGCCCCGTGAGGCCTATCACCTGCCCTGCCTTTACCTTGTCACCTTTCTTCACAAAGTTCTTTGACTGATGACTGTAACAGGTTGAAAAGCCGTAAGCATGGCGAATGACGATGTAGTTGCCATAGCCGTAATAAGGTCCCGACTGCGTCACCACCCCGTCGAAGGCAGCAAGCACGTCGTCGTTGGGTTTTGTCTTAATATCTACCCCGGCATGGCGACGCTTGCCTCCAAAAGGACTTATGACGCGCGCGCCTGCTAACGGGTACGACCAATGTTCTTTCTCAATTCGTTGCAAGTCGAGTTTGAAAGTCGCGCTCTTTTCAAACGGGTCTTCATCTACTTCGTCCGGATCAAGCGTAACGCCTTTTCTCTTTTCCTCTTTCACTATTGACACAGCCACGCGATTTCCGCTCTTGCGGCATTGCACCACCTGTCGCCTGAGCCTGTGGCTGTTTATCTCGATAATAGTTTCCGGATTAATCCAGCCGCCATTCACCATGATTGCGAACATGCAAAACACGCGCCCGTCCTTGCCTCCGACTATTGCCACGGTTTGCCCGGCTTTCACGTGCTGCCCCACTTTAACCATGTTCTGGGCATTGTTGCCATAAACCGTTTCCAACCCGTTGTCATGGCGGACAATAACCACGTTGCCGAACTGCTCGCTATGGCGCGAATAACGCACAGTGCCGGCGAACATTGCCTTTACGGCATCTCCTTTCGTAGTAACAATTTCCAACGCCTGGTTGCCTTTCAGCTCAGCCTTGCCCACAGGCAGAGGAAAAGAATATTCGTTGTCTTTCAGGATATTGAAATCGATGTTGAACGCATTGCTTTGAGCGAAAAGTCCGGGTGTTGGCACGCTTATAGATGATTGTTCGGCAGCCGTAAACGTTTTTTGCGCAAAGGCAGGAGAAAACGTCAACGGGGAAATCAAAGCAAGGAAAATATATATAAAGAGTTTCTTCATTTTCAAGTCTAAAGTTTTAGGATATTTTCAACTGTGGCAGGCGGCAGAGCGACGAGCTATTTCAGAAATATGCCGCTGTATATTCTGCCGGAAGCCTGACCCAGCCGGCGCGCGGAGAAATAATCGGCACACCTGTCGTAAGTGCAAATGCCGGACTGTATTATATTGGAATGCGGAACACCGGCACTTTCAAGTTGCAATTGGTTGCAAAGCGGCAGGTCAATGTGCCACTTCCACCCTGCTCCACCATCCACGGCAGTGCTTCGCGTGGGGAAACGCTTGGCAATGAGGCTCATGTCAAACCGTTGTTTTTCAAACTCGTCATAAACCTCTTGCCCCACCTCAAAGTTTTCGAGCGATATTCCCGGCCCAATGACAGCTACAAGATCTTGCGGACGTGTGTCATAGGCGAGACGCATTTTTTCAATTGCTGCAAGCGCAATCCTTTGCACAGTGCCGCGCCAGCCAGCGTGAACTGCCGCGACGGCATGGTGTGGCTCGTCATAAAGCAAGATAGGAATGCAATCGGCAGTGGACACGCCTATGCAGACGCCACTGATGTCTGTCATAATGCCGTCGACACCATCCAACAGCCGCGCGCGTTCTTCCTCTGTTGTGGAAAGCACATCCGTTGTCACTGTCAGGCACTTTACGCCATGCACTTGATGAGGCATCAAAAGATTCTCGTCAAGGATACCGAGCTCCTGCTCCAAGGCTTTCCTGTTTGCAGCCACTGCCGTAGGATCATCGCCGCAATAAGGATTGATGTTAAACTCGCCATAGCCACCCTTGCTTGCGCCGCCATGACGGGTGGTGGAGAAAGCCACTACGCCTTCCGCAATATCATAACGAGCGAGAACCGGCACGCCTTGTGAGTCTTTATCCTTGAGCATTTTAATTTAAATTCCAGTGTCGTCAAAATCATCTATATCCTCGGCATCGACGACCTCAATCTCATCGACATCTTCGTCTTCCATTTCCTTTTTGAAGCGCACCATGTCTTTGTCCCTATGCACGAGCGTGTCGTCGGCGGTTATCTCGGCAAGCTTGTTGCTCTCGCTGTTAAGCTCACGCCACAGCACGTCCTTCAGTTCGTTGATGCCATAGCCGCTGACCGCCGATATGAAAACCACGGGCAGGTCGTTTGGCAGGTCTTCCTTCAGCATCTGTATGAGCTCGTCGTCAAGCAGGTCGCATTTGGTGACAGCCAATACACGGTGCTTTTCAAGCATGTCCGGATTGAACTTCTCCAGCTCGCCAAGCAGCACCTCATAGTCGTGCTTGATGTCGTTGCTTTCGCCCGGAACCATGAACAGCAGGAGGGAGTTGCGCTCTATGTGGCGCAGGAAACGCAGTCCAAGGCCTTTGCCTTCGCTTGCGCCCTCTATGATTCCAGGGATGTCAGCCATCACGAAAGACTTGCCGTCGCGGTAACTCACGATGCCGAGCGACGGTTCAAGCGTTGTAAAAGGATAGTTGGCAATCTTTGGTTTTGCGCTCGACAGTGCCGACAACAGCGTAGATTTGCCTGCATTAGGAAATCCCACGAGTCCAACGTCGGCGAGCAGCTTCAGCTCAAGTATTACCGTCATTTCCTGTGCAGGCTCTCCCGGCTGCGCAAAACGCGGCGTCTGTCGTGTTGCCGTGCGGAACTGGAAGTTTCCCAATCCGCCTCGTCCGCCTTCAAGGAGCACGTATTCCTGCTTGTCATAAGTAATGTCGCAGACATACTTGCCCGTCTCGGCATTGTAGACCACCGTGCCGCACGGCACGTCTATATAGGCATCCTTGCCGTCAGTGCCGTGACATTTGTCTGAGCCGCCATTGCCTCCATGCTCAGCAAAGACGTGCTTTTGATACTTAAGATGCAGAAGGGTCCAATAGTTGTGGTTGCCGCGCAATATCACGCTGCCGCCATGTCCGCCGTCACCACCGTCAGGCCCTCCGTTTGGCTGGTATTTAATATGCTTAAGATGTGCGGAGCCCCTGCCTCCCTTGCCTGAGCGGCAGACAATCCGCACGTAGTCTACGAAATTACTTTCCATTTAACTTTGAAATTTGAACTTTGAACTCTATGATTTCTACAAGCATTATACTTTTTAAAAACATCTGCATGAACTTCTGTCTTGAACTAAGCCCTTTATTGCAGTCATAAAGTTCAAAGTCCAAATTTCAAAGTTCAAAGCGAGTCAACAATCTTGCAGATGTCCTCGAAAACGCGGTCAATGTCGCCCAGTCCGTCAACCGAATAGAACAAACCAGCCTTGTCGTACCACTTGCAAAGAGGCTGTGTCTGAGTGTGGTAAACATTGAGGCGCTTCTTGATTGTCTCCTCGTTGTCATCGCTGCGTCCGCTCTCTTTGCCGCGCAAGATGAGGCGTTTCTTAAGTTCCTCGTCGGGCACATGAAGCTCTATCATGGCAGCAATCTTGTGTCCACGGTCGGCAAGCATATCCCTCAACGACTCTGCCTGCGGAATGGTGCGTGGGAAGCCGTCGAAGATTACGCCCTCGTGGTCCTTGCCAAACTTGTCGTAGACATCAGCAAGAATCACCACCATAAGGTCGTCAGGAATGAGCTGTCCGTTGTCAATGTAGCGCTTTGCAGTCTTGCCAAGCTCTGTGCCGTTCTTGATTTCATTGCGCAGCACGTCGCCTGTGGAGATGTGCTTGAAACCGTACTTCTTGATAAGTTTCTCACTCTGCGTGCCCTTGCCTGAACCCGGGGCACCAAAAATAACAATGTTCTTCATGATTTTTATTATTAAGCCACTCCCTGCGCGTCTCTCTTGTACGTAATACGGGGAAAGCTTTGTTATCCTACTCCACTATTGTGTAAATGTCTCTCAGATTTCTGCCCTGCTGGTCATAGTCAAGGCCATAGCCCACTATGAAGTCGTTGGGAATTTCCATTGCGGCATACTCTATGTTCAGATTCTCCTTCAGTTTGCCGGGCTTCACGAGCAGCGTGCATATATGCAGCGACTCCGGATTGCGTGTGCCCAGGCTTTCGAGCATGTGCTTCATGGTGTGCCCTGTGTCCACAATGTCTTCCACAATGACCACCGTGCGCCCTTGCAGGTCTTCGTTTATGCCGACCACTTCCTTCACCTTGCCCGTAGTAGTGGTGCCCTGATATGAAGCCAGCTTGACGAAGGATATTTCACAAGGAATCGTTATGTAGCGCATCAAGTCGGCGGCAAAGATGAACGAACCGTTCAAAACGGCAAGAAAAAGCGGGTTCTTGCCAGCCATGTCCTTGTTAAGCCTTTCAGCTACAGCTTTTACTCGGTTTTGGATTTCCTCCTCTGTGATGAACGTGCGGAACGTCTTGTCCTTTACCTTTACGATGCTCATATAAATGCGATGTTTTTAAATTATAGTGCAAAATTACTAAAAAGGTAAAAGAGTAAAGAGCCAAAAGGGCAAAAAGTAGGCCGCCGAAAGCAAAAAAGCAAAAAAAACTGGTGCTGCATTAGTTTTTTTACTCTTTTGCTTTTTTACTCTTTTACTTTTTCCGTATCTTTGCAGTGATATGAAGATTTTCACTTCTGCTCAGATACATGAGCTTGATAAATATACCATAGAGCACGAGCCGGTAAAGGGAATAGACCTTATGGAACGTGCCGCCAAGGTCATTACCGATGCCATAATGCAGGAATGGACCGAGGCAACTCCTGTCATGGTCTTTGCCGGGCCTGGCAACAACGGCGGCGACGCGCTTGCCGTGGCACGCATGCTTGCCAACGCCAACTTCAAGGTCAGCGCCTATCTGTTCAACATACATGACAAGCTTTCAGAAGACTGTGCCACAAACCGCCAAAGGCTAATCGACGAAAAGAAAGTACAATTCACTGAAATATCGCTTAATTTTGACCCACCTGAGCTTACGAAGGACACACTCGTGGTGGACGGGCTGTTTGGCTCCGGACTGAACAAGCCGCTCATGGGAGGCTTCGCGTCACTGGTGAAATACATCAACCAAAGCCCTGCAAAGGTGGTGAGCATAGACATCCCGTCGGGGCTGATGTGCGAAGACAACACCAACAACGTTCACACGAACATCATTCGCGCCGACCTGACACTTACATTGCAGCAGAAAAAGCTGTCGATGCTAATGGCTGACTGCCAACGATATATCGGCAGACTGCGCGTACTCGACATCCGTCTCAGCCCCGAATACATACAAAAAACGCCTGTCACTTTCAGGATATTCGAGGAAGCCGACCTTCTGCCGCATTTGCGCCCTCGCCACGATTTCGCCAACAAAGGGACGATGGGGCACGCCTTGATTATCGCCGGCAGCTACGGCATGTCTGGGGCAGCAGTGCTTGCAACGCGCGCCTGCTTGCGATCGGGAGCCGGAAAGGTGACAGTGCACACGCCAAGGCGCAATTATGACATCATGCAGATAAGCGTGCCGGAAGCCGTATTGCAGATGGATAACGACGAGACCATGTTCTCTGAAAGCGTCGACTGCGACGACTTCGATGCTCTTGGGATAGGCCCGGGGCTGGGACAAAACGAAAACACGGCAATTGCCATAATCGGGCAGATAAGGCGTGCCAAGTGCCCCGTCGTAGTAGATGCCGACGCGCTGAACGTGCTCGCAAGCCACAGGGCATGGATGCAGCAACTGCCTTCCGGCATTATCCTGACTCCGCATCCACGCGAGTTCGACCGCATGTCGGGCAATCTTGCCGGCAGCAGCTATGAACGACTTTCCAAAGCTCGCGACCTTGCGCAAAGGCTGCACGGATATATAATCCTGAAAGGCCATTACTCCGCGCTCTGCATGCCCGACGGAAGCGTCGGTTTCAACCCTACAGGCAACAGCGGCATGGCAACGGCAGGAAGCGGCGATGTGCTCACAGGCATCATAACAGCCTTACTTGCCCGTGGCTACAATCAAGCCGAAGCCTGCATGATTGGCATGTACCTGCACGGGCTTGCCGGCGACCTTGCCGCTAAAGACCTTGGCAAGGAAAGCCTCGTGGCAGGCGACCTGATAAGGTATTTGCCAAAAGCGTTTCTGAGATTAGAAGACTAAAACATTTCACATTCCATAATTCACATTATAAACTTCAAATATTATGAAGCTAAAAATCTTACTGTTGTTAATCTTCCCACTGAGCCTGAGCGCACAGAGCATAGAAGGCACAAGATACTCGCTGCCAAAGAACGGCATACGGTTTACCGTGAAGGTGGAAAAAACTAAATACACACCCGGGCGTTTCTGCCAATACGCTGAAAGATACCTTAAGGGGAGCGTGGAGCAGGAGCCGAAGACTACCTACCGCATCATAAGCATCGACGCTGACCAAATGGTGATGCCAGACACATCTAAGCAATTCACTTTAATCGTTGACAAGAAACACAGCATCTCCAAAGTGACGTGCTCACCAAGCGGACAGTTGCTCGCCATAAACGCGGACGCCGCGCAAGCCACGATGCCCGAAAGGAAGTTTACCCCGGCGCCAAAGCCCAAGCCTCTGAACCCTAACGACTTCATGACCGAGGACATTCTGAACGCCGGCAGCACGGCAAAGATGGCTGAGCTCACGGCAAAGGAGATATACGACATCCGCGACAGCCGCAACTCCCTCAGCCGCGGCGAGGCGGACAACCTGCCAAAGGACGGCGCACAGCTAAAACTGATGTATGACAACATGAACAGGCAGGAGCAGGCTTTGTCTTCCCTTTTCTACGGCACTACGACAAAGGACACCACGCAAACGCAGATGACCTTCATCCCTGCCAAGGAAGGCAGAAGCACGCTGTTCCGTTTCTCTAAATACTACGGGCTCGTTGACAGCGACGACCTTAGCGGCGAACCGTATTATGTCAACGTAACCGACCTTCACACGGCAACGGCTCCACAAATAAGCGAAGCCGACAAAAAGAAAGAGGACAAAGGCGACATTGGCTTGCGCGTAAACGTGCCAAGCAAGATAAAAGTTACCGTAACCGGTAACGGGAAAGACATGAAGACTGTAGACATGAACGCGGCACAGTTTGGCTACATTGAGCCCTTAAGCGGCGAATTGTTCGGCAAGAAACAGACTTCAGAAATAGTTCTTGACCCTCTGACGGGCAGTGTAAAGAGCATTAAGGCGTTGGACTTGGAGCGGTAAGAATAAGAAATGAAGAGTTTGGAGAGCTCTGCCTCTGAACCTTCTGAAAAGCTCAAAGCTTCCAACATCTTTACTCGCCAATTCACAATCATAAACTCTGCGCCCTCTGTGCCTCTGCGTGCAAAACTTAGTGAGTATTAGTTTTTTGCTCACAAGTTCGCCTTTATCACGCAGAGGCACAGAGGG
>CAZZNO010000144.1:0-7278 GCA_964655685.1 uncultured Prevotella sp.
AACGGGCATCGGAACCAAAACGTGAGCAACCGTCACGACGCCAAGAGAACTGGAATATGTACTTGTCCTTATAGTCATAATTTAAGCGGGCAAGATAAGAAATCATTGACCATGCATCTTTACTGCCTGAACCTGTCTTAACTTTTGCAACATTAAAGAAGCCTACTGCGTCGTCTGCATAATCCCTGGAATCTATAGTTGCGGTAGAATGTTCATTCTTCTGCGCACTGTAGCCAAGCAAAACATCAATATCATGGTCACCAAAAAGCGTCTTCTTATAGTTTAGTGTGTTTTCAACCATCCAGTTATAATAGTTGTTTGTTACATATTTGCCTGTAGCCGGCTGTGGCGGTTCCCACATCAAGCCGCCTTGTGCCAAAGAGGGGTACCATTGTTCCAGCTTATAATTGCCGCCGTCAAGATTTGCGCTTATGCGGTATTTCAGTCCGTTTATGATTTGGAGCTCAGCAAAGGTAGTGGCTGTGCCCCGAAGTGTTTTCTTAGGATTGTCACGGTTCTTCAATATGTAATAAAAGTTTCCGTTTCCAAACATACCTGGCTGGTGGTAGCTTATGGGGTAGGTTCCGTCGTCATTCTTGTACTTTAGCTGCGGGTCCATCAGATAACAGCCCATGATGAGGTCACGGGCATATCCCAAGTTGGTTTGAACTTGGCTCTTGATGTATGATCCTGACAGATTGAGCCCGAATGTCAAATTCTTGCCTACATTGAAGATATTGTTGGCACGGAAGGAGAAACGGCGGGAATAGGAATCTATTATGACGCCATTGTTGTCGGTGTAATTGGCATTGACGGAAGAACGCACGGCATCGTTGCCCGACGTTATGCCCAAATTGTATTCCTGCGTAAAGCCCGTATGGAGGATGACCTTTAGCCAATCGGTTCCACTGACCACGGATGAGGGGTTGGCGTAACAATCGGGCACGGGAGTAGTTGAGCCTTCGTAGCGCTGGGCGTCTTCATACCACTCTTTCTTGTACTGGGCAAACTCTTGGGCGTTCATCATGTCGGGGAAACCACGGTCGGGAACCTTGTTGAAACCCATATTTACAGTGGCGGTTACCTCTGTCTTGCCTTTTTTGCCTTGCTTGGTTGTTACGAGAATGACACCGTTGGCAGCGCGTGAGCCGTAGAGGGATGTGGCGGCGGCATCTTTAAGCACCGTTATGGACTCAACCTCCTCTGGCGCAATGGTTTCCAACCCTGAAGTGGTAGGGAAGCCGTCGACGACTATTAGCGGGCCGTTGCCGCCATTGATGGACACCTGGCCGCGAATGCGTATTGAAAGATTGGCATTAGGTTCTCCATTGTTCTGTATGATTTGTACGCCGGAGAACTTACCTTGCATCCTTTGCGTCAGGTTAGCAACGGGCATGTCTTCAAGCTCCGAACCATTGATCTTGCTCATGGCTGCCGTGATGGAGCGTGCTTTCTGCGTGCCATAGGCTACGACCACGACATCGTCGAGAAGGTTGTTGCTTTCCTGCAATTTAACGTCAAGTGAGCCGTCGGTTGCTGTCACCGCCTGTGAAAGGAAGCCTACATACGTTACTTCGAGTTTGGCTCCGTGTGGGGCATTGATAGTAAAGTTGCCGTCGGCGTCGGTCACGGTAGCGTTGTTGGTGCCAGCCTGGCGCACGGTGGCTCCGATTATGGGCTCGCCATCGGTATCGGTGACGCGTCCGCTAATCTTCTTCGATGCCTGTTGTTTAGGGTTAGTAGTTGGAGCGTTTGAATTTGTGTTTGTGTTACGGGCACGCTCTGTCAAGACTATTGTCTTGTCTATCAGCTTGTAGCTGATGCCTGTCCCGGCAAAGAGCTTATCAAGAGCCTTGCCGAGGCTTTCGTTCTTCATGTTTACCTTCACCGAGCGCTTGGTGTTGAGGTTGGTATTGTTGTAGAAGAACTTGTAGCCTGTTTGTTTCTCTATCTGCGACATAGCTTGGGCTATTGTCGTGGTCTGGCTTTTCAACGTAACGCGTTGTGCCACGGCTGAGATACAGAAAAGGCTGCAAATCATAAAAAACGTTACTTTTCGTGCAAAAGTTGATTTGCCAAATCTTTTTTTCATACCTTTGTAGTGTTTTGATAATTTGATTGCCTGCAACTGGTGCAGATGATTGAATCAGATTGTTCCGTGCAGGAGGATGCGCCAACATCCTTCTGCATTTTTTCTTCATGATGAATTTCCGTGTACCATGTTCATATAGTTTTTAGAATGTTAAACATTGCCCTCAATAGACGTCGATGGTCTCGGGGGCGTTATTGTCACTGTTGTCTGAGACGTGGCGGAAGCGCATGTTGGAGGTAAGCGTGAGTATCTCCAGCACGCGGTCAAGCCTTTGTCGGCTCAGGGTGCCGGTGAAGGAGTTGCCATACACTTTCTTATTGCGAACGTTGAAGGCTACGCCGTATCGCTTGGACAGGATGTGCAGGACTTCTTTTACCGGCGTGTTGCGGAAGATGAGCAAGCCGTCTTTCCATGAGGTCACCACGTCGAGCTCGGCATTGCTGACCATTGCCTTGCGGCTTGACGGCAGATAGGTTATCTGCTTGCCGGGCTCTATCTTTTCTTCCTGCCACTTGCCGTCGGGCGACAGATAGCTTAGCGCTACGGAGCCTTCCTCCAGGGCGGCTGCCATCTGCCCTTCGCCGGGCGTGGCGTCTACATTGAAACGGGTGCCATAGACTTTTACCCTTGCCTGATAGGGGGTGCTGACCACAAAGGGGTGACGGGAGTCCTTGGCTACGGCGAAATAGGCTTCGCCACTGAGGCTTACGTCGCGCGTCTTGCCTGAGAACTTTTCGGGATAGGCTATGCGGGTGTCTGAATTGAGCGTTACCTCTGTGCCGTCAGGCAGTGTCAGCTTTGCCGTCATGCCGGGACTGGTGGCAAAGGAGAGCACGGGGACTTTCTGTATGCGAAGGTCAAGATACAGCTGGACGAGCGTGGCAAGCAGGAGGGGGATGAAAAGCACTGCCGCAAGCTTTTCAGCCTTTTGCAGCACTTTTTTCCACTGGCAGCTGCGGTACCTGCCCATGACCCTGGCGTAAGCCTCGTCAGCGTCGGTGTGCTCAATGACGTATAGTGCGTCGGACGACAGGTATATGTCTGCCATGTCTTCGGCTACGGCACGGTTGTCGGGCGAAGCGCCGATCCATGCCTCCACGGCTTGGGCTTGCGCGTCGGCGAGCTTTCCCTCAAAATAGAGGGGAAGAAGGGTTTCTATATGTTGGAAATGCAGTTGCATACATTCGTTTTTAGTGTCGTTCTATATCTAAAGACGGACTAAAAAAGGACATTCCTAAAAAAAAGAAAGATTTTTTTGCCAATAAATGCATTTTTTCCTAACTTTGCAAAGCAATCTTAATAGAAACTTGATTAAAAACGTGAAAAGAACTAATTCTACAATGGAAGATGAGAAGCTGCTGCCGCTTTTGCAAGAAGGCGACAAGGATGCCTTCAGCTCTATTTTCCACAAATATTATCAGCCTTTGTGCGGTTATGCCTACCAATACATAGGGTTTGAGGACGTAGAAGAAGTTGTACAGGACCTTATGTTGTGGATATGGCAAAACCATGAGTCGCTTTTCATTAGGTCAAGCCTGCAATCGTATCTCTACAAGGCTGTGTACCTGCGCTGCCTGACACGCATTGAGCAGAACGCGGCAAAGAGGCGCATGGAGGCGGTGTACAGGGAAAGGATGAAAAACGACGGGGTTCTGCTGCCGGAGGACTTTCAGGCTGAGGAGCTATTGAAAAGAATAAATGAGGCAATTGACCGCCTTCCTGAAAAATACAGGGAGGCGTTTGTGCTGCACCGCTTCAAGGATTGCAGCTATAAGGAGATAGCCCGGCAGCTGAACGTGTCGGCAAAGACTGTTGACTATCGCATACAGCAGGCTCTGAAACTGCTGAGGGATGACTTGAAAGATTACTTCCCTCTGTTCCTGTTGCTTTTCGCATAGGGCGAAGCCGCGCGCGGCGCATGCCTTCAGCCGCTACATGTTGCGGTATTCCACGGGGGTCATGCCTGTATGGCGCTTGAAGAACTTGTTGAAGAAGCTGGGGTTGGGGAAACTGAGGGCCTCGGCTATCTCAAAAACCATCTTGTCGGTATACTTGAGCATGGACTTGGCATGCATGATGATGTTGCGGTCAATCCACGTCATGACGGTTTCGCCGCTTGCCTGCCTGACCACAAAGCCGAGATGGGAAGGCGTGACGCAAAGACGGTCGGCATAGAACCTGAGGCTGCGCTCCTTAAGCCCATATCTGTTTACAAGGTCGAAGAACTGGTGCAGAAGGGTTTCGCGGCGGCTCATCTTCTTGCCGGCTCGGTCTTCATTGTAGATTGCCTTCAGGTCCGTGAGCATGGCTGCCTGCAAATGATGGATTGTTGCCGGCACCACCTGCCGGCGATTGACCTCGTGCCATATCAGCCGGAAATACTCACCCGTCAGCAGCCACTCGTCGGTTTTCAAGTCGAAGACTGAGCAATGGGTAAAAAGGTTCTCGTCGGGGAAATCCTGATACGAAAACACCTGGAGGTTGAATGCGTCGTCAATGTCAATCACCTCGAAAATGGAACCCTTTGGCACTACAATGAGCATGCCCCCATGCAGCTCGAGCCTTTCGAGGTTGATGAAGGAAACGGCTTGCCCTGCCGTGACGCGCATGACGCGCCCCTCGCCTACGCGATAAGGCTGGCCCTTGACGAGGAAACGCCTGCCGAACTTTCTTGAGTTCATGGACACGAACAAGTCGTCGCTGATATATGCCCCATCTTTAAGGTTGTCTATATTGTTTACAACCCCCAAAGTGAGATTCTCTATGCCTTTTGCCATTTTCGATAAATCAGAACATTTCTGCTATGCCAAAGATAACGTGAATTCACGGGCTATATTGTAATTTTGCAGCGTAAAAAGAGAAAATAAAAAAAATATTATGAACAAGATTGCAAAGGAAATGGTATTCAAGCCGGCCCTGGACTATAAAACCGACGAGCACGCACACGGCGTGTTCTGCAAGTTCAACCCCGGCACCTATACATTGAAGAAAGGACAGCTCATTGCCGAGGGATTCAAGCCCCTGGAACACGACATCGTGATGTTGAAGGACGTGGCTGTGAAGATGCGCGACGGCATAACCATCTACTCGGACGTATTCCTTCCTGCCGACAGCAAGGAAAAGAAATTGCCCACGCTGATAGCATGGAGCCCATACGGAAAGAGTGATGGTACCGCCGACCGCTACCGCAACCTGTTCAACCTCATGGGCATGGGCAACGGGTGGAACTCCGGACTGACAAAGTTTGAGGGCCCCGACCCCGACTATTGGACGGCACAAGGCTATGCCGTATGCAATCCCGACCCGCGAGGCATAGCCTACAGCGAAGGCGACATCACGATGATAGGTTCGCAGGAGGCTGAGGACTGCTATGACCTCATAGAGTGGATAGCCCGGCAGGAGTGGAGCAACGGCAAGACCGCCCTCACCGGCACAAGCTACCTGACCTTCTCGCAGTGGTTCATTGCCGCACAGCAGCCGCCACACCTCACATGCATAAACCCAAACGAAGGACTGTCTGACGCCTACCGCGACATGTGCTACGTAGGCGGCATTCCCGACCCGCACTTCCTCGCACGCCTGCAAATGAACCATTGCTCGGCAACAGGCGCACGACGCGAGGACATGATTGCCGAGGAGGAACGATACCCCCTGGCAAACGCGCCGCTATGGCTGGACAAGAAAGCCGACCAAAGCCGCATACACATTCCCGTGTACATGGTGGCAAGCTATGGCAACTCGCTGCACACTATGGGAACCTTCCGCTCGTGGAGAAACCTCGGAACATCGGAAAAATGGATGCGCATACACGACACGCAGGAGTGGCCCGACTATTACAGCAAGGAGGCCACGGAAGACCGCCTGCGCTTCTTCGACCACTATCTTAAAGGCATAGACAACGGATGGGAGACAACGCCAAAGGTGCGCTATCTGCTCTACGACATGGAGGGCGGAAACAAGCTTGGCATACCTGCAAGCGACTTTGGCTATGGCGACGAAATAAGCTACAGGAGATACTACCTCGACGGCAGGACAAGAACCCTGTCCATCAACCCCGCTGACGACGTTGCCACAGCGCAGTATGAGGTTGGCGGAATACCGGGCCGCGTCAGCTTCATGAAGACCTTCGACGAGGAGACTTCCTTCGCAGGATACCCAAAGCTGAAAGTCTATGCCGGCGTGAAAGGCTACAACGACATGGACCTTTTCGTATGGGTGCAGAAGCTTGACAAGTTCGGCAACATTCTCTCGCAGATAAACATACCCAACCACGGTGCCGTCATACAGGACTTCACGCAGGACGGAGCTTCTATCATACGATATAAAGGCCCCAACGGGAAGCTGCGGCTCTCAATGCGGCACCTCTCCGACGAGGCTACCGACGAGGTGCCCGACTATAGCTTCGACCGCGTGGAGAAGCTGGAGGAAGGCAAGGTTTACGAAGCTGACATAGTGCTTTCGCCTATCGGCATGACGTTCCACAAAGGAGAAACGCTGCGCGTAGTCATTTCGCCAACCGAAGAAGTGGGCGCAGGCATGATGCCAGGTACACCAGGCTGCATTCCCGACAACCAAGGCACACACATCATATATACCGGCGGCAAGTATGCCAGCTATCTGCAATTGCCGAAAATAAACTCATAAACTATAAACTATAAACTCATAAACTATAAACTCATGAACTCATAAATTCATAAACTCATGAAATGGTTATACGAAAACTGGATGAAGGCGACGCCGTTTCTCGCCATCTACACTTTTATTCTGCTGTGGCTCTTTGTAAAAGACACCAACTATGCGCTGTTCCTTGTATGGCTGCAATGTTCAGTCTACTGGGCGCATGAGTTTGAAGAATACGTATGCCCGGGCGGGTTTCTCGATTTCTTCAACCGCAACCCCCTGCGCTCCACACGCGGCGACTATCCCTTGACCTTGAAAGGCACGTTCTGGATAAACATCCCGCTGATGTACATCCTCCTGCCGCTGTCAGGCGTGCTTTCTACCGTCTACGGAGTGGCATGGGGATTGTGGACAGCCTATTATTCAGCTCTCAACGCCTCGGCACATGTCGTGATGTTCTTCATCTACGGCAGGAAATATAACCCCGGACTGGTGGCGAGCGTCCTGCTGAACATACCCATCGGCGTGTATACCGTCTGGTATTTCCTGTCCAACAACCTTGTGTC
>CAZZNO010000145.1:0-1552 GCA_964655685.1 uncultured Prevotella sp.
TAAGATAAGTTGCACTGGGACATGTAAAGAAAAACGATGTTTTTCTTTGTCATGTCGCTCGTTTGCATTATCTTTGCCAACAGAAACCATATAGATCTTTTCCACATGAAAATCAAGGAATTTGCTTTGATGTGCCTGTTTGCCGTGACAATGCTGCCCTCGTGTCGCCACGGCGACACTGGTGGTGATGAGGCTGAGGCGTTGGACACGGTGCCCGTGCTGGTGACTCGCATGGAAAGCTGCTCACGGCTATATGCCTCGGAGTATAGGCTTCGCAAGATTCTCGTGTATGATAACCCCGCCGTAATAAGCGGTAGTGTGCTCCATCAGAATTTTAAGGTGAAGCTGCCCATAGGCAGCAGGCGCATTGCCATCCCTGTGACGGCTACAGCGAAGGCTTACGTGGACATGGGTAAGCTTACGGCGAAGGACGTGCACCGTAATGGCGACAAGCTGGAGATAGTGCTGCCCGATCCGCAGGTGACGCTTACGTCGACACGCATCGACCACGATGGCGTAAGGCAGAAGGTGGACTTGCTGAGAAAACGGTTTACCGACGAGGAGATAACGGCTATACAGCGGAAAGGACGCGAGGACATAGTTCATAGCCTTGCTGCGACGAATATCATAGAGGATGCGCGTGCAAGTGCGGCACGGCAGTTGATACCAATAGCTGTACAGATGGGTTTCAAAGAGGAGAACGTAACCGTGACCTTCCGTAAGGACTTTAGGTCTGAAGGAATGCTGCAAACAATAATCAAGACTATTGATTGACTATGGGAATAAGCAAGATGAAAATAATGCTCGCAGGCATGGCGGTGGTGGCAGTGACCATCGTAGTGTGGTGGGCAGTGAGTGGCACTGAGGTGCACAGTGAGCAGGAAGGCACCTTGAAGCCTTCGCCGGTGATAGTGGAGAAAATGCGCAGCATAGGGCAGTGGGAATTTCTCTCGGTGAGCGACGAGGAGCTTGTGGACACCATCCGCCACGGTTTCTTCGGCGACGAAGAGCTGGCGCGCATATACTATGGCACGCTGCGTCTGGGCATAGACCTGAGCGAGGTTGAGGAAAAATGGATAAAGATGGACGGAGACACGGTAAGGGTGACGTTGCCCGCCGTGAAGCTTCTCGACAATGATTTCATAGACGAGGCCCGCACGCGTCCATTCATTGAGGATGGCAAATGGACTGAGGCCGACCGTGCTGCGCTGACGCGCAAGGCGATTGCCGCCATGCGCCGCCGATGCCTGACTAAAGACAACATCCGCAAGGCGGAAGAAAACGCAATAGAACAGGTGGGAGCAATGGTAAGAGCAATGGGATTCGAGGAAGTGAGAGTTAAGTTCTGACACCCAGTGACCCCACCCCCAGCCCCTCCCCTAAAGAGGGAGGGGAGATGCCGCAAGGAGTTGCTGCTGTTGGTGCTAGTACATGGAACCGCCAGCGGTTCCGCACACAACAGGAGGTTCCGCAAGGTGTTGCTACCGTTGGTGCTCGTACATGGAACCGCCAGCGGTTCCGCACACAACAGGAGGTTCCGCAAGGTGTTGCT
>CAZZNO010000145.1:1652-7167 GCA_964655685.1 uncultured Prevotella sp.
GTCAAAAATAAAATGAATTTTCTTTTTGCCTTTCCGTTCGTTTGCACTACCTTTGGATAAGGCAGGCTGCACTTAGGAAAGTCAAAAATAAAATGAATTTTCTTTTTGCCTTTCCGTTCGTTTGCACTACCTTTGCACTCGCTTTATTATAAAGGGTTAGAAAATAAGATATGCGAATGCTCACTGACGCCGACTTGGCGCATCTTCTTGACAAAGATATTTTCCATAAGATTTCACAGGCTGCCGACAGTCTCCATGTGGAGACCTATGTCGTTGGCGGCTATGTGCGCGACCTGTTTCTTGAAAGGCCGAGCAATGACATCGACGTGGTGGTGGTGGGCAGCGGCATCGACGTGGCAAAGGCATTCCGGGCGTTGCTCGGGCGTGGTGCGCATCTCTCGGTATTCCGCAACTTCGGCACAGCGCAGGTGAAATGGCATGGGCACGAGGTGGAATTTGTGGGAGCGCGTAAGGAGAGCTACAGCCATGATTCGCGCAAGCCGCACGTGGAGGACGGTACGCTGGAAGATGACCAAAACCGCCGCGACTTCACCATTAATGCCCTTGCCGTGTGCTTGAACGGCGACCGCTTTGGCGAGCTCGTGGACCCGTTCGACGGCATTGCCGATATGGAGGATGGCATTATACGCACGCCGCTTGACCCTGATGTGACGTTCAGCGACGACCCTTTGCGCATGTTGCGGTGCATCCGCTTTGCCACGCAGCTGAGGTTCTGCATTGATGACGAAACCTTTGATGCCTTGGAGCGTAACGCGGAGAGAATAAAGATTATCAGCAGCGAGCGCATATCTGAGGAACTGAACAAGATAATGATGACGAGCCAGCCAAGCCGCGGCTTCGTCGACCTTCAGCGCAGTGGTCTGCTGCCCATAATATTGCCGGAACTCTCTGCACTTGACATCGTAGAGACGAGGAACGGGCGCGGTCACAAGAACAATTTCTACCACTCGCTGGAAGTACTTGATAACGTATGCCGCTCGGCAGATTCTTCGCTTTGGCTACGATGGGCGGCGCTGTTGCACGACATAGGCAAGGCGAGGACGAAACGATGGGACCCTGTGCAGGGATGGACTTTCCACAACCACAACTATATTGGCGCAAAGATGGTGCCTGCCATTTTCCGTCGCCTCAAGCTGCCGATGGACGCCAAGATGAAATACGTGCAGAAGCTTGTTGACTTGCACATGCGCCCCATTGCCATTGCCGACGATGAGGTGACTGACTCTGCCGTACGCAGGCTTATCAACGACGCCGGCGACGACATCGACGACTTGATGACGCTGTGCGAAGCTGACATAACGAGCAAAAACCAGGTGCGCAAAGCTCACTTCTTGGACAATTTCCGCATTGTGAGGGAAAAGATTGCCGACTTGAAGGAGCGTGACTACAAGCGGCTCTTGCAGCCGGTCATCGACGGCAACGAGATAATGGATATGTTTGGCTTGAAGCCTTCGCGCGAGGTGGGAACGCTGAAACAGACGCTGAAAGACGCAGTGCTTGACAACAAAGTGCCCAACGAGCGCGGACCGCTCATGGAGTTGCTTAAGAAAAAGGCGAAGGCAATGGGACTGGCATGAAGATGCCTCACGGCTTGAAAGGCTTTTTTTCTTTATTTTCTTTGCCATGTCGCTCATTTGCATTATCTTTGCAGCAAAATAAAAAGCAAAGCAAAAATGACTTATACCATTGAGAAAGTGGCAACGCTTATAGGCGCGCGCCGCTATGGCGATGCCGATGCTAATATCGGGTTCTTACTAACCGACAGTCGCTCATTGTGTTTCCCTGAGGAAACACTATTCTTCGCATTGAAATCCGACCGCAACGACGGTCATAAATATATCCCCGACCTTTATCGCCGAGGCGTAAGGAACTTCGTGGTTACTGACGTTCCCGCTGGCGGCACGACTCTTTGGGAAAGGCTTGGCGATGCTTATCCTGACGCAAACTTTCTTAGAGTGACCGACGCACGTGAAGCTTTGCAGCGCCTTGCCGAGCGGCATCGTGACGAATTCAATATCCCCATTGTTGGCATTACGGGCTCCAACGGTAAGACTATTGTAAAGGAATGGCTCTACCAGGTGCTTTCGCCCGACTGCTATGTCACGCGCTCACCCCGTTCTTACAATTCGCAGATTGGCGTGCCGCTCTCTGTATGGCTCATGAATGAGCAGACGCAGGTCGGCATTTTCGAAGCCGGAATAAGCAAGCCGGGAGAGATGCTTGCCTTGCGAGACATCATTCAGCCTACCATCGCCGTGCTGACAAACCTTGGCTCAGCTCATCAGGAAAACTTCGAGTCGATGGAGCAGAAGTGCAGGGAGAAACTTGTGCTTTTCCACGATGCCCCGACTATAGTTTATAATGAGGACGACGACATCGTAAAAAAGGTTGTGGACGGCGCCGAGTATAAAGGTGAACAGCTCTATTGGTCACGCCGCGACAAAGAAGCCCCGATGTTCATAAAGAGCATAGAGAAGAAAGAATCGGCAACGACGGTTACATATATTTGCAACAATCCAAAGCTGTGTTCACAGTCATCAACCCTTAGCCCTCAAAGCTCGGAGGAAGAATGCTGGTTCAGCATTCCTTTCATCGACGATGCTTCTATAGAAGATGCCATTGTCTGTGCCATTGTGGCATTGCGCTTGGGCGTTAGGCCCGACGTTCTTGACGAACGCATGATGCATCTTGAGCCAGTGGCAATGCGCCTTGAGGTAAAAGAGGGACGGCACGGATGCACTCTCATCAACGATTCTTATAATTCAGACATCAACTCACTTGATATAGCCCTTGACTTCATGAGTCGTCGCCCCGACCACAAAGGTCGCCGACGCACGCTTATCCTGAGCGACATCCAGCAAAGTGGTGAGCAGCCGCAGCACCTGTATCATGAGGTGAGCGACCTGTGCATGAAGCGTGGCGTGGAGAAGTTCATAGGCATAGGGCCTGTGATTTCGCAGAATGCAGATGCCATACAGGTGCCCTACAAGTTCTTCTTCACCTCCGTAGAGGCTTTCATTCGCAGCGAGGTGTTCCGCTCTATGCGTGACGAGGTGGTGCTCATAAAGGGTGCACGCCAGTTTGGCTTTGACCAAATAACAGAACTGCTCGTGCAGAAAGTACACGAGACAGTGCTCGAAGTGAACCTCAATGCCGTGGTGGAGAACCTTAATTATTATCGTTCATTCATGAAGCCCACGACCAAGCTCGTTTGCATGATTAAGGCTGACGCGTATGGCGCTGGCAGCGTAGAGATTGCCAAGACGTTGCAGGACCATCGCGTTGATTATCTTGCCGTTGCCGTGGCTGACGAGGGTGCGACGCTGAGGCGCAATGGCATAACTGCCAACATCATGATAATGAACCCAGAGATGTCTGCTTTCAAGACAATGTTCGACTTTGACCTTGAGCCAGAGGTGTATTCCTTCCGTTTGCTTGATGCCCTTGTCAAAGCTGCGCAAAAGGAGGGCATCACGGGCTGGCCTGTGCATATAAAGCTTGATACGGGTATGCACCGCTTGGGCTTCGACCCTGAGAAGGACATCGACGAGCTTATCTCTCGCCTTAAGCAGCAGAACGCCATTATTCCGAGGTCGGTGTTCAGCCACTTCGTAGGCTCCGACGACGACAAGTTTGATGAGTTCTCAGCTCATCAGTTTAAGCTTTTCGACGAGGCAAGCCGAAAGCTGCAAGCGGCATTCGACCATAAGATATTGCGGCATATTGACAATTCGGCAGGCATTGAGCACTTCCCGGAGAGGCAGCTTGACATGTGCCGCCTTGGACTTGGACTGTATGGCATAAACAGCCGCAACAACCACATTATTAATAATGTGTCGACGCTTAAGACTACAATTTTGCAGTTGCGCAACGTCCCTGCGGGCGATACCGTAGGCTATAGCCGCAAGGGAGTCATTGACCACGACAGCGTTATTGCCGCCATTCCTATTGGCTACGCCGACGGCTTGAACCGCCACCTCGGCAACCGCCATTGCTATTGCCTGGTGAATGGGCAGAAAGCTGAGTACGTGGGCAACATCTGCATGGACGTGGCAATGATAGACGTTACGGGAATCGACTGCAAGGAAGGCGACAGTGTCGAGATTTTCGGCGACCACCTGCCTGTGACCGTGCTGTCTGATGCTCTTGACACCATCCCTTACGAGGTGCTCACGGGCATAAGCAGCCGCGTCAAGCGAGTGTATTTCCAAGATTGATTCTTAATTATAAAACGAAGAGGGTGTAGGGACACAGCACGTGAAGGACTGCCGCTTGTAAATGCTTGATGTTCAGCGGCGACCCTTCACAGGGTCGGGCGCACACCCTACGCAACACCCCGCCTCACCTGCTTTGCAGGATGAGGCGGGGTTAAACAAGCGTAGAGCCTTCCAGGCTCTATAGGCTTATTTTGATACACCGGCTTCGTTTTATTGTTTTGCAGGGCTTTTTATATAGGCTTCACGTAGATGCGGTGCCTCCTGTTGCAAGCGGCATCGAGATATTGCCATTGCGAGAGCACGCCTTTGTTGGTCTCCATTTGTGGTCCTGTCTGCGCAAATTTGAAGCCGTAGCGGCGGTACCAGCCGATAAGATCGTTGAAGATTAGTGCGTTTGCGCCCTTGATGCGGTATTCGGGCAGCACTCCGATAAGCAACAGGTCGACGGTTGGCGTTTTGTGCCATTTCAGCACTTTCAGCAAGTGCCACCAGCCTGTCGGCAGCATTCTGCCGTCGCGCGTCTTCTTGAGAGCCTTCGAAAACGAGGGAAAAGACACGCCGAACCCAACCATCTTGTCGTTCTTATTAGTGTCTACCACGCAAGTCACAAGGTTCAGGTCTGCCATCCTTATGTATTCGTTTACCAAATGGTCAATCTGCTTTATGGAGAGCTGCGAATAGCCATAGAGGTCTTTGTAGGTCTCGTTTAGTATAGCGAAAAGCTCTCTGCCTCGTCCGCCCTGTTTCATTTCGCGGTAATTGAACTTGCGTGCAGCAAGTCCATAGCGTTTTTCAATAAGCTCTGCCGTCAGTGCAAACTTCCTTGGCGTCACCTCGGGCACCTTGATTTTGTATTCCACATAGTCGTTGTCCTTACGGAAACCGCCCAACCGTTCTATGTGCTTTGGGTAATAATCGTAATTATAATTGATGTACATTGTGGAAAGCTCGTCGAAACCTTCCACCAGCATGCCCTCGCGGTCCATGTCTTCAAAGCCGAATGGCCCGGCTATCTCGTTCATTCCTCTTTCCTTGCCCCACTTTTCCACTGCCGTAAGCAAAGCTGCCGACACTTCAGGGTCGTCTATAAAGTCGAACCAGCCAAAGCGCACCATCTGCCGTTTCCAATGCTCGTTGGCACGATGGTTGATGATGGCGGCAATCCTGCCAACCGGTTTCCCGTCTTTGTAGGCAAGGAAATAGTCGGCTTCGCAAAAGGCAAAGGCAGGATTGCGGTCTTTGCGAAGCGTGTTTATCTCGTCGGTGTAGAGATAGGG
>CAZZNO010000146.1:0-7154 GCA_964655685.1 uncultured Prevotella sp.
CGGCTTCAAGCCCCTTGCAGCATACCCCGCCTCACCTGCTTCGCAGGATGAGACGTGTTAAGCAAGCGGCGAGCCTTCCAGGCTCATTTGGGTCTTTGCGGATATTCATAAAAAAGAATTGTAAAAAATGAAGGTTATAGATAACTCTTTAAGATATATAAAGAATAAGGTGAAGTCTTGTATTAAGCTTCTCTTCCAAGCTCTTTTGGTAATCAACATCCCCACCTTTGGAGGGGCTTGGGGAGGTTTGGGAGGCATTTTGTTCGGCTCTCTGCTTTTAACCTCTTGTGTCACTGAAGACGAATACCCCGACACGCCATCGGGCAACTTCGAGGCTCTATGGAAAATAATGGACGAACATTACTGTTTCTTCAAGGAGAAAGGAGTAGACTGGGACTCTGTCTATGCTGCCTATGCGCCACGGTTCAACAGCTACATGACTGAAGACCAGCAATTGGAAGTCATGGGCGACATGCTCGCCGAATTGCGCGACGGGCACGTAAACCTCTTTGCATCGTTCGACTACAGCCGCTATTGGGGCTTCCACGAAGACTATCCTGCCAACTACAGCGATACGCTCGTGCGCCGTTACCTCGGTACCGACTACCGCATAGCAAACGGCATGCGCTACCGCATCCTCGACGACAACATTGGTTACCTGCGCTGCACCACTTTTGAAAACCAGTTCGGCGCAGGCAATCTCGACGACATCTTATTATATATGCAACCTTGCCTCGGACTCATAATAGACGTGCGCAACAATGGCGGCGGCATGCTGACTTCTGCCGAGACACTTGCAGCACGCTTTACCAATGAGACAAGGCTTGTAGGCTATATGCGACATAAGACAGGAAAAGGACACAGCGACTTCTCCGGACTTGAAGAACAACGACTCAAACCAGCCGCAGGCATACGATGGCAAAAGCCTGTTGTGGTCATAACCAACCGTTCCGTATTCTCGGCAGCAAACGAATTTGTGAAATACATGCGGTGTTGCCCCAATGTCACCGTAATAGGTGACCGGACAGGAGGTGGTGCAGGGATGCCGTTCTCGTCAGAGATACCAAACGGCTGGAGCGTACGCTTTTCGGCATGTCCCATGTACGACCGCAACAACCAAAGCACAGAAGATGGCATAGAGCCCGACGTAAAAGTTAGCCTTACCACAACTGACTTCAAACGAGGAAAGGATACTATGATAGAAAAAGCACGATGGATTATAGCCAATTGACTATATTATTTTAGTCATCAATATTACTTTACAATATTTTTCAAAGAATGTAACTGCCGCAGGTTACATTCTTTTTTCGTCAATGCGTAAATTACAAACGCTAATACATCATACCATTGCGTTTGTACAAAAAATGGACAATATGGGGTTGTGGATTTGAAAACTAAACCTTAATTTTGCAATTGACAAAAAAATAAACAACTTTTAAAAAACTAACAATTTAGATATTATGGACACAAAAGAAAGTGCATCACTAAGCACCATTAGGCATTGCTTGGCGCTTTTCAAAGCTATTAGTCGTTTGGCATTTTAATCGTCCCTTTTTAATGGGGCAACATTTTTATATATAAACCTAATAAATAATTAACATTAACTAAGTTGCGATGAAAAAACAACAACAGACATCCAGACCCTACCTACGGGTGGTCTTGGCTCTTTTGATGATGTTCGTGGCTGTACAGCTGTCAGCACAGAACATCTCTGTGAAGGGCACCGTAATCGACTCCAACGGCGAACCTGTCATTGGAGCCACCGTCGTGCAAAAAGGTACCGGCAATGGCACTGTGAGCGATGTGAACGGACAGTTCACCATCTCAGCCCCAAAGGGCAGCACGCTAACCATCAGCTCCATCGGCTTTGTGGAGCAGACTCTTGCCGTGAGCGACGTGAACAAGAACTTCACCATCACCATGAAGGAAGATGCCAAGAACATCGACGAGGTGGTGGTCACCGCCCTCGGCATGAAGCGTGAGGCTAAGGCTCTCGGCTACGCCATGACAGAGCTGAAAGGCGAAGATCTTGACGCAAACCTCATCAACCCTGTACAGGCACTGCAAGGCAAGGTGGCAGGCGTTGACATATCAAGCTCTGACGGCGGTATGTTCGGTGCATCAAAGATCTTGATTCGTGGCGCATCCACGCTGAACAAGAACAACCAGCCTATTTATGTCATCGACGGCGTTATCCTTGACAACGACGTTGTGGACAACGATGCCGACTGGGCTACAGGCGGCCAGAACTACGGTACCGAGCTGAAGAACCTCAACCCCGACGACTTCGAAACAGTATCAGTGCTGAAAGGCGCTGCCGCAACTGCACTTTACGGCTCACGCGGCCTTAACGGTGCTGTGGTCATTACCACCAAGAGCGGCAAGGGCAAGAAAGGACTGGGCATTGACTTCACGCAGACATTCGGCTTCGACAGAGTTACAGGCCAACCCGACCTGCAAAATGAATACGCAGAGAGCTTCTTCTTTTGCTCCAGCCCTAACGACGCATTCAACGTAAACGATCTTTACTGGACCAACAGTCACGGCTACCCTTCTTACAAGGTGCTGAGCAGCTACGGTGAGGTTGGCTCTGCTCATGGCCCTTCTTTCGAGTATCTCCGCCAAAACGCTAAGGACGGCAAGGTAGAGTACTATGACGGACAGCTCTATACGCCCAAAGCATACAAGAACAACTTCAAGGATGCTTACGATACTGGTTTCAGCACAAACACCAACGTAGCTGTCTCCGGTGGCAACGACCGCACAACATTCTACACGTCTCTTTCTTACCGCTACAACAACGGTACACTGCCCAACAATGACTTCCGCCGCATGAGCTTCCTTGCCAAGGCAAGCCACAAGATCACAAAGGATGTTGAGCTCGAGGCAAGCATGACCTACGCTCTTTCAAGGCCGCGTAACGCCCAGCCAAACATCGGCGAGAACTTCATAAACGGCACATGGGACCGTATGTACGATGCAAAGACTTTCCGCAACAAGTATAAGGGCGACCACGGAGGTCTGGCTCAAACTACTTATGGCGACAAATGGGGTTACATGCGCGGACGCAGCCTGTGGTGGAGCATTTGGGAGGACGAGAACTATCAAAAGGAAACCGTATTCCGTCCAGACTTGAAGCTGACAGTAAACTTCCTGCCTTGGCTGAAATGGATTACCGAAGCCAACTACAACTACTATTTCGTACAGTCTGAGAGCAAGCAGCCCGGTAGCGGCTACTACAACAAAGGTGGCTACTATGGTACTGGCGAGAGCCGCAAGGAGCAAATCAACGTCAACACCAACATCATGGTGGACAAGCAACTCAATGAAGACTGGCGCGTGAATGGCTTCCTGCGCTATGAGCTTTACAACAGCTATAGCCACAGCATGTCTGCCAATACGAAAGGCGACTTCATCGTGCCCAACCAATACTTCCTCACCAATGGCGTTGAAGGCTACAGTGCCTCTGCATCTGTCTCAAATACCAAGACTATTCAATCTATAGCCGCACAGGCAGGCGTAAGCTGGAAAGACCAAGTGTTCGTAGATGTAACAGGTCGAAACGACTGGTCATCATCACTCGTCTACGCTGACGGTCACGGCACTTACAGCTACTTCTATCCTTCTGTAAACGGTTCATGGATTATCACCAACACTTTCCGCAACGAACTGCCCAAGTGGCTGAGCTTCTGGAAAGTACGTGCAAGCTATGCACAGGTCGGTAACGACACGTCACCTTATTATATTAACACCGCCTACGGTCTTGAGAGCTATAAGAACGGCAACAACAACTTCTTTGCTACAACCGTATCTAACACCACTTATAGCCAGAATCTCAAGCCCGAGCGCAAGAAGTCATGGGAAATCGGTACCGACGTCCGCTTCCTCGACAACCGCATCGCCCTTGACTTTACATACTATAAGGAGAACACAACCGACCAGATAATGACAATCTCTATCCCTGAGTACAGTGGTTACAGCAGTGCTCTCATCAATGCAGGTAACATCCAGAATTCAGGTATAGAAATTGCCCTCAACACAACACCTATCCTCACCAAAGACTGGCAGTGGGATTTGAACTTCACATATACAAAGAACAACTCTAAGATCAAGGAGCTGTCCGACCTCGCCGGCGACTACATCTCGCTGAACGGTTACACCAACTATGGCAACTTCCGCGTAGGCTCCATAGCAAAAGTTGGCGGCACTTACGGTGAGCTTTGGTCTGACTCAGCTCCTATGAAGGACGTTGAGGATCCTGACAATCCTGATGGCCTGAAGCACTCAGGCAAGCACGTGCTGTACATGAACTACTACAACGCCGGCTATAACACACCGATTGAGGCGCGAGACGGCGAGGTGAAAAAAGTAGGCAACTCTGTGCCCGACTTCCTCGGCAGCATCAACACAACCCTGCGCTATAAGAACTGGACTCTCTCTGCAAGCTTCGACATGCGCTTCGGCGGCAAGGTGGCTTCTTATGGCTCACGCTATGGTACAGCCTACGGCTACACCAAGACATCGCTTGATGGTCGCGGTCTCAACAACGGCGGCATACAATTCACCTCCGGCTTTGGCACAAAAGCAACTTACGACGACGGTTTCATACCCGATGGCATCGTGCTCAAGGGCACTAAGATACTTCAACCAGACGGTTCTGCCTATACTGTAGGAACAGGTCAGTATGATACTGGTGAAACATACGCAGAGCTTGTGGCTGCCGGGCATGCCGAGCCCGCTCACGCAAGTGCTTGGCATTACTTCCAAAACAGCTGGGGACAAGGTGTCATCAACAAGTCTTGGTTCAAGACCTTGAACTACATCGCTTTCCGCGACCTCTCGTTGGCTTACCAGTTCCCGTCAAGCATTGCAAGCAAGATTGGCGCACGCCGTCTCAGCCTTGTAGCACAGGCACACAACCTTGGCTACCTGCTCAACTCTATGCCTAATCATGAGAACCCGGAGGCTGTGGCAGGTACCAACGCAGCTGAGTTCCGTGTCCGTCAGTTCGCAGGCATCACCACGAGCTTCACCTTCACCATCAAAGCAACGTTCTAAACTAAAGAAAGAATGAAGATTATGAAACTAAATAAATTATTCATTGCGGGAGCAATGGCATCCATGCTTGCGATGACCACCTCCTGTCGTGACGATTACCAGGACTTGAATTCCGACCCGTCCAACGTCACAACAACGATGCCCGACGGTATACTTGCTGCCGCCATCAACAAATTCCAGCCTACCAACTACCTGCTTTGGTTCTACAACACGCCTTACTTCACGCGTTGGGACCAGATGGGTACGCCGGGCGGCGGCTTCACCAACGACTTTACAGGCATGAATGCATGCGGAGACCAAGGCACACAGTACCTCAAGACCCTGCGCCTGCGTAACCGCCTTCAAAGCTATATCAAACAGAAAGGCTCTGAGGCTGACAACGGTTATCTTGCCGCAACTGGCATCATGACCATCTACCTCGGCATCTTTGACACAGATGTCTATGGTTCTATACCATATTCAGAGGCCGCACATTACGATGACCTTGGCATACTCACTCCTAAATATGACACCGTTGAGGAGCTTTACGACACATGGATTACTGAGCTGGACAGCTACATCGACATGCTTCAGGCAAGCGGCCTCAATACCAACACCAGTCAGGATGCAGCATACGGTTGCAACTGGGCAAAGTGGGCAAAGCTCGCAAACTCACTGAAGCTTAAGATTGCCGTCCGCCTGTTGGCAAACGACAAGCCTAAAGCTTTGAAAATAGCTCAAGAGGCAGCAAGCGACTCGACAGGCCTCATCACATCTACCGATGACGACTTTCTTTTCTGCAAGGCAACAAGCGCAAACAAAGACGAAGGAGATATGTTAGATGTCGTTTACGGCACAGGCAACGGTCTCTCCACTGTCTATGCTACACAGAACGTGTTCAAGTTCATGCTCGGCAGCAAAGACCCGCGCATACGTTTCATCTACACAAAGAACGACTACAACTCGAAGGTTGTGCAAAGCTTTATCGACAATGGCAAGTGGGACAAACTGCCTTCTGAAGTTAAGAAGAATGTCGTTCGCGATGAGAATGGCAACTTCAAGGAGTGGGGCGGCATGGGCGAGCCTTGGGTACGCTACACCGCACTGCCTGTACAGCTTGAGCCAAAAAACGCACACGAGCAGGGAGCAATATCCGACGAGGAATATGAGGAATACTGGAACTCCGGCACACGCTATCAAATAAGCATGGGCGATAATCAAAAGTCATACAACCCATTCTGCTATTACAGCAATGAGATGCGTCGCGGCCGCATTGATTTCACTGTGCCTACGGCTATGACAAAGGAAGCCAGCGGCTCCATCAACATGAACATCATCCAGGACACAGAGGATAACCCGCTCTACCAGATGTATCTTGGCGCAGGCGAAATCAACCTCTATCTTGCAGAGTTCGCCCTGCTCAATGGCGGCAGGTTTGGCGGCAAGAGCGCTGAGGAGTGGTACAACGCCGGAGTAAGGGCTTCCGTAGAGGAGTTTAACACTCTTGCAGCAAGCAACAAGATTCCTTACTACGGCACCACCTACAGCTACGACCCGAACGAGAAGCCTATTGATTTGCAGGACGGAGAGATTGATGCCATGCTGGCAACAGACAACGTGAAGCTCACCGGCTCAACTTCCGACAAGCTCGAAAAGGTCTACTTGCAGCTCCTCATCCACTTCAGCGAGCAGCCAGACGACCAGTACGTAACAGCACGCCGCTCCGGCTACCCAAAGGTAGGCTCCAACCTGCTGCCGTTCGTCAAGTTCGACGGTATAGAACTGTCGGCAATCCCACGTCGTTTCGTGGTTACAAGCCCCGACAAGACCAACACCATGAAGAACATCATTGAGGCAGCTTATAAAGCACAAGGCTTCAACACCCTTGGCACCACCAGCCAGGGCTCGCAGTACAACTCAGGCAATGCTCCCCTGAACGTAGAACGTGTATGGCAGGACCAGAAAGCTCCACAATGGGGTACACCTAACCAATAAAGGCTGAGAACAGCATTGCCAATTTAAGTAACAATGGCAAAACGCTGTACAGTCAAGGCTCATAAACAAGAGGGTGTATCAAAATGAGCCCAGCGGGCTCGCCGCACTCATAACCCTCACTC
>CAZZNO010000147.1:0-7098 GCA_964655685.1 uncultured Prevotella sp.
AAATGCGTCGTTCTTTACACACCCATTGACAATATGCCACGGATGCGTTTCGTCAGCCTTGTTGCTCAAAACTATTGTAGCCGCCGCCTCGCCAAGATTAAGCCCATTGCGGTCTATGTCGAAAGGACGGCAAGCCTCGGCAGACGTTGCCTTTAATGACTGGAAACCGGAAATGATAAACTTGCTCTGCACCTCAACTCCACAGACAACAGCCTTGTCATACACGTCCATTTCCAACAGCCGCGATGCGGTGATTATTGCCGACAGTCCGGAGATGCAAGCCGTATCAACAACTATTGGTTCCGTTGTGATGCCGACGGCATTGGCAATAACAGACGCGCTGTAGCTCAACGCCACCTTTGACTGGTCAACATCTTTGTCTCCAAGCCATTCAATATTGCCCTTTGTAGAGCTGAGCATGAACAACGTCTTGCCGTCTGCCACATCAACACCGGCAGAAGCTATTGCCTTTTGTGCCGATGATATTGCAAGAGATTCAAAGCGTGAACATCCTTGCCTGGCTGCTTTCTTAAAGAAAGACTCATCAAAGAGCGAAGCTGTGAAAGCGCACGGCATGCCAAGGCGGTCAATCCAATTGTGTATGGCTGTCCGTCCTTGTGACACGGCATCAAGATTCTCTTGTGATGTTGAGCCTAAGGGCGATGTTATATTATGAGCAAGAATTGTTATCATTTCACAGCAAGCTTAATCTGAGTCGTTGCCAACAGCTTTCCATTTGCAGTTATCGTAGCATCAGCAAGAGTCATGCCCATTATTTCTTCTATGACAGAAGTCTTTGTTACGATAGTGTCGCCGACAGCCGGATGTTCAAACACTTTCAAGTTTCTGACAGCCGCAATGACGCCAATCTGTACACCTTTCTTCAAGATATACTTATTGTAGTAGCCAATGCGGGCGGCGCAAGTCTGTGCAATGTTCTCAACAATGCCTGACGTACAGAGCTGACCATTCTTGACGAATAGATTGGTAGGAGAGATAGCAGTCTCTGTCCTTGTCTCTACTTCGTCAAAGCCTACAAGACAGCCAATCATGACGAAAGGCTCCTGCTGCGGCAAGAGAGTGTGTATGTCGATAGTCCTAAGAAATTCTTCTGTAGGATGGTTAAAGTCTACTGTCATTCCAAAACTCAAAATAGTTGTACCACTGCGCCGGATAAAGATTTATCATCCTCTCCAGCTCTTTAGCATAGTTGTCAGCCAACTGCTGGACTTGTTGCTTTCTCGATGCGTCCTTGTCGTAGTCAAGTCGTGTAACGTATGCAGTATAGCCTTTCACGCTTGTCTTCATCACGTTGACGGCAATGACTTCAAGCCCACGCATTGCGGGAACGCTGAAAGGGCCCCACGGCAGTTCTGCGTCGGCTCCAAGCAATTCCACTTTTACAGTCTTGGCAGAGCCAAAGACACGGTCGGCAGGTATACTTACGATTTCGCCCCTTGCCAAAGCCTGGTCTATCTTGAAAAGATAGCTCATGTCGCTCGTGAGGGGAATCATCTTGATGTTGTTGCCTGTAAACAGTTTGTTACGGCCTTGCATGACCGATGCCTTCTCTCCTGCAAATACCAGAGCATTGAAAGGCTTGCGGTCAGAGACAAGCTCATAGCCAGCCATTTCATAGCAACCGATATGCGCGCTCAGCATTACGAAGCCCTCGTCCTTTGCGGCAAGCTGCTTGAAGATGTCGTAGTTTTCAACCTTCAATTTCATTTTCTTGCCGGCATACATTGCGAATTTGTCTATGACTACTTGCGCGAACAATACGTGGTTCACGTAAGTCATCAACAGCGACTTCCATCTGCCATACTTTTGGCGGCGACGGAAATAGTGCCATGCTGTCTTTGCCCCGGGAGAGAAGATCAGGCAGAAAGGAATGATGAATATTGCGGAAAATGCATACCATATCCTCACATCAGTATGTTTGAGCATACCGATGAGGCTCCGGTGCATAAACCCTGTACCGAACGTATTGCCGGCCCATTCCTTTTCCGCCATAGTTGCTTACTTTACCTTCTCCTCTATATAGTCACAAAACTGTTTCAGTGTCTTGACGGTTTTCATTTCTTCCGGCTTAATTTTAAAGCCGAAGTTCTTCTCCACAATGACTACAATGTCAACAAGGTCAAGGCTGTCGATGCCCAAGTCTTCCTTCAGGCGTGCGTCATCACTAATCTTCTCCTCGTCAATCTCCAAGTCGTTGATAAGGAAATTCCTTACTTTTTCTTCTATTTCTTTTCTTTCCATTATTATTTTGTATTATTTGTTTTTTACTACCAATATAGAGTGTCCTTGACCAAGATTGTCGTGTATGCATTCTATCTCCAGCCCTGCCTCGTCGATGCACTTCTCCATATCCTCGGTATTGTACATCTTTGAGTTGCCATTGGCAAGAGCTGTGAAATAAAGGCTTGTGAGAGTCAGGCATAGCGTAGCCGGCTCAAACCTCTGGCGGTCCCACAGCGTTTCCATGATATATATGCGCGACTTTTCTGCCATTGCCTTGCGGGCACGGCTTAGGATGCTGACAATCTGCTCCATGCTGAAACAGTCAAGGAACTGGCTCATCCATATAGCGTCGGGGCCACCATCCATGAGAGGGAAATCCTGCGCCTCATCAAGCACATTGATGCCATAGCCCTTTATGCGGTCGGCACCTTTCTTGCCCTTGATGTTCTCTTGCATCATCTTTACCTGCTGCGGGAGGTCAAGAACTGTCACCTCAGCCTCTTCGCTGTGAGCCACGCATTGCAGTGCCCATTTGCCGGTGTTTCCGCCTACATCATAAAGCGTATGTACCTTATGCTCGTCGAACACTATCTTCAACGCGTCAGGGAAGGACGAATCACTGTAGAAGTGGTCGAAGCCAAACCAACTCTTCTGCACTTGTTCTGGAAGGCTTGACAATCCTTCATAGATTGTAGGCCATGAGCCGAAATGCTTCAAGCCTTCAGGCTTACCGTTGAGCAATGATTCTTCAAGATGGAACCACCCTTCATAGTTGACATCGTGGTTGAAGTCGACGTTTACCCTCGTTGCCGGGTCGTTAATCAAAAACCATCCTGTCTTCGACAAAGAGTATCGCTCTGTTTCGGGGTCCACTAATACTGTACCAATGCTAAGCGAAGCTTCCAACAGGCATTTCACGGCATAGTCAGAAAGTTTGGTCTTTTCCACCACTTCCTGCCTTGTCAATCCATTGTCGCTGTCGCGCAGCATTTCGAGGATACCGAACTTGAGCATCAGTCTTGAAGCCTGAAATATTGCAGGTCCCCAAGCTATGTACTCAGCCAACCGTTGAGCCTCACGAGCTGAAAGGTGTTCCTCTGTATAAGCTTTCTTTAATGATTCTGTCAAATGCATAATTACTATGCTTTTTTAAGAAATTTCTTTAGTGTCTTACCGAATTTACGACCTGTGTGTTCGGCTCCATCTCCAATGAGATTCAAGGTTGATCCAAAGTGCCCACCATCAGCTTTTATACCTTTTATTCGAGCAACTTCAGTCTTTGTAGTGTTGTCAATAAGTATGAGATCACATTTATAATCCCCATCCTCGTTGACGCTTAACACCTCTGCTTTGACCGTGAACTTGGCGGTAGGAAAAGTTCCAATTAATAGAGTTTCGCCTAAACCTTCATTTGCGTTAGACAAAAATTTACCTACTATCTCACCCTTGTCTTTCTTCCAATCTTTTTCATAGTTGGCGAAATCAGTTTCAGCCATTCCTCGTATTGTCAAATACTCGATAACAAAATTCGCCTTGCTCTCACCCTTTAAAGATGACAGAGAACCTGTAAGCGTCTGTGCGCCACAGATGAGGCAGAACATTACCAATAAAATGGAAGTGAAAAATCTTTTCATAATATATTTGCGTTTAATTATTTACTTACTCCACGACCTATAGTGTGATGGGTAATCGTAATCGTAATTATTCCAGTTAGGTGTGTCTACATGCGTCATTGCGAATGGAGCTTGAGAAACGACTCTGCCGTTATCGTCAAGATAATAGACCACACCTGTAAAAGTCTCATCATTGAGACGGAAGTCTCTGATTTCCAAGTCTGCATCTTCTTCCTGGAAGTGTATGCGTATGATTTGATTCTCAACTCTCCATCGGATGTGATTTGCAATATAGTTGCGATGCCAACCTGACTCTCTGTAATAATCTACCCAATAGCCAGAGCCACGGGTAGTACGGAAAGGGTCGCCGTTGAATTGCACCTCAGAATAGACCGACTGGAACCGATTGTTGCCATATTCCGTATAAACGCTCATGGCTCCGCGCCAAGTCCCTTCAAGGGTCATGCCTATCTCTTGGTCTTCAGAGCAGTTTGACAACAGTGTTATGCACACTGCTGCCAAAAGCATAAGTTTTATGGTTTTGAGTATCTTCATTGCTTCACTTTCTTGAACAACAATGCTGCATTTGTACCGCCGAAGCCGAAGGAGTTGCTGAGGACAACGTTTAGTTCGGTATCGACTGTCTTTGGCGTAATGTTCAATCCGTCAGAATATTCGTCAGGATTTTCAAAGTTTATATTAGGAGCAACGAAGTTGTTCAGCATCATGATTGTGCAATAAACAGCCTCACTGGCTCCTGCCATCCAACACTCATGTCCTGTCATAGACTTTGTAGAACTTATCAGGGCATGCTTGCCAAGGAACATTTTGCGCAATGCCTTTGCTTCAAACATATCGCCCTGAGGCGTGGATGTGGCATGGGCATTTATATAATCAATGTCATCGGCTTTTACCCCGGCGTCGTCCATAGCGCGCTGCATAGCTATACAACAACCTTCGTCACTCGGTGTAGATATTCCGCCACCGTTGCTTGAAAAGCCGTAGCCGCAAACCTCCGCAAGGATATTGGCTCCACGAGCCACAGCATGGTCATAGTCTTCAAGCACCAGCGCTGCCGCTCCACCGCTCGGTATCAGTCCGTCACGGTCACGGTCGAAAGGACGGCTTGCCTTGGTCGGCTCGTCCATTCTGGTTGAGAAAGCTCGAAGGGCATCAAACGAAGCCATTGAATAATAGTTTGTTTCCTGTGCTCCACCGCATAAAACCATATCTTGCAGCCCTTGCTTTATGAGCATGTAGCCTATACCTATAGAGTGGCTTCCGCTGGCACATGCAGCGCTAACGGTAAAGTTGATGCCCTGAATATGGAAGATGGTGCTAAGATTCATGTTGACAGTGGAGTTCATCGACTGGAACACGCAACCGTAACCCAGCATTTCCGTATCATGCTTCTCCTCCATCGTCTTTGCAGCCTCTATGACGGGCTGTGCAGAAGAATCATTGCCGAAGATGCAGCCAACCTCATTGTTCAAAAGGTAATCATCATCTACGCCGGCATCCTTGAAAGCCTGCCTGCTTGCCATAAAGGCATATTTAGCTTCTTCAGACATACCTGCGCGGACATGTCTGTTGACATCTTTCTTGGTTAGCACTGCCTCAGGCACAATGCCAGTCAATCCTGACAGATAGCCATACTTTAAGCGGTCGGCATCCAAACCTATACCTGATTTACCTTCATAAAGAGACTGTTTGACGGTCTCTACATCTGTACCCAAGCATGACCAAATGCCAATGCCTGTTATTACAACTCTTTTAGACATTATTAGTTATTAAGTATAAAGTCCTCCGTTCACATTAATGACTTCACCCGTTACGTATGAAGATCCCGGCGATGCAAGAAAAGCTACGACCTCGGCAACTTCTTCCGGCTTGGCAAAACGCTTCATTGGTATCATCTGCTTAAGGTCGTCTTCGGGAAGGTCTTTAGTCATGTCTGTCTCTACAAAGCCCGGTGCAACAGCGTTTACTGTAACGTTTCTTGCTGCCACCTCCAAAGCCAAGGCTTTTGTCGCGCCTATCAGTCCGGCTTTTGCAGCACTATAGTTTGCCTGACCAGGCAAGCCTTTGACACCTGAAAGGGAAGCTACATTAACGATGCGTCCGCCTCTGTGTCTCGGCATCATGTGCTTGAGGATGCGCCTTGTGAGATAGAAGAAACCGTCAAGGGTTGTGCGCAGAACGTCGTGCCAGTCGTCATCGCTCATCATAAACATCATTCCGTCACGGCGAATGCCTGCATTATTGACTAATATAGATATGTAGTCATCAGGATGTGCGGCTTCCCAACCGTCTATAGCCTTATCGACCTGTTCTTCATTGGAAACGTCAAAAGGAAGTAGTTCAACGCTTATACCCAATTTTTCTATCTCTTTCTTGGTCTCCTCCGCCTTCTGCTCATTGCTTCGATAGTTAAGAATTATCGGCATTCCCATTTTTGCAAGGCGCAAGCACACTGCTCTGCCTATGCCTCGTGAGCCTCCAGTAACAAGTATAAATTTCATATAATATATTAACCTTTAGTAGTTGCAATGCTCAAGACTTTTTCTTCAGAAGTTGCAAGATTCCGATATGCCTCAAACAAAGCGCCAGTAAACGCCTTAAATATGCCAAGACTCCCCTAACTATTGAGATATAGATATTGTAAAACTCCATCAATACTCTGAAAGAAAGGAATATAGAATCAATTCATATAAGATTTTATCTTAATTGAACAAAGTCTATTTTAAAGTCTTTTGCAAAAGTATTCTTTTTTTGCATTTCTTGCAAATTATTAATGTTAAAAAGTTCGTATATTGAACATATAATTTAATATTTGGTATAAAACACGTCATTTCAACATCAAAAGTCAACCTTTTATGATTGCTATTGTAGACGTAGGCAAAATGGATTAAAGGACTTTTCTTAATATACAATAGCTTTTATTACATAGCACGTCAATTGTTAGCCAATCGGCTAACAATTGATTGACTATTTTGATACACCCTCTTGTCGGAAAACACAATCCCAATATTATTGCTGTATTATTGCACTGTTTCGGAATTATTATTTAACTTTGCATATTGAAAAAATAAAACGTGTCTTTATAGCCATATTTGCACTATTTGTTGAAGAAGGCAAACTGAAGAAAAGCGGAACAAATCATCTGCCACTGTATTTCTTAGCATAAAAACTTACTGATAAGTTGCCTTATTACGTTTATTCCAATCAAAAATGAGTATCT
>CAZZNO010000148.1:0-7091 GCA_964655685.1 uncultured Prevotella sp.
CGTGGGTCGAGTTCGAGGGTCTTGCGCAGGACTTCGAGCTGACTGGTGTTGAGCGAGGACTGCAAATCGTCGGGAAAGACTACCTTTAATCGCCTTATTGGGTTGGCGTCGACAAAGCCGGAGCGGGCTCCGTTGTGGCAGTCGGCATAGGTTATGTATGGTTTAATGTCATAGATGGGTGTGCCGTCCATGAGGTCGGCACCAAGAACGTGGATGACAGGACCGTCGGCAGCCTTCCAGTCTACACGGCTGAGCCGTACAGACGACAGTCCTATAGGGTTTGGGCGGAAGGGCGAGCGCGTGGTAAAGACACCTACACGCGTGTTGCCGCCAAGAACCGGCGGGCGCACAACGGGACTTGCCGCGCCATGTTTGTTGGCTGAGAACCCCCAGATAAGCCACAGAAAGTCGAAGCCCTCGATGCCGCGCAAGGCATCGGCATTGCGGTGTTCACGCTCGAAGACAATGGTGCCTTCAAGCTTCTCTACCAGTCCGCTCTGCTTTGGAATGCCGAACTTTGAGGTGAAAGGAGAATGGAAAGTGGCTATTGGTTTTATTTCCATAGTCGTTAGAAAGAGAACCTGACGAAGAAGGCGAGGATGAGCATCAGTGCCGTCTCGGCGGCGCAAACTATTGACGGGATGTACAGCTTGGGCGAATTGAGGTCGGGCTTGAACGTGTCAGTGGTTTTGCGCATGCTCTTTTGAAAGACGAAATACACAATAGATGCGCAAATGAAGCCCAGGAATGTGCCGAAAAGTATGTCGCCCACATAGTGGACACCAAGATAAACCCTTGACCAGCACATGATTAAAGCCCAGGCTGCGAAGACGCACGAGAGCACATGCCGGCGAAAGACGTAGAGCACAAAGAAGGCAGCGCCCCAACAGTTGGCAGCGTGCGAGGACGGGAAACCGTAGTGCCCGCCCCGATAGCCGTCGACTACGTGGACAAGCGAGACGATGGGGCTCTCTATGTTGGCAGGCCGTGGGCGGCAGAGAATGGGGCGCAAGAGCGACGATGAAGTCTGGTCGGCGAGGGTTATAAGTATAACCGAAACGAGGATGCACGCTATGTTGACTCGCAGTGGGAAGTTGCGGAGCATGGCGATGAGCAGACTGACGTACAGCGGAATCCAGATGAACCTGCCGCTGTACATCATCATGAAGTTGTCGAGATAGGTACAGTGCAATCCGTTGATGAACAAGGATACCTGTATGTCCCAGTTGATAAGTGTTTGAATAATTGTTAGAATCAGTGTAGGCATTTGCCTTTTACTTTTTTGCTATGTCGTCGAATATTACTTGCAGCAGCGCCTGACCGTACTTAAGCCACTTGCCGCTGTCTTTTCCTTTACTAACGACAGTCCTACGCTGTTTATTGTCATAAATCACCTCATTTTTGTTCGTTTTCACCCCAAAACCGTCGTTCATCATGAAAAAAGCGTAATGAGGAACGGTCGGGTCAAGCATATCCTTGCTGAAAGGCATGTAGTTGTTGGGATGTCCGAGCTCGCCGTAAAGCGTTGCCGCAATGTCCTGCTGCGAGCCGTAGGTGTCTACGACCATAGGTTTCTTTATGGCTCCACCCACCCAGATCATTGGTATGTGGAAGCGCCATGCTGCAAAGTTATCAGCATTTTTAGGCCATGCGCCGAGATGGTCGGGCACGAAAATGACGAGAGTGTGCTCCCAGCGTGGCGACTTCTTCAGGAAGCTGATGAACTGCCCTATGCAGTGGTCGGTGTAGGCAAAGGCATTGAGCACCTTGTCGCCAAGGCGGTGGTAGGGCACGTCGAAAGGCTCGTGCGAGCTGCTTGTCTGTATGACGGTGAACGCAGGTTTCTGCGATTTGCCGGCGGAAATGTCTTTCTCGGCTCGTTGGAAAAGAAGATGGTCGGGCACGCCCCATTTGCTGAGCCTGTCGCTCACGGGGAAGTCTATGTCCTCAGTTATCTTCCCGAAACCCTGGTTCACGAGAAACGACCGCATGTTGGTGAAGTCGGCATCTCCACCATAGTAATAATGTGAGCGTGAAGCATATCCTGAAGTGGCGAGCCCATTGGTTACGGAAGCCATCCGGCTTGTCTTGCGCGGATATTTCATCAGGCTCAGCGCGCCTGGTGCCGGGTAGCCGAGAAGGATTGACACAAGCCCGCGGTCGGTGCGGAAGCCGTTGGCATAGAAGTTCTTGAAGTAGACGCCTTCCTTCTTCAGCCTGTTGAGGTTGGGCGTTACGTTGGGTTGTTTTGTCAGTGTGTCAGAAAAACTCTCCAATATTACAAGGTATATGTCGGGGACATTCCTTTCGCCCTTGACAAAGTAGTTCGCCCTCAGGCTGTCTTTTAATATTTGCGACTGCCTTGGCGCAAAGTCCTTGTTTTGCTTGTCATAGATGCTGTAGACCTTTGGCAAGACCTGTGAAGCCAGTCTGTGCGCCTCTCTGTCGTCCATGAATCGGTACATGTGGGCAAAGTCTTCCTGATGGGTCATGCTTTCCATGAATGAGAACAAAGGGTTCACTGCCGCATGGTTGAGCACCATTATCGGCGAGTAATAAGCCTTGCCCGTGTTCATGGTCGAGACCGTTATGCCGCCACGGATGGGAAGGAAAAGCAACGCTTCGAGGAAAAGAAGCGGCAACCATTGCACCTTGGAGAACGTAACGCTGAAGACTCCTTTGCCAAGGCGGGTCCAAAGCAGGTGAAACGCAAGGAAAATAATGCCTGCCGCTATGGCTATCGCCACTATGACGAGCAGGGCTTGCCACCACTCTACGCTTGCCATTGCGGCGGCGGGGGAAGACGTAATGAAGAAAACGGGTGTGGAATCGAGGGGAAAATTCCAGTAGCCATAAAGCGCAAGGTTTGAGACAAACGCCAATGCCACGATGACGGCGGCTATGGCGAACCACGCTTTGTTAATCCAGCGCAATGCCTTGCCGATGTTTAAATGGGGCACGGCACTTACCAAGAGCATCAGCCCGGGTATAGCGGTGAGATAGCCTGCCATAGAGAAATCTAATGGCAAGCCATGCCAAATGACTTGGAAAATGTTTGACAGGGCGTTGTCAAAGCCGCTGCAATAGACTATATAGAAGACGGGTTTCTGTAAAACAAAAACCAGTGTCCACAAAAGGAATGTGAACACCAGTAACAGTAACTTTTTCTTCATCGGGGCAGATTATTTCCTAAAGTCCCACAGCGTAGTCTTGCCGTCCTTGGTTAGTTCGAACCAAGGCTCTTCCTCGCGCAGGGAAATGTCGTCATACTCGAAGGGCAGGACTATGGTCTCGTGGCCGTCGGGCATCACCAGTCCCATCTTGCCATTCTTCTCTGCAATGACCGGCATAGAAAGCAGGTCGTCGACGTAAACGAATGGTGTGCGCAGGAAGTCGTAGTCGGCAGGAAGGATAATGGTGCCGTCCCAGTCTTTCAGTCCGTACTTCCCGTTCTCCTCATACACGGTGTGAAGGCGGATGTACTTTTCCTTCATCCTGTCTTCATAGAACTTCATGGTATCTTCGTCGGCAATCATCTTCATGAAATAGCTGTAAGAGTCGCAAAAGTTTGCCATAGCCCGTGCTATCAACATGCGCCAGTCAAGGTTTTCTATGACCTTTCGGTTGCGGTCAATGTATCTTGCCATAGCCTTTTCGCGCCTTGGTATAGAGAGGGTTTCTATTTGCTTTTCTATTTTCTCCAGCATTCCCATTGAGCCGCGTGCCTTGATGTAGCGGTGTATCTGTCGACTCATCTCATTGCAGAAAAACTTGTCAATCTGCTTTACCTCTATTTCGTCTCTGAATATGCCTTCCATAGCTCTATTGTGCGTTAGAATGGAGTTAAAAGTAATGATGGTGCAAAATTACTAACAAAGCTCCACTCCACCAAAGCTTTTTCGAAATATTTGTTATTTTACATTCCAACATTCCCACCGGCGTTGATGTGGCAAGGAGGATGATGCTTAGAAGTCGACAACCGTGATGCCGGCTCCGCCAAAGCGCACGTCCTCGTCGTGGAAACTTGTAACGGCGGGTTCGCCCGACAGGTATTCGCGTATGAGCTGTCTTAATATGCCGTTGCCCTTGCCGTGAAGTATGCGCACGCGCTGCATGCCCATGAGCACGGCATCGTCTATGAAATAGCGCACGGCTTGCAGCGCCTCGTCGCCGCGCATGCCGCGCACGTCAAGGTCTTGGTGGAAGTTCTTGCGGTGTTGGTCAATGGTGTCTTGCGTCATGTGCGAGACGTTGTATGCCTGCAACCCTTCCTTTATCTCGTCCATCTTGGTTTTCGCCTTGGTGTCTTGGTTGTTGTCCTGACTGTCGGGCAGTGTAAGCTCCAGGTGCGTGAGCGGCAGCTTCGTGCGCATGTCCCCTACCCTCACGGTTGCGTTCTTGCCGTTTATCTGTTCCACGATGCCTTCAGAGCGCAAGCCTTTAAGCCTGACGTTGTCTCCGACAACGATGTCGCGGTTGAGCTGTTGAGGCTTCTTGACTGATGCGTTCCTTAAGGCTGACGCTGCACGCTTCTCGTCGTCCTTCTTCTTTTTGCGTCGTTCCTCATGTCGCTGCTTACGCGCTTGTATCTGCTCCACTTTCTTTTGGAAATCCTCGTCTGAAAGAAAGCCTGAAGCCTGCTTGCCCTTGCCTTTGCCTTTCCAACTGTCGTCTTCCACTTCTTGCTTGAAGCTGTCGAGCTCTGCCCTTATCTTGCGCGTTTCCTCTTTCTCCGCTTGCTGCTCGCGTATCTCGCGTATGGCGTTCTCTATGCGGCGGTTGCTCTCCTTAAGCAGTTCCTCTGCATCTTGTTTTGCCTTGTTCAATATGGCTTTACGCTCATGCTCTACATCCGTAACGTCCTTTTCGTATTGGTCTATGCGCTTTTGCAGTTCTTTCTCCTTTTGGTGTATGGTCTGCCTTTTCTGTTCCCAGTAGCGTTTGTCGCGCACAATGTCTTGCAGGTATTTGTCGCTTTGTATGTAGTCCGAGCCCACGATGTCCGAAGCCTCCTTTATCACAGCATCGGGCAGTCCTATCTTCCTCGCTATCTCTATGGCAAAACTGCTGCCTGGCCTTCCTATGGCAAGCTGAAACAACGGGCGCATTTCGTGGCGGTCGTAAAGCATGGCACCATTGACAACACCGTCGTGGGAGTCGGCAAAATGTTTCAGGTTTTGGTAGTGGGTGGTTATTACTGCCCATGCTCCCTTCTTGCAAAACTGCTCGAGTACGCTCTGAGCTATGGCTCCGCCAATCTGCGGCTCGGTGCCTGTTCCGAACTCGTCGATTAGTATCAGGGTCTTGTCCGATGCCTGTCGCATCATGTTTTTCATGTTAAGCAGATGTGACGAATAAGTCGACAGGTCGTTGTCTAAGCTTTGCTCGTCGCCAATGTCAATCATGATGTCTTTGAATATGCCGCATTTGCTTCTGCCGTCTACGGGAATGCTTAGCCCGCATTGGAGCATGTATTGCAGCAGTCCTGTTGTCTTCAAGCAAACTGATTTACCTCCGGCGTTAGGCCCGGAGATTATCAGTATGTGCTTTTCTGGGGTGAGCATTATGTCCAATGGGACGATTGAGCGTGAAGACTCTACAGCTACCCCTTCTCCATCAGGGATGGTAGGGCTGCCCTTTGTTTCATTTATTGCATCTACTGTAGGTTTGTTGTCTCCCCTCCCTGAAGGGGAGGGGCTGGGGGTGGGGTCAGTGGAGTCTGTATACCCTGTTTTCTTCAAATGCTTCTCAAGCAACGGGTGTCTTGCCCTTATCCAGTCTATGTAAGGACGATCTTCCACGTTCGGCTCAAAGGCATTCATTTCCTTTGCCAACTTTGCTTTTGCCTGGATTAAATCTATTTGCGCAAGGAAATGATAAGAGTCCAATATCTCATGTACATGAGGTCTGATGCGTTCTGCCATCTTCGTCAGTATGCGTATTATCTCGTGCCGCTCGTCGCTCTCAAGCTCCCTTATTTTGTTATTTGCCTCTACAACTTCGGTTGGCTCAATGTAGACAGTACGCCCTGTGGCGCTCTCATCGTGTACGATGCCGGATATTTTCCGTTTCATGGCAGGAGCCACAGGAATGACAAGCCTTCCGTCGCGCATGGAAGGAGCGACATCCTTATCGACAATGCCCTCGCTTTGTGCGGAGCGAAGAATATTGTTGAGAATGCGTGATACAGAGCCTTCCATGCGTGCCATCTCCTGGCGGATGCTTAGCAGTTCGGGTGTGGCATTGTCACGTATGTGCCCGAACTTATCTATTATCTGGTCAATCAGCTGTATTAGAACAGGAAAGGTAGCTACGCCGTCGGCAAGGTCGTAAAGGGCTGGATAAAGTGCTTTCTCTGGTTCTTCCCCTTCTGCTGGAGTGGACGGACTCAGGAACTTTATAATGTCATCTATAGTCTTCAAAGAACGGCGCAGGTCAAACAACTCGTTTTCCTCCATCCATGTGTTTTGTATGCGCACACGTTTTATGCTTTCTCGCAAGTCAAAGAAATTGCTTAATGGAAAGTCCTCGCCACTTTCTTCTATGTGGCGCATCTCCCGTATCTCCTCCATCCGTGTGTTTACTTCCTCACAATCGGTTGAGAAAGCAATCTCGTCAACAAGGCTCTTGCCCAATGTGGACAAGCAACCGTGCTTTAGCGCGTCGCGTATTTCGCCAAATCCTAACTTAGCTTCAAAATTTTTTGGGTATATCATAGATTCACAGTCGTCTCCGTAATCTTATTGATCATTAATTCATTTGTGCATGTCTCTGCTCGTACGCAAGTTCAATCTTGTTATCAATATTGTTTTTCCTGCTGTTGTCTGTATTCCATGCTTTTTGTTTTTTGCAAAATTACTCTTTTCCTATCACTTATCTACCCTTCAATTGTTAATAAACACTAAGCCGGTGAAAATTTTGTCGGTAATATTTCTTTATCCCAATCAAATCCCTTACCTTTGCACTCGCTTTTAGAGAAAGCTGGTACAACGTTTGAAAGTAAGTTTATACTTACAATCAAGCAACCTACATACCATTAGGAGAGATGGTAGAGTGGTCGATTACAACGGTCTTGAAAACCGTCGTACCGA
>CAZZNO010000149.1:0-7012 GCA_964655685.1 uncultured Prevotella sp.
ATGTCTGTATATTTCCCCAATGGGCATTAGAAGGGCAATATCCTTTATGCAGGATAATGTTTATTTCACTGACAGCACAGCAGTTTTCACGTCACGACTGTTTGGGCCTATCATAATCTCGAAGTCTCCAGGCTCAATGAAAGGTTTGCCTTCGGCGTCGAGATAGCTAAGCGTTGAGGAATCAATGTCGAAAGACACGGTCTTAGTCTCACCTTTAGCCAAGTGTATGCGCTGGAAGCCCTTCAGCTCTTTTACTGGCCTTACAATGCTTGAGAAACGGTCGTGAATGTAAAATTGCACGATTTCATCGCCATCTCTGTCGCCTGTGTTCGTTACTTCAATGCTTGCTTTCGCCTTTCCGTCCTTGCTCATGGAAGCAGAAGAAAGGGCAACGTTGCCATATTTGTATGTCGTATAGCTAAGGCCGTATCCGAAGGGATAAAGTGGGCCGTTTGCTACGTCTATATAATTACTGCTGTATTTCTTGAAAGTCTTGTTGCCGTCAGGCATTGGGCGGCTTGAACTTGTGTGATTGTAGAAAATGGGTAGTTGTCCCATGTTGCGCGCAAAGGTGTTTACAAGCTTGCCGGAAGGCGACTTGTCGCCAAAGAGTACGTCGCAAATAGCATCGCCGGTCTCACTTCCGGCAAACCATACATTCATGATAGCCTGCACATTGTCGTTCTCCCATGAGAGGATTGTCGGGCGACCTGCAAAGTTCAGGAGCACCACGGGTTTGCCTGTTGCCACAAGTGCCTTCAATAGTTGCATCTGTACGTCGGGCAAGTTAAGGTCGGTGCGTGTAGAACTTTCACCGCTCATTTCAGACATTTCACCAAGACAAGCTACGATGAAATCGGCATTTTTTGCAGTTTGTACGGCTTCTTCAAGCAGTTGCTTGTCGTCACCCCGTTTGATTGGACGATGAAACTCGGCAGCTTTCTGCATGTCGGCATCGCCATAGATATTAGAGCCTTGTGCATAAACCACTTTTGCCGAGTTGCCGAGATAGCGCTCCATGCTCTCCTTGATGGTAGAATATTTCTCAGGCTTATCACCCGTAGACCAGCAGCCGACAATGTTATTGCGAGTGTCGGCGAGCGGGCCGATAAGCGCTATTGTTCCCTGTTTCTTCAATGGCAGCAGATGGTTTTCGTTCTTCAGCAATACAAACGTTTCGGCTGCAATGTCTCTTGCCAGCTTTCGGTTTTCCGGTGTATAGAGGTCGTTTTTCGCCCTTTTGGCATTGCAGTAGCGATACGGGTCAGCGAAAAGTCCTAGCTTATACTTTGCTTCAAGCACACGGCGCACAGCCTGGTCAATCTCTGCCATTGTCACAGAGCCCTCGTTGAGGCACTCTTTCAGGTTCTTTGTGTATGCACTGGAGCACATATCCATATCGGTGCCTGCTTTCAGAGCCTGTATGGATGATGCTTTTTGTTCGCCAAAGCCAAGCTGTGTCATCTCGTTTATTGACCCATAGTCAGTGACGAGGAAGCCGTTGAATCCCCATTGGTTGCGAAGCACGTCGGTCAGAAGCCAGCGATTGCCCGTGGCTGGGATGCCGTCAACAATGTTGAACGACGACATTACGCTTCCTACGCCGGCTTTTACAACAGCCTTGTAAGAAGGCAAGTATTGATTGTACATGCGCAGGCGGCTCATGTCTACCAAGCAATAATCTTTTCCAGCCTCGCTTGCGCCATACAGTGCATAGTGTTTCAGGCATGCCATCACGCGTTCCGGCCCGTAGCTGTTGTCTTTGCCTTGATAGCCTCTAACGGCGGCAGCTCCCATTACGCCAGACAGATAGGGGTCTTCGCCGTAGCCCTCAGCCACGCGTCCCCAGCGTGGGTCGTGGGCAACGTCAACCATTGGGCTGTAAGTCCAGTTTATGCCCACTGCCGATGCCTCCTTCGCAGCCATTTGGGCACCAGCCTCAATTGCCTTTACATCCCAAGAGCAAGCCTGTGCCAAAGGTATTGGCAGCACGGTCTCGTAGCCGTGGATGACGTCAAGGCCTATAAGCAAAGGTATGCCGAGGCGGCTTTTCTTTACGGCAATCTCTTGCAAAGCCTTTATCTTGTCAACGCCTTTCACGTTCAGCATGGCTCCGAGCTGCCCGTTGGCTATGAGTTTTGCAAATGGCGATTCCATTACAGCGCCGGTCGTGACATCATCGCCAGGCAGCAGGTTAAGTTGCCCAATCTTCTCGTCGATGGTCATCTTCGCCATTAGATCATCAACAAATTCCTTCATAGGCTTTTTCTGAGCAAAGCCCATTGTCGCCGTGATGAAAAGCGACAAGAGCAAGAATAGCTTTTTCATTGTGTTTATTTTTATTGTACAGATTTCCTTTCTGTATGCATTAAGCTTGTAATGCATATTGCAAATTTATGTTTTACCGTAAATTTACTTATCTGAAACGGGTGTTCCAATCGTTTTATTGCCTTTGGCGGCTCTCCTTTGTTTAATTTTCAGATGCCTTTAGCCCCATTGACTTTATGTAGCTTACCTGTGGCTTGCAATTTTCGAATTTGGCGTTTTCTACATACTGCATAAGCAGTTTGAACGCGGTGTCCTGGTCTGGCATTGCCTTGCGTATGGCGTTGAAAGTGCTTCTATTAGACTCTGAGAACTTCACGATTACGCTGTCCCAGCCCTCTGGTTTTTGTATGCCGTTCATGCAGGATGAGTCTATTTTCTTATAAGGCCAGAAGGTGTAGCCGATGTTAGCATCGCGCATGGTCTTGACAAAAGCGGCTTGCCATTTGTCAGTGTTGTGCCCAATCTCCCCCATGTACATAGGCAAGCCTGTCTTATCGCGGAAGTCGATGAAATCTTTTATTGCCTCTGGCGTGGGCTCATCTCCATAGCGATGGCATGTGTACATTATTTTGTTGTCGAACTTCCAGTCGTTGAAGGGCTTGAAATTGCCGTTCCATTGAGCTCCGCCAAGCAAAATTATGTGGTTTTTGTCTACGGTTCTTATTGCCGCCACGCCTTTTTTGTACAGCGGTTCCAGCTTCTTGTTCAGTTTTTCTTGCACTTCCTTTGTAAATCTTGTGGCAATTGGTTCGTTCATCAGTTCATATCCGAGCACGGTAGGCTCGTTCTTGAAATGTTTGGCTATCGTTGTCCAGATGTCGCAGAACAACTTTTGGCTTGGTTCGCTTTCGAACAACCAAGGATAGCCATAGCTGTTGTCGATGTTGTCGCCGGTCTGTCCGCCCGGGCAATCGTGCATGTCAAGAATGACATACAGTCCGTATTTCTTGCACCACGACACAACTTTGTCCATAAATCGCAGCCCTTCAGAGGCATCGTTTTTGCCCATGTAGTCTTCGAGCGTAAACAGTTTGTAGTTGAAAGGCAGCCTGATTGTGTTGGCACCCGTCTTGCTTATGTATGCAATGTCAGCCTCGGTAATGTAGTTGTCCTTGAAGCTTTGCCAGAACTCGCGCGCCCTGTCAGGGCCAACAAGCTCACATACCATATCGTTTATCATCCATTCGCAATTGGTCTTGCTGAAACCGAACATATAGCCTTCCGGGTTGAGCCAGTTGCCAAGATTGGTACCGACAATATAAAACGGCTTGCCGTTTCCGTCGACAAGAGAGGTGCCTTTCACGGCGATGAAATTGCCGCTTCCTTTTGCCGTTGCCGTTTGGCTTGGTATGGTTAGGCACAATAGGAGAGAAACCAAGATAAGTAAAACTTTGTTTGTCATATAGTTTTAATTTAAAGTTATATGTTTTTTCTCATTATAAAGCTCCTTTCAGGATTGCTATAGGAGGCGCAAAACATCTCAGAATTGTTACAAAGTTAAAGAAAAAAAGAATAAAAAAGGATGGCATTGAAATAAAAGTGGACGTTACAGGTGCTTCGTGTGTGCAACACGTTGAAAGCCACATAGATAACCTAAGGCAAGCAATTTAAAAAGTGGATGGTAGAATATTTGCCTTGTACTGATATTTAACCTCTAAAAACTGAATTTCGAAAGAATCTGAATCCACTTTTTTCAATATGCATGAAACGTCTTTATATATTGTTTGTCAGGTTGTTAGCTTATTCTGTCCGTCCATATTTTCTACTTAATCGCGGCGTAAAACTATTTTCTTATGGTTTTTTATTAACTTTGCAGAAACGTTTAAAAAGTAATTCTTAGAAAACTTTATGAAAAGCAAGTTGAAAACTACTATTGCATCAGCGCTTCTTTTCTTTGCCATTGCTCCTGCCAATGCGCAATTGCCGGTTTATCTTGACAACACTAAACCGATAGAAGAACGCGTGGAAGATGCACTCGGACGCATGACACTCGATGAAAAGATTGCGGTAATCCATGCGCAGAGCAAGTTCTCAAGCCGTGGCGTACCGCGCCTCGGACTTCCTGACTTTTGGACTGACGATGGCCCTCACGGCGTGCGCCCCGACGTGTTGTGGGACGAGTGGGAGCAGGCGGGGCAAACCAACGATTCTTGCGTAGCTTTTCCGGCATTAACTTGTCTTGCAGCATCGTGGAATCCATCCTTGGCTTACCTTTATGGCAAGAGCCTTGGCGAAGAAGCCCTTTATCGTGGCAAGAACATGATTCTTGGCCCTGGCGTCAACATTTACCGTACGCCGCTTGGCGGGCGCAACTTCGAGTATATGGGCGAGGACCCGTTTCTTGCGTCCACGATGGTGGTGCCTTATGTCCAAGGTCTGCAAAGCAACGGGGTTGCCGCATGCGTAAAGCATTTCTGCCTGAACAATGATGAGGAATATCGCCATCGGGTAAATGTGAAGATTTCAGACCGCGCATTGCACGAGATTTACCTTCCGGCTTTCAAGGCAGCTGTGCAGAAAGGGCATGTGTGGGGCTTGATGGGCGCCTACAATATCTATAAGGATGAGCACAATTGCCACAACCAATACTTGCTGAATGACTTGCTGAAAGGTCAATGGAAGTATGACGGCGTGGTGGTTAGCGACTGGGGCGGTGCCCACGATACCTACCAGGCTGTGAAAAACGGGCTCGACATGGAGTTCGGCACAGGTACTAACGGACTGAGCGAGGGCACGCGCAATGCTTATGACAACTATTATCTTGCCATGCCTTACAAGAAGGGCATATTGAGCGGTAAGTACACTGATAAGGAGCTCAACGACAAGGTTCGCCGTGTGTTGCGCCTGTATTTCCGCACGACGATGGCTCAGCATAAGAACCACGGATTCCTTTGCTCAGAGGCTCATTATGAAGCAGCCAAGAAGATAGCCGAGGACGGCATTGTGCTTTTGAAGAATGATGGCAACGTGCTGCCGATTGTCGCAAACACCACAGCATCGGCAAAGCCTACCGTCTTGGTGGTTGGCGAGAACGCCATAAAGATGATGACCGTCGGCGGAGGGTCTTCTTCGTTGAAGGTGCAGAAAGAGATTTCGCCTTTGGACGGCTTACGTGCAAGGCTGAATGGCATTGCCAATGTAGATTATGAGCGTGGTTATGTAGGTGACACATCAGGTGCTTATAACGGCGTGACCACAGGTCAGAACTTGTCAGAAAAGCGCTCAGAGCAGCAGCTCATAGACGATGCCGTGGCTAAAGCTCGCAAAGCCGACTACGTGGTGGTGTTCGGCGGGCTGAACAAAAGCGATTATCAGGATAGTGAGGGGCACGACCGCAAGAGCTATGACCTGCCATACGCTCAGGACAAGCTCGTTGAGGCTCTTGCCAAGGCAAACAAGAAGCTTGTGTTTGTCAACATTTCAGGCAATGCCGTGGCAATGCCTTGGAAAGACAAAGTGCCTGCAATAGTTCAGGGATGGTTCATTGGTTCAGAGGCAGGTGAGGCTCTTGCCGCCGTGCTCTGTGGCGATGCCAACCCGTCGGGCAAGCTGCCGTTCACGTGGCCGGCTTCGCTCAACGACGTAGGTGCTCACGCTTTGAACACTTATCCCGGCACTTGGCGCAAGGATGGAGGAGCTAAGACCAAAGGCAATATCATAGACGAAGAATACAAGGAAGGCATCTATGTTGGTTACCGTTGGGCTGACGCTCACAAGACGCATCCGTTGTTTGCCTTCGGACATGGTTTGAGCTATACTTCGTTTAACATCTCGAATCTCCGTCTTTCAAGTCCTGCCATAACCGCTAACGACAGCCTGAAGGTCACCGTCAGCGTTAAGAACACAGGTAAACAGGCTGGTGCAGAGGTGGTTCAGCTTTACATACACGACGATAAGGCAAGCGTAGACCGTCCTTATAAGGAGCTGAAAGGTTTCAGCAAAGTCTTTTTGCAGCCCGGCGAGACAAAGGATGTCACCATCACGATAGGTCGTGACGCTCTCAGCTTCTATGACGAAGCTTCAAGCCAATGGAAGGCAGAGCAGGGCAGCTTTACCGCTCTCGTGGGCAATGCGTCGGACAATCTCAAGCTTAAAAAGTCGTTTACATTAAAGTAGTCTTCTGTTTTTAGGTTGATATAATTAATGGTAGAGCCTGGAAATTCTCATTGTCGGGAGTTTCCGGGCTTTTTTGTGCTGTAGCAGGAGGTAGGCTGCGAAGGTTCGAAAAAAGCGTGTGAAGTATGTTTGCGTCATCCCTTCTGGGAATTGCGTATTTGCATGGGGTGTATCAAAATAGCCTATAGAGCCTGGAAGGCTCTACGCTTGCTTAACCCCGTCTCATCCTGCGAAGCAGGTGAGGCGGGGTGTTGCACAGGGTGTGCACCCGACCCGCGTAGGGTCGCCGCTGGAAATCAGGCATTTACCAGCGGCAGCCCTTCCAGGGCTGTGCCTCTGCACTCATTGCCTACCCCCACTCACCTCTCGCTTCGCTTCGAGGATGAGTGGGGGTTAAAAGTGCGGCGAGCCCGCTGGGCTCATTTTGATACACCCTCATGCGCCATAAGTACGGCGTACATGCGCCATAAGTGCGCCGTATATGCGTCATAAGTACGGCGGACATGCGTCACAAGTACGCCGTGATTGTCAGGCTATTACGCCGTACAAGCAACTCGTGCGGGACGAT
>CAZZNO010000150.1:0-4101 GCA_964655685.1 uncultured Prevotella sp.
TGATCCTGACGTACGGATTCGGATTTAACATGCTCTGTTCCTACAATCTGCAGTCATCTTTCGTTGTCTACAGTTTCTATGACAGCCTGAAGACGCCGCTGCTGGTTGGCGCCATCACGGCGGTCGTCGTCCTCTTCTGCATTCTCGGAGGAGGAAAAAGGATGGTGCGTCTCACAGAAGTCATCGTCCCGTTCATGGGTGTGGCATACATCGGCGTCGCACTGCTGAGCATCATCGTTAACTACAGAAATATTCCCTCGATGTTCGCTCGGATTTTCGAGGACGCATTCAATTTCAAGGCCATTTTCAGCGGAATTACCGGATCCTGTATGGTCTACGGCATCAAGCGCGGCCTCTATTCCAATGAGGCAGGCGTCGGCTCGGCACCGCATGCGGCGGCTTCCGCGGACACCACCCATCCGGTAAAGCAGGGTCTGGCCGCAGTGATCTCGGTTTCGATCGATACGCTGTTCCTCTGCACCGCGACAGGTCTTCTCTGTCTCGTCACCGGAGAACCCGCAACGGCTGATGTGGCCGGCGCGCTCTATGTGCAGCACGCCCTCTCCTCCCTGCTGAAGGGATTCGGCCCCGCATTTCTCACGATATCCATGGTGCTCTTCGCCTTCACGACCCTGATCGGCAATCTGTATTATGTTGACAACGGCCTGAAGTATCTGAATCACAACAAGACACCGGGCAGAAGATTCATGACAATCTTCCGGATCATCTGCGCAGCTGTGATCTTCATCGGGGCTCTCATACCGATGGATTCCGCATGGGCGATGGCCGACATCACCATGGGCTGCATGGCTCTGATCAATATTCCGGCCTGCCTCTACCTCGGCGGGAACGCCTTCAAGGCAACGAGGGATTATGAGAGGCAGCGGAAAGCCGGAAAGGATCCGGTCTTCCATGCATCGTCTATCGGCATGGACGCGGACAAACTGGATTACTGGAAAGACTGAAAAAGACTGAATAAGAGGAAATACATGCAGAGAATACGAGACAAAAGCGCGCCTGTAAGACTTGCGGTTGTTCTGATCGCAGCCGTTATCATGGCGCTCAATATAAAAATACTGGTAAAGACAGGCGGATTATATCCTGGCGGAGCGACCGGACTCACGATCCTGATACAGGGAGTCTTCAGCAAATTCCTGAACATGCAGATCCCGTATACGCTCGTCAATGTACTTCTGAACTCGATACCGGTGTACATCGGATTCCGCTATATCGGGAAGAAATTCACAGGGTATTCCCTCATCATGATCTTCGTGAGCTCCATTCTCGTCGATCTGATTCCGCCATTTGTACTCACGAATGATATCCTCCTCATCAGCATTTTCGGCGGGATCATCAACGGCGTGGCGATCGCGCTCTGCCTTTCCGTGGATGCAACGAGCGGCGGTACGGATTTCATATCGATCTTTCTCTCACAGAAAAGCGGCCGGGATTCCTTCAATATCATCCTGATATTCAATGTCGTCATCCTGCTTCTCGCCGGTCTTCTTTTCGGCTGGGACAAGGCTCTCTACTCAATCATCTTTCAGTATGCCTCAACCCAGATGCTGCATCTGCTCTACAGGAATTACCAGCAGGTCACCCTCTTTGTCGTAACAACGAAGCCCGAAGAAGTAAGCGGGATGATTTACAAAATGAGCCGCCACGGCGCCACAATCATGGACGGCCGCGGCAGCTACCTCGGTCAGAAAAAATATGTCGTTTATTCCGTCATCGATGCCCCGGATGCCCGGAATATCGAGAAAAAAGTGCATGCTCTGGATGACCAGGCATTCGTAAACTGCATTACCACAAGGGAAATCCGCGGAAACTTCTACTTCCGCCCGAAGGATTAATCAAGATATGTACACCATCATCACCAACCCCGCCTCTCAGTCAGGCAATGATCATCAGAAATTTCTGAAGAAGCTGGAAAATGCGCTGCAGGCCAGACATATTTCATATCAGGTGAAATACTCGGAAAAAGCAGGTGACCCGGAACGGATCGCCTCGGATGTGACAGAAAAGCCGTCTTCTCCGGACGACACAATTATCGTAATCGGCGGAGACGGAACGATTAACGGTGCCATCAACGGAATCCGGGATTTTTCCCGTGTGAAATTCGGCTTTATCCCGGCGGGATCCGCCAACGATCTCGCAAAGGGACTCACCATACCGGATATAAACCGGGATCCCGGTCAGGAAGAAAACATTCAGAGGATTGCAGAGGGAAATGTCAGAAGAACAATTGATCTCGGAGAGATCCGGCCTGAAAATGCCGGGAGCCGCCTGTTTGCCGTGAGTGCGGGAATCGGATTTGACGCAGCGGTCTGCCACGAATCGGATGCGTCCGGCGCACGCGGTTTTTTCAATGCCCTGCGTCTTGGAGCCCTGACGTATGGCACGATCGCTCTGAAACAGCTCATTACCGCGCCGGAAACGCCATGTGATATCACCATGAATACGGGTACTGAATTTCACATCAGAAAACTTGTATTCGCGACCTTCATGAATACGCCGTATGAAGGCGGCGGTTACAAATTCGCTCCTGACGCGGTTCCCGATGACGGAAAAATCAATGTATCCGCCGTCGGAGATCTTTCGAAACTCACGGTACTCCTTAACTTCCCTTCGGCGCACAAGGGCACCTATTACCGGGTGAAGGGCGTATATCACGCAGGAGCACCCGGCATCCGTGTCCATACAGAAATGCCGCTTTGGGTGCATACGGACGGAGAGGTTCTGGGAAAATTCAACGATCTGTCTGTGGAATGCCTGCCAGGGCAGCTGCGCCTGGTCGTTTAATGCGTCTGATCCTTTAAATCAAGGATATATTTGCGTTTCCTTTATTCCGGCAGATAGCTCAGCAGTTCATCAGGATATCTCAGCCGTACATCCGTCTTCTTATACAAAGCGGCTCCCTGTACTCCCGCGGCCTTCATACCGCCGGCACAGGCTGCTTCGATCCCGGATTCCGCGTCCTCGACCACCAGGCAGTGATCCGGCTGAAGATTGATCATCTCCGCCGCCTTCAGAAATACCTCCGGATCCGGCTTGGATTTTGTGATAACATTTCCATCCGCCACAGCATCAAAATATTTTCCGAGATCCGTCCGTTCCAGAATGTACATAGTGTTTTTACTGGAGGAACCGACCGCCAGCCGATACCCGCGTCTTTTCAACTCGGAAAGCATTCTCCTGACGGAGGGATGCACAGCATCAGGATTCATTTCCGCGAGAAAGCTTCTGTAAATCTTATTCTTCCGTTCCGCAAGCGCTTTCTTTGCCTCTTCCGTAAGCGGTTCTCCGCGATAATTCTCCAGAATAATCTCCAGGGAGGCCATGCGGCTCACGCCGCGCAGGCGGTTGTTCACATTCTTGTCAAACGGGATCTTCAGCTCATCGGCAATCACCTTCCAGGCCCGATAATGATACGCATCCGTGGAAACCAGTACGCCGTCCAGATCAAAAATAACGCCTCTGATATCTTTAAGTTTTCCATCAAAATATTTTCTCAGGAAATAGGCCGGACCGCAGCTCCATGCGTGACAGTAGCTGTTGACAATCGTGCCTCCATACGGAGATGCCTTCGGGTCATCCGGATCATAAAGTTCCCAGAATGTATCCGCGCCATGATCCGCCATGCCTCCCCAGTATCTGTCCAGCACATCCAGTGCTTCCGAGCGGTTTCCCGTATCCAGCAGCGCTTGTACATAATGATGGACCATGTACGGGGTGGTCATATGAACCGCGTCCGGAACATGTTTCACGCGTTCCAGAGCCTTTACGGCATCCTGACCCTCAACTGCCCTTCCGAGTACCATCCAGACCTGGCTCGCATAGGAAATCTGCCGATTTTTTCCGCTGACAAACAGTCCTTTATCCTTATCGTAAAGATATTTCAGAGCCGCTCTGCGGCAGCTTTCATATAAATTCCGGAAGCTTATCTCAGAACCCGAATCTCCGCACGCCCTCGCCAGACGAATCCCCGAAAGCAGCGCATACAGCAGAACGCACTGGTCGCCTGACTGCCGGTACAGCTCCATCCACCAGTCCAGAAAACACCAGCCGGTCTGAACAGAATCACGAACGAGGCTGTTCTCA
>CAZZNO010000150.1:4111-5621 GCA_964655685.1 uncultured Prevotella sp.
TCATCAAGATCCTCTTCCGCAAGCCTGATCTGCCGCCGCGCTACGGGCCAGAGATCCTTCAATGCCTCCGCGTCTCCCGTCTCCCTGTAATAGTCATCAAGAGCCGCTGTGAACAGCAAAGAATAATCAAACATCGGCATATCATCCGGACATGGCTCCGGATTCAGGAAAACGGACGCAGCCACATGTCCATCCGGGAGCGTCAGGGCACCGAAGAGATACAGACAGCCCTTCACCATATCCGTCATATGATATGTCTCATAATTCACGAGGGCCTGAATTCGAAGATCTCCCATCCAGAGGCGTCTGTCACGCTTGGGTCCGTCCTCAAACACACGCTGCATACATTCATGCAGCGTACTGCATGCGATCCTGTCCAGCTCCTCCATTCTGCTGTCTTTATCTGATGTGAGACTGCCGTTTCCGAAGCTATCCGGCTCACCGCTGAATTCGAATGGTTTCACCAGGGTATCCTCCGCAGAGGATTCCGCGTACGCCGAGGCATTTCTGATAACCAGCCTGAACCGGCTGCTGATGGCGAGCACACGGATTTCCACATAACGGAAAGCATAACGGCGTTCTGTCCGGAAACTGCACGGGAGTGTATCAATGTGTATTTTCTCATCCTGAACCCAGGATGCGCATACCCATCCGTTATATGCGTCCGGATCCTCATCGAACTCCCACGGAACCTCGGCAAATCGTAGCTGAAGAAGAACCGGAGCATCCGGGTGATGTCCCTCCGAACCCAGTTCAAGCGACAGCCTGCCCGTCACATGTCTCCCGAAGTCAAGCCGGACCGTATCCCCTCCCGCAAGAGGCCTGCCGAATACAGCTTCTCTGTTCACCGGGTCTTTCTTAGTCACAACGAGTTCCGGAAGAAATGACAGTCCTTTCCTCAGAAGATCTGTGTCCGTTCTGCTTTTTTCCGCCATGTATCCTCCTGTCCCTTCTTCATCTTCACTCACCATTTCAGCCATTCTTTTCCGCAGAACGGATCCACAGGCGATTTCCCCTTGAAAGAGCTTCTTCCCATCAATTTCTCGACAACGGCGTCAATCACATATTCACTGTTTGAGTACCCGTTAATATATGTTCCGATCATCGGAACATCCACCAGATGATACGGATTTGCAAGGCTCACAAATACGACGGGGCGCTCACAGACAAACCAGGGAACATTATTTCCGTTTCCCCAGAAGGTGAACCAGTTAATCCTGTTTGTCGTTTTATTGGAAGCATTCTCAACGTTTCCTATATAAAGCACCAGATCATAGCTGTTCCGGAATGTGGCGACATCAAACTTAGCCGTGCTGAAATTCTCATGCACATAATCCGTCACATCAAATCCTTCCGCTTCGAGTTTTTCATGAAAGCTTCCGATCACCCTGTCATTGGACGGGAAATCCCCCAGGATCTCGAGAAGGATCTTTTTCGTCTTCTTCGGACTGATCGGAAGAAGCCCATCCCTGTCCTTCACAAGGGTTACCGCCCTGTCAGCGCACTCTCT
>CAZZNO010000150.1:5665-5880 GCA_964655685.1 uncultured Prevotella sp.
ATGCTCCGTGCAGCGGAGCACCTTCAATGCCTCCGGCCCGGGAACGATTTCTTCCTTCGGTTTCCTGTGAAGACCGAGGGAGGCCTTGATGCCGAGAATCCTCGTAAGTGCCTCACGGAGGCGTTTTTCGGAAAGAATTCCGTTCCTGTATCCGTCCAGCATGAAGTGATAATCCTCATCCAGATCCTTGTTGAACAGGAACATATCGCAGCCGG
>CAZZNO010000150.1:5890-6965 GCA_964655685.1 uncultured Prevotella sp.
TCGCATATGGAACGGCCCTCCGTCTGTCCATGGCACACGCAAATCCGACCATACAGGTGGAATCTGTCGTGATCAGCCCGTTGAAACCGAGTTTTCCGCGAAGCAGACCTTTCAGCAGTTCCGGTGACAGACTCGCCGGAACAAGTCTGTCAGGAAAATCCTCGTTGAAGTATCTCTGCCAGGCCGGCTGAGCGATATGACCGATCATGAAGGTCTGCGCTCCGTCGGCAATCATTCCCCTGTAGATTTTGCCGTAAGTCTCATCCCATTCCTCACAGGAGAGCGTATTCACGGAAGTCAGGATATGCTGGTCAACCTCGTCGCATCCGTCTCCGGGAAAATGCTTGACCGCTGCCAGCATATGCTCTTCCTTCAGCGCCCTGAGATACTGCCTTGACATGGCGAGAACTCTGTCGGGATCGTCCCCGTAGGTGCGGACATTGGTAATCGGATTTCTCCAGTTCCTGTCAATATCCGTCACCGGCGCAAAGGCCCAGTTGCAGCCGACGGCACTGCCCTCACGGGCGCATATTTTTCCGAGCCGGTAAGCTGATTCCGGATCTCCCGTGGCAGCCTCCTGCATCTGTTTTCCGAAGAAGGTTCCGTCTGTGGCGATTCCGGAGCCTCCATCCTCAAGATTTGCTCCCACGAGCAGCGGAATCCGGCTGTGCTCCTGAAGATAGCGGATCGTATTCTGCATCTCCGCGGATTCTCCGCAGCGATACATGATGCCGCCGATATGATGGGAAAGCATCACGCCATCGAGATAAGCCGGATCTCCCGAATAACCGATCGGGACGAAAAGCTGTCCGATCTTCTCCTCTGTTGTCATACTTTTTATTGTCTCTTCCACCCAGGCAATATCTTCCTTGCCGAGATGAAACGGTGCCTTTGTCAGATCCACTCCCATGGCTTGTCACTCCTTTTATGCTTTCGCTTCCTCCGGCCTTTTGAACAGTCTGAGAATCAGTCCCTCATTATTCAGATAAATCAGGAAAACAACCAGTGCCAGCGCGTTGATGATGGCCTGCATGGAACTGCTGACCTCATTCGCAAATGCCGCAAAGGTGGAATT
>CAZZNO010000151.1:0-6922 GCA_964655685.1 uncultured Prevotella sp.
TGCGACCTCCAGGTTATGAGCCTGGCGAGCTACCAACTGCTCCACTCCGCGATATACCATTAAAGTTATGCACCCCATTTCCGAAATGCAAGTGCAAAGTTACGGCTTTATTTTGTAATAACCAAATATTTTGGAGCCTATTTTGTTAGTTGAAGGCGTTTTTATGGGAAATAAGCACTTTCTTATGGTAAAAATCGCCACACGAAACGCGTTTTTGCTTTATGATTTTCATTTTTTTATAAACTTAACGATAACTTTTTTTGTAGTTTCAGGAAATACCATTATTTTTGCACATAGTTTTTTATATGTGCAAACCAAAGGACATGTCAATTTCTAAGACAAGACAAAAGCTTGTGGACGTGGCGCGGCAGTTGTTCGCCAAGAAAGGGCTCAACGGCACCACGATGAACGATATTGCCGTGGCTTCGGGCAAAGGCCGCCGCACGCTTTACACTTATTTCAGCCGCAAGGAAGACATCTACTATGCCGTCATAGAGTCGGAGCTTGAGCGATTGAGCGACAAGCTCGACGAGGTAGCCTCCAAGCGCATCAGGCCGCAGGACAAGATTATCGAGCTGATTTACACTCATCTCATAATGATAAAGGAAACAGTGGTCAGGAACGGCAACCTGCGCGCTGAGTTCTTCCGCAATATCTGGACGGTGGAGAAGGTGCGCAAGAACTTCGATGAAGACGAGATGGAAATCTTCCGCAAGGTCTATGCCGAGGGTAAGTCAGACGGCGAGTTCGATATAGACAATGTGGAGATGGTTGCCGACATAACCCACTATTGCATCAAAGGCCTTGAGGTGCCGTTCATCTACGGTCGTCTTGGTCACGGGCTCACGGAGGAGACATCGCGCCCGCTCATAGCCAAAATAGTGTATGGCGCGTTGGGCAACAAGCACCAGTAGTAAAAAACACCCACTCTTTCCACCTTATTTATATAAATGCCTGACATAGAATGAGCCAAAATTTGTTGGAGCGTATTAAGGGAGGAGATACAAAAGCCTTTGAAGAAGTCTACAAAACCTTTTACGCAGACCTATGTAACTTTTCTTATGCTATCCTTCACGACCACGCCCTTGTGGAGGAAACCGTTGACGACGTCATGTTCTACCTTTGGGATCACCGCAATGAGATAAATGTCACGTCGCTCAAGTCATATCTCATGCGCAGCGTCCACAACCGCAGCCTCAATGCCAGGAACGCAAAGGCAAACCGAGTCATGCGCAATAATACGGTGCCCGTAGAAGACATCGTTGATTATGTCGACAGCCTTTTTGACGACAGTCATCCCCTGACGCTGTTGCTTCTCGATGAACAAGAGAAAGTTATCCGCTCTGCCATCTCCAGCCTTTCAGACCAGTGCCGCACTGCCTTTGAGCTGTCACGCTACGAACATCTCACCTATGCCGAGATAGCGACAAAGATGGGAATTTCGGTCAACACCGTGAAATACCACATCAAGCACGCCATACAAGTTCTTACCGAGCGTTTGCGACCATATATGGTCGAAGCGCTGTTGCTATTCCTGTTGTGTTATGATATAGGTTAAAAAAATAAAATGCGCCTACCTAAGAGCAATTAAAATTGTGCCATTATAATAAGGTACAAAATGTGTAATTTTAAAAACAGGATAATAACAATAATGTTAAACGACGATATAAATCTGCTTATACCCCAGCTATTGGACGGTACCATTAGCCTGGACGACTTTGCCAGGCTCAAGGCATGGACATTGGAGAGCAATGAGCATCGCAATATTGTGCGCCAAAATATAGAAGCACTCTGTTCAGCATCCGCTGTGGCCAATGGGAAGCCATTCGACGTGCAGGCAGCCTTCAACCGCTTTGAGAAGCATGCAGGCGCGTCGAGTGAAAACAGCATCGACGACGACCAACCACAGACAGACGGCATGCACCATCTTCGCATTTGGTTCAAATGGATAGCCGCAGCAGCCGTGGTTGTCGGCATACTGTGGGGAGTTTACCACATGGGAGGCAGCGCCGTGAAGAGTGATTTTGCTGACATCGTGACCGAAGTGCCTGCCGGAGCACACATCAGCCTTACTTTGCCCGACGGCACGCGCGTAACGCTCAATTCTGAAACCAAGTTCAGCTATTCCCAAGGCTTTGCCATCTCCAACCGCACGGTCAAGCTGAAGGGCGAAGGATATTTTACAGTCAAGCATCGTGCCGACCTGCCATTTGTCGTAGAGACGGGCGAGATGAATGTCACCGACCTCGGCACCGAGTTCCTTTTCAAGAATTATGATACAGACTCTTGCGCTACTATAGCCCTCTACACAGGCTCGGCGCGCATCGACAGCCGCTTGCGACAAGGCGAAAGCATGACACTCAGTCCCGGTGAACAAGTGTCCATGAACAAGCTAACTGGCGAGATGGTGAAGACCAAGGCATCTGTCGATGGCAGCACCGCACGGCAGATGAGCGACCTCACTTTTGAAAACGTGCCTCTCTCTTATATAGCCAAGGCACTCAGCAGAGCTTATGGCGTAAGCGTCACCGTTGCCGACTCCGTAACGGGCAAGACATTCTATTGCGTTTTCAACCGCCAGACCGACACGTTGCAAGACATTCTCGACGACATGGCAAAGACCAAGAACATACACTATAAGAAGACCAGCAACGGCTACGTGCTCTACTAAGCTTATGTTAGCCGGCATTGTGATTATTCTTGTTTGACATAAAAAAATATCCGGACAATGACAGTTCGGATATTTTTTTTGCATTTCGCCTACCCGTTTCTAAACATTTTTTTGCCTATATCTATGTAAACGAAAAATTATTCACCGTTTTTATTTTATTTATTTTTATAAACCTAAAAAGAAAGTTTATGGACCATCTAAAAAGAAAAACCATTCTGATGGTGTTGCTGATGTTGGGGTTCGTGTTTACAGCACATGCTGCACATGTAACCATGAACATGAGTAACGTGAAGGTGGTGCAAGCCATGAAGCAACTAAAGAAGCTTACAGGCTACACCTTTGTTTATTATTCAAAAGACATTGATGCTGACAAGCGAGTAAGTGTCAGCGCCACCAATGCCGAGATTGACGATGTTGTTTCACAGATTCTCGTGGGACAGAACGTAAGCTACTCCATCAATGGCAAGCGCATCATAGTCACAAAGAAGACAGCGTCATCCCCTCGGACGGTGCAGCCTGCCCAGCAAGCAAAGGGCAGCGTGAAGACCAGCGGACGTGTCACCGATGCCAATGGCGAGCCAATAATCGGAGCCACCGTGCGCCAGGCTGGCACCAACAATGCTACCGTGACCGATGTTGATGGCAATTTTACCATCAATGCCCCACGCGGAGCCAAGCTCGAAGTAACGTATGTAGGCTTTCTTTCACAGGCGGTGATAGCAACCGACGGCTCACTTGACGTTAAGTTGCAGGAGAGCAACAATGTCCTCGACGATGTCGTGGTTGTTGCCTATGGTACTCAGAAAGCACGCTCGGTGACAGCTGCAATGAGTCGTATAAACGAAAAGGAACTCGCCGATATGCCTGTGGCAAATATTACTCAAAGGATGCAAGGCAAATTTGCCGGTGTGCAAATCATACAAAATACTGGTGAGCCAAATGGCAATTTAGCTATACGCGTACGAGGATCGGCTTCCATCAACGGTGGTAGCAGTCCACTGGTTGTCGTTGATGGTTTTCCTTTGTCTTCAGGCTTGGAAGGATTAGCTCCTGACGAGATAGAGACAATAACCATATTGAAGGATGCGGCAGCTACATCACTGTACGGCTCACGTGCAGCCAACGGTGTCATTCTCGTAACAACCAAGCAAGGCAAAAAAGGCAAGACAGAGGTAACTGCCACGGTTAATATGGGCTTCAACAAAGTGCCTAATCGTGGTTTCCCTGACGTGATGAACGCCCAAGAGTTTGCTGAGTTCAAAAAAGAAATGTATGAAGACGCACAACGTTACCTTGGCTCTACAACCCCTGTTCCTGAATGCTATGCAAATCCATCAGCTATAAAGAATGGCACAGACTGGTTTAAAATATTGTTACGCACTGCTTTCAAGCAGGAATATAATCTCAATATAGTCGGCGGCAACGATGCCGTGCGCTCTACAGTCAATGCAAACTATGATGACACAAACGGTGTTATAATCAATTCATATTCACGCCGCTTTTCTTTCCGTTCCAACAATATATTCACGGCAGGAAAGCATTGGACGTTTGGGCTAAACCTTTCTGGAGCATTTATTAAACTTCAGTTGCAGGAGGGCATTGGAAATGGTCGTAACATTATTGAGAGCGCTTTCTTGATGGACCCGCAGCTAAAATACAAGAATGACGACGGTACATATCCAATAGCCTACTCACAGCCTGGCATGCTTGCAAATGCGAACTATTATCTTGTATTACGCGACCGTAAGAACCCGCGAAAGACAATTCGCGCTACCGCCAATGCATGGGCGCAGCTTGAAATAATAGACGGCTTGAAGTATCGTGTAAGCGCGAACCTCGATGGAGGTGGATCTTCACAAGAGCGTTGGGTGCCAGACTATGTAAATGGCGGCATTTTCTCAGCCCCGCCAAATCCGGCAGTTGGACGCTACAATTCTTACAATTTTTATAACTGGATGGTTGAAAACACCCTTAATTACCAAAAGACACTGTTTGGTGCTCACAACATAGACGTATTGGTAGGCTATACGGCTCAGAAAGCTTCTGATATAAGAGCGCAAATTGATGCCACCCAGTATGCCGATAATTCTGTAGGCTTCTTCAACGCAGCAACCATCAAGAATGGCAGTGGCGACAAGAGCGCATGGTCAATGCTGTCATATCTCGCACGTGTGAATTATGACTATAAGGACAAGTACATTTTATCTCTTTCCTATCGTCGTGACGGTTGCTCTCGTTTTGGCGCAGATGCCCGTTGGGCAGGCTTCCCATCAGTGTCTGTGGGTTGGGTGCCTTCAGAAGAAAAATGGTTTAAGGAAAATGTACCGGTAATTGACTTCTTAAAGTTAAGAACCAGTTGGGGAAAGGTTGGAAATAATAATATTGGTAACTTCACGTCAATAGCAATTATGGCAACCACAAACTATGTATATAACGGCTCGATAGTGCCAGGTCGTTCTATCAATGGTATTGGCAATCGTGACCTTACATGGGAAACCACCAAGCAATGGGACTTTGGTTTCGATGTAAGTCTGTTGAAGGATCGTATATATTTCATGTATGACTACTATCGTAAATGCACTAACGGCTTGCTTTACCAAATTGACGTACCCTATACCAGTGGCTATGGAAGTGTAATGTCAAACATAGGTGAATTCCATTTCTGGGGTCACGAGTTCACTTTGCAGACTCGTAACTTGACAGGAGCATTTAAGTGGAATACCGATATAAACATAACCATTGACCGCAACAAGGTTATGAAGTTGGGTACTAACAATACTCCAATAGGTGGTTACAATAACTATACAGATTTCAACCGCACGGCTGTAGGTCATCCTATAGGTATGTTCTTTGGCTATGTTTATGATGGTGTCTACATGACTCAGGAAGAATATGACAGCCAGCCAAAACACGTCACTTCTGCCGTTGGTACAGTCAGGATGAAAGACCTCAACAATGACAATGTCATTGACACCAAAGACAAGACTTTTATTGGCGATCCAAATCCGGACTTGCTCTATGGCATTACCAACACGTTCAGCTGGAAAAACTTTGATGCAAGCATTGTTATATCCGGTTCTCTTGGAAATGAGATCTTGGATGAGACATTAGAGGCTACAGAGAATCTTGAAGGCGTATTTAATGTTCGCAAGTGTGTCAAGGATCGTTGGCGCTCGCTTGAAAATCCTGGCAAGGGCGAAGTGCCTCGCACCTCAGTCGGTACAGAACTTTTCCGTTTTGTGAACTCTCGTTGGGTGTACGATGGCGACTACTTAATGGTAAAGAACTTGACGTTAGGCTACACGGTTCCTTTCAAGCCGAACTCATATCTTAGCAAGCTCCGCGTATACTGTTCTATACAAAACTTGTTGACAATAACCAATTATCCTGGCATGAATCCTGAAATAAGCAATGCTGGATTAAACGCTGCAAGTGGAGGCTACGGAGTAGATTATACAGCTTATCCAGTACCGAGAACGGTAACGTTTGGCTTAAATATATCATTTTAAATGAGAGGAGATGGAATTATGAAAAAAGTATTAATGACAATATCTGTGGCGATAGGCTTACTATCGACAACATCCTGTTCCGACGACTTCTTGGATCTCACACCTAAGACTGCACAGTCGACGAACAACTTTTATAAAACCTCAGACCAATTCAGGCAGGCACTTGATGGAGCCTATGGAGGTTTGAGAGGTGTTGCGTACTATGGAATCTTCATGGACGAGATGCGCTCAGACAACGCTTTCTATACCCGATATGAAGGTGATGCTGCTCCATATAGCACACGTGAGAAGCTTAGTCTGTTTATTGATGACGAAAATTCAGCAAATGACACTGCGTATGGTGTTATTCGTTTCAGATGGACAAGCGATTGGACTAGCATTTCCAGAGCCAACGCCATACTTGACCGCCTGAGTTCGTCAGAACTTTCTGAAGACGAGAAAAAAGCTGTAAGGGCTGAAGCATTGTTCCTGCGTGCCTATTACTATTTCGACTTGGTGAAGAATTGGGGTGGCGTGCCATTGATGCTGCATGAGGTTACAAATGCATCATCTGCCTTCGTAGAGCGTTCAAGCCTTGAAGATACATACGCTCTGATAGTTTCCGACCTTGACGAGGCTATATCGCTCGGGCTGCCCGTTCCTGCCAAGTTCCCTGATGACAACGGCGGTCGTGCCACTATGGGTGCTGCCAAGATGCTGCGTGCCGAGGTGCTTATGACAAAGCCAAGCCCCGACTACGCAA
>CAZZNO010000152.1:0-6921 GCA_964655685.1 uncultured Prevotella sp.
GGGGTTAAGCAAGCGTAGAGCCTTCCAGGCTCTATAAAGCTATTTTGATACACCCCCTTTACAAATATTTTTTACTACGACTATGCATAAAATATGCACATTAATACGCTTTATGCTTACGTTTGTACCATTTTAAGACAATGCGCAGTTGTAGGTTTGGGAAATTAAACCTAATTTTGCAATTGATAAGATTTATCTTAAATTTCACATACTATGGACAGAATGAACATAAGAGAAGATATTTCCAAATCGGCAAGCAAGGCTTATCAACCTACACGCCAAGTCTATTAATCTATTCGCTATACGATATTTTAAAACTCCCTGTTTTTTATGGGGACACCATTTTTATATATAAACCTAATAATAATAATGTTAAGCTAAGTGTGATGAAAAAACAAAAAAAGACATCCAGACCATACCTACGGGTGGTCTTAGCTCTGTTGATGATGTTTATGGCTGTACAGCTGTCAGCACAAAACGTCACCGTGAAGGGCACCGTAATTGACTCCAACGGCGAACCTGTCATTGGAGCCACCGTCGTGCAAAAAGGTACCAGCAATGGCACTGTGAGCGATGTGAACGGACAGTTCACCATCTCAGCCCCAAAGGGCAGCACACTCACCATCAGCTCCATTGGTTTCGTGGCTCAAAACGTAGGTGTTAGTGGCGTGAACAAGAACTTCACTATCACCATGAAGGAAGATGCCAAGAACATCGACGAAGTGGTGGTCACCGCCCTCGGCATGAAGCGTGAGGCTAAAGCCCTCGGTTATTCAATGACCGAGTTGAAAGGCGAAGACCTTGACGCAAACCTCATCAACCCCGTACAGGCACTGCAAGGCAAGGTGGCAGGCGTAGAGGTAACATCCTCTGACGGTGGTATGTTCGGTGCATCTAAGATCTTGATCCGTGGTGCTTCTACCCTGAACAAGAACAACCAGCCTATCTACGTTGTCGACGGTGTTATCCTTGACAATGGCGTTGTGGACAACGATGCCGACTGGGCTTCTGGCGCACAGAACTATGGCAATGAGCTGAAGAACCTCAACCCCGACGACTTCGAAACAGTATCAGTGCTGAAAGGCGCTGCCGCAACTGCACTTTACGGCTCACGCGGCCTTAACGGTGCTGTGGTCATTACCACCAAGAGCGGCAAGGGCAAGAAAGGACTGGGCATCGACTTCACGCAGACCTTCGGTTTTGACAAGGTAACGGGCCAGCCTGACCTGCAAAACGACTTTGCCGAGGGCTTCTACAGTGGTGCAAACCCCAACAACCCTCTCGATGTCTACAACCTCTACTGGACCAACGCCGACGGCTATCCTTCTTATAAGGTGCTGAGCAACTACGGCGAGACCGGTACAGCATGGGGGCCTTCTTTCGAATGGATTCGCCAGAATGCCAAGGACGGCAAGATGGAGCTTTACGATGGACAGCTCCACACTCCCGGCGCTTACAAGAACAACTTCAAGGACGCTTACGATACTGGTTTCAACACCAATACCAACGTAGCAATCTCAGGCGGCAACGACCGTACTACGTTCTATACGTCTCTTTCTTACCGCTACAACAACGGTACTCTGCCTAACAACGACTTCCAGCGTCTGAGCTTCCTTGCAAAGGCAAGCCACAAGATCACGAAGGACGTAGAACTGGAGGCAAGCATGACCTACGCTCTCTCTAAGCCGCGCAACGCCCAGCCTAACATCGGCGAGAACTTCATCAACGGCACATGGGACCGTATGTACGACGCTAAGTACTATCGCGACAAGTATAAAGGTGAACATGGCGGTATCGCCCAGACACAGTATGGTGACGAATGGGGTTATGTCCCCGGACGCGGCATTTGGTGGAGCATTTGGGAGAACGACTATCGCCGCAAGGAGACTGTCTTCCGCCCCGACGTGAAGCTGACAGTAAACTTCCTGCCTTGGCTGAAATGGATTACCGAGGCAAACTACAACTACTACTTCGTACAGACCGAGGCCAAGCAGCCGGGTAGCGGCTACCGCAACCAAGGTGGTTACTACGGCACAGCCGAGAGCCGCAAGGAGCAGATCAACCTCAACACCAACCTCATGGTGGACAAGCAGCTCAACGAGGACTGGCGCCTCAACGGCTTCCTCCGCTACGAGCTTTACAACAGCTATAGCCACGGAATGTCTGCCGGCACAAAGGGCGACCTCATCGTGCCTAACCAGTACTTCCTAGCCAATGGCGTTGAAGGCTACGAAGCTTCAGCTTCTGTTTCCAACACCAAGACCATTCAGTCTGTCGCTGCACAGGTCGGCGTGAGCTGGAGAGACCAAGTGTTCGTAGATGTAACAGGGCGTAACGACTGGTCTTCATCTCTCGTCTACTCCGACGGCCACGGCCATTACAGCTACTTCTATCCTTCTGTAAACGGTTCTTGGATCATAACCAACACCTTCCGCAACGAGCTGCCCAAGTGGCTGAGCTTCTGGAAAGTACGTGCCAGCTACGCACAGGTTGGTAACGACACCGATCCTTACTACATCAATTCAGCATACGGATTGGAGAGCTATAAGAACGGCAACAATAACATTTATTCTACAACTCTGCCCAACACCACTTACAGCCAGGATCTAAAGCCTGAGCGCAAGAAGTCATGGGAAATCGGTACCGACATCCGCTTCCTTGACAACCGCATCGCCCTCGACTTTACATACTATAAGGAGAACACAACAGACCAGATCATGACTGTTTCCATCCCGAATGTCAGTGGCTACAGCAGTGCCCTCATCAACGCAGGTAACATTCAGAACTCAGGTATAGAAGTTGCTCTGAATACGACGCCTATCGTAACAAAGGACTGGCAGTGGGACTTGAACTTCACCTACACTAAGAACAACTCTAAGATTAAGGAGCTTTCAGACCTCACTACCCAATACATTACCTTGAACGGTAGCCCCGACTACGGTAACTACCGTGTAGGTTCTGTAGCAAAGGTAGGCGGCACTTACGGTGAGCTCTGGTCTGACTCAGCTCCTATGAAGGACGTTGACGATCCTGACAATCCTGATGGCAAGAAGCACTCCGGCAAGAACATCTTCCGCATGGTGACTGCCGGCGACGGCTACTACTTCCCGCTTGCCGTACGCAACGGTAAGGTGCAGAAAGTTGGTAACTCTGTGCCTGACTTCCTCGGCGGTATCAATACTACCCTGCGCTACAAGAGCTGGACGCTCTCTGCAAGCTTCGACATGCGCTTCGGCGGTAAGGTTGCTTCTTACGGCTCACGCTATGGTACAGCCTACGGCTACACCAAGACTTCTCTCAAGGGTCGTCCTGGTCATGGCGGACTCACATGGACATCAGACTTCGACCACACAGAATACCACGACGGTATCATTCCCGATGGTATCATTCTCTCTGGCACAAAGATTCCTCAGGGCGACGGCTCTACCTATACAGTAGGTACAGGCCAGTATGATACTGGTGAAACATACGCAGAGCTTGTTGCCGGCGGCCACGCTCAGCCTATGCATGCCGGTGCTTGGCACTATTGGCAGAACAGCTGGGGCAACGGCGTGCTCAACGACAGCTGGTTCAAGACCTTGAACTACATCGCATTCCGCGACCTCTCGTTGGCTTACCAGTTCCCGTCAAGCATTGCAAGCAAGATTGGCGCACGCCGTCTCAGCCTTGCTGCACAGGCTCACAACCTCGGCTACCTGCTCAACTCTATGCCTAACCATGAAAACCCGGAGGCTGTGGCAGGTACAAACGCAGCTGAATTCCGTGTACGTCAGTTCGCTGGCATAACCACGAGCTTCACATTCACCATCAAAGCAACGTTCTAAAATAAAGAAAGAATGAAGATTATGAAACTAAATAAATTATTCATAGCAGGGGCTATGGTGTCAGCATTGGTGATGACCACCTCCTGCCGTGACGATTACCAGGACTTGAATACCGACCCGTCCAACGTCACAACCACGATGCCCGAAGGTCTTCTTGCCGCAGCCATCAATACATTCCAGCCCTCTGACTACCTGCTCTGGTTCTACAACACGCCGTATTTCACGCGCTGGGACCAGATGGGCACACCTGGCGGCGGCTTCACGTCGCAATATACGGGCATGGGCGAGTATGGCGGACAGGGTTCGCAATACATCCAGACCTTGCGCCTGCGCAACCGCCTGCAAACCTACATCAATGAGAATAACGATGTAGCCGACAACGGCTATCTCGCCGCCACCGGTATCATGACCATATATCTCGGCATCTTCGATACCGACATCTTTGGCTCTATTCCTTATACAGAGGCATGCCACTACGACGACCTTCACATCCTTACGCCTAAGTATGACACCGTTGAGGAGCTCTATGACACATGGATTAATGAGCTGAACAGCTACATAACCATGCTCCAGGCAACCGGCCTCAATGCCAACGCAAAACAGGACGCAGCTTACGGTTGTGACTGGGCAAAGTGGGCAAAGCTCGCAAACTCACTGAAGCTTAAGATTGCCGTACGCCTGTACAACAACAACTCAAGCAAGGCAAACCAGATTGCCCAAGAGGCTGTAAGCAACTCGGCAGGACTCATCACATCTACCGATGATGACTTCCTCTTCTGCAAGGCTACCAGCAAGAACAGCGGCAACGACGATGTAGTATACGGCACAGGCAACGGCCTTTCAACCATCTATGGTACGCAGAACGTGTTCAAGTTCATGCTCGACAGCAAGGACCCGCGCATACGCTTCATCTATGCAAAGAACGATTTCAACTCGCAAGTCGTACAGAGCTTTATCAAAAATCACAAGTGGAACAAACTGCCTTCTGAGGTGCGCAAGAACGTCATCCTCGACAATGACAGCAACTTCGTGCGCTGGGGAGGCATGGGCGAGCCCTGGGTGCGCTACACAGCCCTGCCCGTACAGTATGAGCCGAAGGATGCACACGACAAGAAGTTGATTAGCGATGACGAGTATGAGGAGTATTGGAACTCCGGCACACGCTATCAAATCAGCATAGGCGACAACCAGAAGTCTTACAATCCTTTCTCTTACTACACCAATGAGATGCGCCGCGGACGTATCGACTTCACGGTGCCTACGGCAATGACTGAGGAAAACGGCTCCGTTGACATGCACATCATTCAGGACACGCAGGACAATCCTCTCTATCAGATGTATCTTGGTGCAGGCGAAATCAACCTCTACCTTGCAGAGTTCGCCCTGCTCAATGGCGGAAGCTTTGGCGGCAAGACTGCTGAGGAATGGTACAATGCCGGCGTAAGGGCTTCGGTAGAGGAATTCAACACGCTTGCTGCTGACAATAAGATTCCTTACTATGGCACAACCTACAACTATGACCCGAACGAAAAGCCTATCGACTTGCAGGACGGCGAGATTGATAGCATGCTGGCAACTGACAACGTAAAGCTCACCGGCTCTACTTCCGACAAGCTCGAGAAGGTCTACTTGCAGCTCCTTATCCACTTCAGCGAGCTGCCCGACGACCAGTTCGTCACCGCACGCCGCTCCGGCTACCCGAAGGTTGGTTCCAAGTTGCTGCCGTTTGTCAAGTTCGACGGCATAGAGCTGTCGGCTATCCCTCGCCGCTTCGTACTCAACGACCCGACTGACGACAATCAGATGCAGTCAATCATCCGCGAGGCATACAAAGCTGAAGGCTTCAACACCCTTGGCACCAACAGCCAGGGCAGCCAGTTCAACTCTGGAAACGCTCCACTCAATACCGAGCGTGTATGGCAGGACAAGAACGCTCCACAATGGGGCTCACCGAAACAGTAAGACGGCAAAAGCGACATTGCCTCCTGTAGCAATTACGGAGGCAAGACGCTGAACCGCCAAGACTCATAAACAAGTCCCGCCTCTCCGTGCACAAGCATGGGAAGCGGGACTTTCTTCTCGAAAGATAACCAATTATAAATATCATGCGTAAATATCTCACATTGTTGCTGCTATTCTTTAGCATGGCAACCTTAGCCCAAGAGAAAAGACTCTATTTCTTTCCCGATTTCATTCAGAGCCGTATCGTCTATAAAGGCGGCACAACCTATCGTGTCATGCTGAACTACGATGCAGCCAACCAGAAGATGATGTATCAGCAGAACGGGCAGCTCATGGAGCTGGTATCGCCGGAGCTGGTAGACACTATCTTCACCGGCGGCAGGAAATGGGTGTTCAACAACGGGCAGTGGTGCGAGTCCATCGTCCGCCCATCAGGCAAGGAGGTTCTCGTAGGCTGGCACATCACTAACGTACAGGTAGGCTACAAAGGGGCGCTCGGCTCCATTTCCCAGGCTCCCGCCCAGAAGGTTGAGCTAAGCGGCAACTTCGGCATGGGCTCGTTTACGGGCGACAGTGGCGGAGGCATGTACAACGGTTCGTTTGGCGTAAACCAGGACGACGGCAACGGCAACACGCTTGATGTATGGCGCAACAAGAACGAGAATACTTACTATTTCCAACACAACGGAAAGCTACAAAGCGTCAAGTCTTTGAAGCAAGTTTACAAATTGTTCCCCAACAAGAAGGAAGAAATCAAGCAATATCTTTCAAGCAATCACCTTGACATGCTCACGGCAGAAAACGCCCTGAAGGTTGTCGACTACCTGCAAAGCCTGTAAAACAGCCGGAGGCAAAGCCAAGGGATGAAAACAAAATAGAATATATAAAGTGAAAGAATAATTTTCTGGAAACTGCTGTTAAACGTCTATAGCTTTTTTCAACGGCAATTTTCAGCAATTGCCAGCAATTATTGGCAATTTTTTAAGAATATCCTCCTTCACCCAAATGAGCCTGGAAGGCTCAAAGCACTTTTAAGAGGCTGTGTCAAAAGGTAAAGAGGCTGCAAGCCTCACCGCTGATTTAAGAGGGTGTATCAAAATAGCCTATAGAGCCTGGAAGGCTCTACGCTTGCTTA